>NZ_JBJDNK010000013.1:162943-163560 GCF_044900175.1 Pseudomonas sp. NPDC088444
ATCAAACTGGACCAGAAGCGCAACAACGTTGTCGTTTCCCGTCGCAGCGTCCTGGAAGCCGAGAACAGCGCCGAGCGCGAAGCTCTGCTGGAATCCCTGCAGGAAGGCCAACAAGTCAAAGGTATCGTCAAGAACCTCACCGACTACGGTGCATTCGTGGACCTGGGCGGCGTAGACGGCCTGCTGCACATCACCGACATGGCCTGGAAGCGCATCAAGCATCCTTCCGAGATCGTCAACGTTGGTGACGAAATCGACGTCAAGGTTCTGAAGTACGATCGCGAGCGCAATCGTGTTTCCCTGGGTCTGAAGCAACTGGGCGAAGACCCATGGGTTGCTATCAAGGCACGTTACCCAGAAGGTACTCGCGTGACTGCACGCGTTACCAACCTGACCGACTACGGCTGCTTCGCTGAGCTGGAAGAAGGCGTTGAAGGTCTGGTGCACGTTTCCGAAATGGACTGGACCAACAAGAACATCCACCCATCGAAAGTCGTTCAGGTTGGCGATGAAGTGGAAGTCATGGTTCTGGACATCGACGAAGAGCGTCGTCGTATCTCCCTGGGCATCAAACAGTGCAAGTCGAACCCCTGGGACGACGTCTCTGGCCAGTTCAT
>NZ_JBJDNK010000014.1:0-137132 GCF_044900175.1 Pseudomonas sp. NPDC088444
GCAGTCGGCTACGACCAGGGCGTGATCCGCAACGATCGCTACAACGGCGACCAGCACGGGCGTCTGTCCAGCAACTCATTCGAATTTTTCGCCCGAGGCCAGCACGTCGCGGCGACCGCCACCTTTGCCCACTCTCTGGAGCGTCCGGCCGGCCTGATCGAGCGTGAATCGCCGATCTATTTCCGCCTGGATTTTTTCCTCTAACGTTTCGCCGGGATGCCTGACATGGACGTTCGTTTCTTCAACTTTCTTGCCCGCCAACCCTCCGCGAAACTGATCGAGCGATCCTCGTTTTGCGGCCTGCCCAAACGCGGCCTCGCCCTGATCCTCGCCAATGCGATGTTCTGGCAGCCGCTGCTGGCGCAGGCCGACGGCATTGCCGTGAGCGGCACCACCAACACTACGCTGGGCCAGGCGGGCAACGGGGTGCCCATCGTCAACATCGCCGCGCCCAACGCCAACGGCCTGTCGCACAACCAGTACCAGCAGTACAACGTCGGCAGCGAGGGTGTGATCCTCAACAACGCCACCGACCGCACCCAGAGCACGCAACTGGGCGGCATCATCCTCGGCAACCAGAACCTCAACGGCCGCGCCGCCAGCACCATTCTCAACGAAGTGACCGGCGCCAACGCCACGCAGCTCAAGGGCTACACCGAAGTGGCCGGGCAGGCTGCTCACGTCATCGTAGCCAACCCGTACGGCATCAGTTGCAACGGCTGCGGCTTCATCAACACCCCGCAAGCGACCCTGACCACCGGCAAACCGGTGCTCGACAGCGCAGGTGGGATTGACCACTTCCATGTCGACGGCGGCAGCGTCTCCATCGACGGCGCAGGGCTGAACGCCGACAACGTCGACCGCTTCGACATCATCACTCGTAGCGCAAAAATCAACGCAGAACTGCACGCCAACCAGCTGAACATCGTCACCGGCCGCAACGACGTCAACGCCCAGACCCTCAACGCCACCGCGCTGGCCGACGACGGCAGCGCCAAACCACAACTGGCCATCGACAGCTCTGCCCTCGGCGGCATGTATGCAGGCGCGATCCGCCTGGTGGGCACCGAAGCCGGTGTGGGCGTGAAACTGGCCGGTAACCTGGCGGCCAGCTCAGGCGACATCCAGATCGACGCTAACGGCCAATTGAGCATGGCCCAGGTCGCGGCCGACGGTGCGGTCAACGTCAAGGCGGCCAGCGCTGACGTACAAGGCGCAATCTACGGCAGCAACGTCGACGTACAGATCCGCGACGCGCTGACCATTCAGCAGAACATCGCCGCACGTGATCGCATCAGCCTGAGCAGCAACGGACAACTGACTAACAATGCGATTGTTGAAGCGGGGGTGAACGCCGACAACAGCCGCAATGCGACAGGTGATGTGGTGCTGAATGCGCAGAACCTGCGCAACAACGGAACGGTGATTGCCAGCCGTGACCTGAATGCCACGACCAGCCAGAGCCTCGACAACAGCGGCCGGCAGATCACCGCCGGGGGCAATCTGGCCCTGAACGTTCAAGGCACGCTAAACAACCAGAACGGCCTGGTCAGTGCAGGTGGGGCAGGGCTGGTCAACGCCGATGTGGCGCTCAACAGCAACGGGCGCATCTCCAGCAAGCGCGACCTCAACGCCACCATCAACACGTTGAACAACCAGAAAGGCGAAGTGGTCGCCCAAGGCAATCTGACCCTCAAGGGCAGCCAGCTCGACAATCGCGCGGGCGGCCTGGTGGGCTCGACAAAAGCACTGAACCTCGATGTTTCGGACATCGACAACCGCAGCGGCGAGCTCTCCAGCAGCGCCGATGTGCGCATCAAGGCCAGCCAGCTGAACAACAGCAGCGTCGGCAAAGTGCTGTCTGGCGGCGCGATGGGCCTCAACATCGCCAACGTCTTCAACCAGAGTAACGGTCTGATTTACGCGGGCAGCGCGTTGCGCCTCGACGGCGGTTTGCTGAATAACAGCAGCGGTACGCTGTCTGCGCAGACCGATCTGAGCGTCAACCTCAGCGGTGATCTTGACAACGCCAGTGGCCTGCTCAGCAGCGAAGGTACCCTCAACATCGCCGCCGAAACGCTGACCAACACCGCTGGCAAGGTGTCCAGCGCCGGTGCCTTGTCGGTTGTCACCCACGATACGGTGCGTAACCAGCAGGGTTCGATCAGCACCGACGGCACACTGGCGCTGACCAGTGCCAGCCTGGACAACCGCAATCAGGGCGCGATTTCCGGCAAGGGCGCGACCGTTGTCAGCACTGGGGCGTTCGACAATAGCCACAGCGGCCAGCTCACCAGCGCCGACAGCCTGAGCCTCAATGCAGCGCAGGTCACCAACCAGGACGGAGGTCGCATCGCCGCCGCCAAGGCTGTGACAGCCAGCGTTACTGGCCTCGATCAACACGATGGCGAGCTCTTCAGTAACGGCACGCTGACCCTCGACCTCAACCACGGCCAGCTCAACAATCAGAATGGCCTGATCAACGCGCCCGGCGCCTTGCTGTTGAAAAACCTCGCGGGTGTGAACAACCAAAACGGCGAAATCTCCAGCGCACTCGGTTTTACGTTCAACGCCGACAGCCTCGATAACAGCAACGGCAAACTGCTGAGTAATCAGAGCTTGATGGTGCGCGTCGCCCATGCGCTGGCCAACGTCAATGGCGCGATTTCCGCAGCGGCCATCGATGCCCGCGCGGGAAGTCTCGACAACACCGACGGCCTGCTGAGCAGCCGTGGCGAGATGACCCTCAGCGTTGACGACGATCTGATCAACCGCAACGCTGCGCTGATCGCCGACGGCAAGCTGGTGCTGAACGCCGCGAGCATCGATAACAGCGTCGGACAAATCGCCAGCAAGCAAGACCTCATCGCCAACATCGGCGGCTTGCAACAACAGGGCGGTCAGTTCATCGCGCTGGGAAGCCTCAGCCTGACCGGCACCCGGCTCGACAACAGCCACAACGGTCTGCTCAGCGCCAACGGCTTGCTGACGTTGAACGTCGCCAATATCGACAACCGGGGTGGCGAGGTATCCAGCCAGGACTCGATCAGCGTGACGGCGCAGCAGCTCGACAACAGCGATGCAGGGCGCGTGCTCAGCCAGAAGAACCTGAGCCTGGCGGTCGATCAACTCGCCAACCGCAACAACGGCGTGCTGTCTGGCAAGACCGGCCTGAGCCTGACCGGCACACGCCTGGACAACAGCGGCGGCAACCTGCTCAGCCTGCAAAACGTCGATCTGGGCCTGAGCGGCGACCTGCTGAACAACCTTGGCCTGCTCAGCAGCGAAGGCACGCTCAGTGTTCGCAGCGCCTCGCTGACCAACGACGGCGGGAGTCTGTCCAGTGCCGGGACGTTAAGCATCGACAGCACCGGCTCCGTCAGCAGCAGAGGCGGCAAGTTGATCACCGACGGCGGCCTGACCCTCAACAGCGCCAGCCTGGACAATTCGCATAACGGCAGCATCAGCGGCAAAGGCGCGGTGTCGATTCACACTGGCGATTTCGACAACAGCCACAACGGGCGCGTGACCAGCGCCGACAGCCTTGAGCTGAGCGCTGCACACCTCAGCAACAGCACCGGTGGCAGCATCGGCAGCAACAAGGCGCTGATCGCCAGCGTCAGCGGGCTCGATCAGCAAGGCGGCACGCTGTTCAGTAACGCCAGCCTGACCCTCGACCTCAACCATGGCCAGCTCAACAACCAGGACGGCCTGATCAACGCTCCGGGTGCCTTGCTGCTGAAAAACCTGGCAGGTGTGAACAACCAGAACGGAGAAATCTCCAGTAGTCTCGGTTTTGAATTCAACGCAGACAGCCTCGACAACAGCAACGGCAAACTGCTCAGCAATCAGGCGCTGATCGTGCGCGTCGCTCAGGCCCTGACCAACGTCAAAGGCATGATTGCCGCCGCCAGCCTCGATGCAAGCAGCGGCATGCTGGACAACAGCGCAGGCACCCTGACCAGTCGTGGCGACGTGACCCTCACCGTCGATGGCCTGCTGAACAACAGCAACGACGGCCTGATCAACGCTGCACACACGCTCAACCTGCAAGCGTCCGGCATCAATAACGTCGCTGGCACCCTGCTGGGCGCCACTGCGCTGAACCTCGATCTGAACGGCGCAGACCTCGACAACAGCAACGGCCTGATCACCACCCAGAATCCCCTGACGATCAGTCACCTGCGCGACCTGAAAAACGCTGGCGGTGAAGTCTCCAGCAACCAGAGCTTCAGCCTCACAGGACGTACGCTGGACAACAGCAACGGCAAGCTGATCAGCAATCAGCAGCTCACCCTTTACGCTGATTCACTGCTCAACAAACTGGGCCTGATCTCCGGCTGGGAAGGGCTCAGCGTTAGCGGCGGCAGCCTCGACAACAGCAATGGCGGCACGCTGTCGAGCCGTAACGGCAACGTCGGGGTCGACCTCTCAGGTGCTTTGCTCAATGCAGGTAACGGCGCGCTGGTCAGCCAGAAGGCATTGACCGTCAACGCAGCCAGCGTCGATAACCGGGGCGGGATTCTGTCCAGCGGAGCAGGGCAGACCTACACCGTCAGCGGCCTGCTGGACAACGGCCAGAACGGCCTGATCGACAGTGGCGCCGGCTTGACGGTCACCGCCGCGCAACTGGGTAACGCCGCCGGCACGATCAACGCACAGCAGGCCCTGAGTTTCACCGGTACCGATCTGGACAACAGCGCCGGCAGCATTGCCAGCAACGCTGGCGTCACCCTCGACCTGCTCGGCAGCCTGACCAACACAAACGGCAAGCTCGCCAGCGCGGGTGATCTGCTGATCAGTCGCGCCACCCAGATCAACAACCAGGGCGGTCAACTCGCCAGCCAACAGACGATGACCCTGTTCACTGGCGGCCTGGACAACAGTAACGCAGGCACTGTCGCCGCCAATGCCCCACTACTCCTGACGGCCAGCGGCGCGATCCAGAACGCCAACGACGGCCTGATCTACAGCAAAAATGCCGGCCTCACGGTACAGGCCGCGAGCCTCGCCAACAGCCGGGGCACGCTGCAAAGCCAAGGCGCGCTGAACCTGACCATCAGCGGCAACATCGACAGCCAGAGCGGCAAGATCATCGCCCAGGGCGGCGATCTCAACCTGACCGCCAACAACGTCGACAACCGGGGCGGCGTGCTCTCCAGCCTGCAAAACGCCTTCACCGCGCGCATCACCGGCGTGCTGAAAAACGGCTACGACCTCAATCGTCAGGGCGGCATCACCCAGGCGCAACGCCTCGACATTCGCGCCCTGGCCGGCATCGACAACTACGGCGGTCGCCTCTCCGCGCAGACCGGTGACGCGCTGATCAACACCGGTAGCGGCAACTTTGATAACCGCAACGGCGGCCTGTACGCCAAGCAAAAGATCAACGTCACCGGCAACAGTTTCGATAACAGCGGCGACAACGACGGCCAGATCGCCGGGCAGCAAATCGACCTGAATTTGAGCGGCGCCCTGAACAACCGTCTGGGCATCATCGAAAGCGACACCACCCTCAACATCAGAGCTGCCAGCCTCGACAACCAGACCGGCAAACTGAGGGCTCTGGGCACCAACGGCACGACGAATTTCCAGATTGGCGGCCTGCTGGATAACCGCAACGGCACCCTGGAAACCGCCAACACTGACCTGGCGTTGGGTGTCGGCAGCCTGCTCAACGCAGGCGGCAGCGTGCTGCATGTGGGCAGTGGCAACTTCGGCATTTCCACGGGCAACGTCATGAGTGCCGGTGGCAGCTTCATCACCCGTGGGGCCCTGACCCTGAATGCCGACAGCTGGCTGAACAGCAGTGTTTTGCAGGCGGGCACGCTGAACGTCAACGTCAATAACTTCACGCAGACGGCGACCGGGCAATTGCTGGCTTCAACCGCATTCGTCGGCACTGGCGGCGATTGGATAAACGACGGTCTGCTGGCCAGCGACGGAAGCTTCTCCCTGTCGCTCTCCGGGAGCTATGGCGGTAATGGTCGTGTGAGCAGCAAGGGTGCGCTTGGACTGAATGCCGCTCAGGTCAATCTGGCGTCGGTTGCAGCAATAACGGCCGGCACAACCGGGACTGTTTCCAGCAGCGGCAGCCTTACCAATCTGGGGCGGCTGTCCTCCATTGAGGGGCTGACGGTAAGCGCAGGCTCCATCGATAACCAGGGAGCGCTGGGTGCGGGGGGCAACCTGCGCGTTACTACCAATTCGTTGACCAACCAGAATGGTCTGATCTTCAGCGGTGGTGACATGGCGCTGCGCGTCGGTGACTTCACCAACCGCTTCGCAGACGTCTACAGCTTGGGCAACATCAGCATCGCGAGGGATGACAGCAACGGCTGGGCCTCTTCGATCAACAACATTTCGGCGAGCATTGAAAGCGCGGGGGATATGACCCTCGCGGCAGACCATATCGAGAACCGCAAGGATGTGTTCGAAACCACGGGTGGCTTGGTTTCTGGCGCGATTGGGGTGCAGTGCTACGGCTGTTCGTCCGCCACCGGCGGCGCGCAAGCGAGTTACATGGTTTGGGAAGAAAATTATTCCTCCAGCATCGTTAAGGATTCCGCGTCTGCATCCATGACGGCAGGCAGGAGTTTAACGGGGTATGGGCGCGACTTTTTAAACAATGCATCCACCGTGAGCGCGGGTACCGATCTGACGCTCAATCTTCAGAACTTCTCCAATCAGGGCGCGTCGGTTGGTGATTACACGGTACGTCGGGCATTCGCTGAGCCTGGCAGCTCGGCTTCGAACATTGCCTTTTGGCGCGCCGTGATGGATTACAACGCTGCAAATGATCCCTCGTACGATTCAGGCGCTAACGGATACATCGGCGGAAATGGGTTCACCAGACCCAACATGCATTTCTGGAATGCCAATGGCGTCGAATCCATTATCGGCGTAGGGCTCCGTGCCACCGGGGGAGAGGCTGACCGCTATTTCAGTTTCGGCACGATCCGTGTAGATACCAACGAGGCAAGGTATGCATTCACTGTTCCGCACTACACGGATGGGGTACGCACAGATGCTCCGAGCGCAGTGAAGAATGCCGCATTCTTCGAAAACACCATCACCTATACCACCCCATCCACCTACGCCAACGCTGTCGTTCAGGCCGGTGGTGCGGTTCATATCAACGCCTCCCAGAACCTTACCAACAGTGTTGTACGCGAAGGAGTAACTCTCGGCGTCGGTGCGTCGAAGATGGGTCTGACGCAGCTAAGTGGGCAAGCTGCACCGACCGTTGTTTCGCTCAACGCACAGCTTCCCCCTGACGTCGCCCAGCAACAGGTCGATCCGACCACGTTGCCAGGTTTCAGCCTGCCCAGTGGTCAAAACGGTCTGTTTCGCCTGAGTGGCCAAGGCAGTAGTCAAGCAAGTTCCACCCCGCAAAACTGGAGTCTTGGCAACGCGTCCATCACAACGACCCAGCGCAACCAGACCCAGCCGGGTGTTCAATCACAAAGCGTACAGGTGGGCAATGCCAGCGCTCCTGCTGCCACAGGACAATTGCTGACGGTTGCCGACCGACAAAGTGCAGGTATTTCGGCTAATGCCAGCACTATCGACGCAACGATTGGCGACGGTCTGACGCGTGTTCAAGGCTTGCCCAGCTCGGCCGCGAAACCGAGCACCGGCAAATACCTCATCGAAACCAACCCGGTGCTGACCGACCTCAAGCAATTCATGAGCTCGGACTACATGCTCTCGGCGCTGGGCTACGACCCTGATCTGGCGCAAAAGCGCCTGGGCGACGGCCTCTACGAGCAACGCCTCGTTCAGCAAGCCATCACAGCGCGTACCGGCCAGGCCTTCATCGATGGACAGACCTCCAACGAGGATCAGTTCAAATACCTGATGAACAACGCCATCGCCAGCAAGGACGCGCTCAATCTGTCCGTTGGCGTGTCTCTGACCTCTCAGCAGGTCGCTGCGCTGACCCACGACATCGTCTGGCTCGAAGAGCACGAAGTGAATGGCGAAAAAGTGCTGGTGCCCGTGCTGTACCTGGCCCAGGCCGACAACCGCCTGGCGCCCGATGGCGCACTGATCGCCGGCAACGACGTCACCCTCATCGCAGGCGAAAACCTCGACAACGTCGGCACCCTCAAAGCCACCAACAATTTGTCGGCCACGGCAGGCAAGAATCTGGTCAACAGCGGGTTGGTTCAAGCGGGTAACCGGCTGGAGCTGCTGGCGGGCAACGACCTGACCAACAAATCCGGTGGGATCATCGCGGGTCGGGACGTTTCGCTCATAGCCACCAATGGCGACATTCTTAACGAGCGCACGGTCACCAGCGCGCAAGCGAGCAATGGCTACGTCACCACGCGTCAGGATTTCGCTGACAGCGCCGCTCGCATCGAGGCGGCAAACGACCTGTCGTTGTCAGCGGGGCGAGACATTACCAACAGTGGCGCGCTGCAAAGTGGCCGTGATCTTTCCCTGACAGCGGGGCGGGACGTCAACCTGCTGACGACAGAAACCCAGAAGTCATTCCAGGCCGGTGGCGGCCTGTTCAATCAGACAATCAGCCAGACCGGCAGCCTCACCTCGGCAGGAAGAGACCTGTCAGTCACAGCGGGACGTGACGTAACGGCCATCGCCAGTCAGATCGATGCCAAGCGCGACATCGCCATGGCCGCGAAGGGTGATCTGACGCTGAGCTCTGCTGCTGACGAAGATCATTCGTACAGCAAAAGTAAAAAGGTGACGGTGCAGGAAGATCACCTAAATCAGGTATCAACGGTGATAACTGCTGGTGGTGATCTTACGTTGAGCGCAGGCAAGGATCTGAGCGTCATTGCCAGTCAGGCGAGCGCAAAGGGAGAGGCTTATCTCTACGCTGGTGAGAACGTCAACCTGCTCGCTGCGCAAGACAGTGATTACTCCTATTACGCCAAAACCAAGAAAGGTTCGTGGGGCAAGAAAAGCTCGAAGATGACCGAGAG
Source organism: Pseudomonas sp. NPDC088444 (assembly GCF_044900175.1). Lineage (NCBI taxonomy): Bacteria > Pseudomonadati > Pseudomonadota > Gammaproteobacteria > Pseudomonadales > Pseudomonadaceae > Pseudomonas > Pseudomonas sp. NPDC088444. The sequence continues at coordinate 8,955 of NZ_JBJDNK010000014.1, forward strand.
TGACAGCAATGTCGCGGTGGGCTCTTCAATTCACGCTGGCGAGAAAACCACTGTCGTCGCCGTGAATGACGTCAATTTGCAAGGCTCCAAAGCCAACAGTGATAACGGCATCCTGGCTGTGTTGGCGGGGCATGACGTCAACGTACTTGCGGCAGAGAATAGCGAGTCTAGCGCATCGGCTTCTTCAAAGTCGGGCGGTTTTGGTCTGTCTACGACGAGCAAGATGAACAGTGATTCGTCGACGCAGACATCCTTGACCGGCTCGACGCTCAGCGGGAACAACACGTTGGTTCAGGCTGGTCATGATGTGCTCGTGTCAGCCAGCAACATCATTTCTACTGAGCAGACAACCTTGCAGGCGGGTAACAACGTCCTGATCGACAGCGGTGCGCAGAGCTTTAGCTCGCAGCGCAGTCAATCGACTAAAAAATCAGGACTGATGGGTACCGGAGGTATCGGCGTTACGCTGGGAACGGCAAAAAACACCTTTGATCAGGGCACGCAGAGCCAGACGCAAAAGGGCAGCACCATCGGTAGCGTATTGGGCGACGTGGACGTTACCGCTGGCAAAGATCTGACTATCAAGGCGTCAGACGTTATCGCTGGCAAAGACATCAATCTGATCGGCCAAAACGTCAACATTGTCCAAGCCCAGAATCGGAGCACTGTCACGCAAGAGCAGGAGGCCAAGAAGAGTGGTTTGACGCTTGCGTTGTCGGGCGTGGTGGGTGATGCCGTCAACACCACGATTGAAAACGCCAAGGCGGTCAAAGATGAGGATGACTCACGCTTGATGGCGTTGCAGGGGGTCAAGGCAGGGCTGAGTGGTTATCAAACCTACCAGGCAGCTGAGGCGATCAACTCAGGCGCCGAACAAGGTGACTTTGTAGGCATTGCATTGTCCCTTGGGGCTCAGAAATCCAGTTCCAAGCAAACTCAGGAACAAAATGTCAGCCAGGGAAGTTCGGTCACTGCTGGCAACAATCTCAATATCATCGCGACCGGAAGCGGCGCAGGCGTTGGTCAGGACGGGGATGTCAACATAGTTGGCAGCAAGCTCCAGGCTGGCAGTGACATGCTGGTATCTGCGAACCGGGACATCAACCTGATCGCAGCTGCCAATACGCAAAAGGTAGACGGTTCGAACAAAAGTGGTGGTGGTGCTGTCGGCATCAGCCTAGGGGTGGGTAGCGATCATGCCGGGTTCTCGATTTTCGCAAATGGGAACAGCGGTTCAGGGAAGGAAAAGGGTAACGGCACAACCTGGACTGAAACCACCCTTGATGCCGGCGATAAGCTCACCTTGGCGAGCGGGCGAGATACCACGCTCACGGGGGCTCAAGCGAGCGCCCAGCAAGTGATCGCAAATGTTGGACGAGACCTGTCGCTGACTAGCCTGCAGGACTCAGACAAATACGATTCCAAGCAAACGAACGTCAGCGGTGGAGCGAGTTTTACATTTGGGAGCATGACCGGTAGTGCTTCTCTCAGTGTTAGCCAAGACAAGATCAAGTCCAATTTTGAGAGCGTGCAGGAGCAGACAGGCCTGTATGCGGGCAAAGGTGGCTATCAAGTTTCCGTGGGTGATCACACCCAGTTGAACGGTGCTGTCATTGCGAGTACCGCAGAGGTCAATAAAAACTCTCTCAGCACTGGCACGCTTGGTTGGACTGACCTCAAAAACCAGGCAGATTTTACGGCCCAACACGAAAGCGTCAGTGGCAGCACTAGCGGTAAAACAAGTGCGATGTTCACGGGCAATTCGGGCAGCGTCCTTTTGGTAGGAGCTAGCCATAGCGGAAGCGATAGCAGTACTACGCACTCTGCCATTTCTGATGGGCAACTGACCATTCGTAACGCTGGCGAGCAACAACAGGACGTTGCAACCCTTAGCCATGATGTCGAGCACGCCAACAACGCATTGAGCCCCATCTTCGACAAGGAAAAGGAGCAAAACCGGCTGCGCGAAGCACAGTTGATTGGTGATATCGGCAACCAAGCGATGGATATCATCCGCACGCAGGGTGCAATCAACGCTGCGAACGCCCAGAAAGATCCAGCCGCGATCGCTGCGGCGCGTAACAAACTCATCGCTGAAGGGAATACAAATCCTTCCAGTGAGGAGATCTCGAAGCAGATCACGAATACCGTAATGCAGCAATACGGTACCGGCAGCAACTACCAGATGACGGCGCAAGCGGTGACGGCTGCGTTGCAGGGGTTAGCGGGCGGAAATATCGCTCAGGCGCTTACGGGGGCTGCTGCCCCGTATCTGGCAGAGCAAATTCACAAGCTGACCGCTGACAATCCCGACGCCAACCTGATGGCTCACGCAGTTTTGGGGGCGTTGGTAGCTCAGGCACAAGGCAACTCAGCATTGGCTGGAGCTGCTGGGGCAAGCATTGGAGAGGTCGTAGCGCGCCAGATGTATCCTAGCAAAAAGACTGAGGATCTGACTGAGGAGGAACGACAAGTCGTATCAGCGTTGTCAACTTTGGCGGGTGGATTATCAGGTGCGATCGCAGGTGGCAGCGCCGCTAATGCAGTCGCTGGTGGGAGCGCAGCTCAGAATGCGGTGAACAACAACTTCCTCAATCAGGGGCGGCCTGATGTATACGCCGATCGATTTGCCGGTTGTAAAGGGGTACAGGGTTGCGAACTCACCGTTATCCAAGACCTAGCGAAGGAATCAGCGGCGAACGTCGCCAAGCTGAAAGGTTGCTGGGACGCCGGTGACACCGTCTGCGTGGCGCAGATGCGGGCGCAGATTGAAATCGACAGGAACGCCTACACCAAACTCAAAGCTCAGGACATTACGGTAGGTGACGCCTACCAGCAATCAGCTGATTTCTATGCAGATATCGTAGACAACTGCGCAGGAAAATGCGGATGGTTGCAGGCAGCTCTGGAAAAAACCGCTGCCGATGGAGTAAATCTCCTCGTTTACGGGCTTCTGGGTGGCAGCTCTATTCTTAAGAGCCCGCCGACCGCAGGTCAGGCGGCCGAAAGTGAAGCGATTAAAAATGAAGCAAAAGCATTTGACCGGTCAGCGGATCAACAAAAGCTGATTGATTCTCTAGGTTCTAATATAAAAGACAATCCATTGCGACAAGAGTATGAGCAAAAAGTATCAGAACTTTCTTCATACTCGCAGAGAATACAGCAAGGTATGACTGACGATGAGCTTCGATCTCTCGCAATGGAGGCTAATCAAGCTAGGCGACAGCTTGGAATTGAGTATAAAGATCTCACGCCAGCGCCTCTGAGGGATTATATTTATGAGGTTAACATGAATCGCTACGGTGACCCGCTAGGGCCAACAGTTGATTACTTGGTTAATAGTGGACGTACGTACACTCAGATTATAGAATCAGCAGCGCGCCCTAATCCAAATGTTGATACGCTGCTATCAAAATTCAGTGAATGGGTTAAAAGTAAGCCAGATGCTTACATTAAACAGCAGATGGACTCGATCGGAAGGTGATGAAATGTGTGAATTTTATATAAGGCATAAAACTGATAGGGGTGTCATCTTGATCTGTGATCAAGATTTTAACCCAGTTAAAGAAACTATCGCTGCCGGCCAAAAATTGCAAGATAAGGCATGTTATATATCTTTGGGGGGGTATGTATTTGGCGTCTATCCATCAGTAGAAGGGCCGGTGATGTTTATCGATAGCGAAAAATATCTATTTACTGATGAGCGCTGGGCGGTATCCGTACAACCAGGAAGAGAGATGAACAAAGTCGTTTTTTCTGGATTGAGGTCAAATGATTTTAATTTTGAATATCCTACTGTGAATCTCGATCCGCTAGACCCTTGGTCGGAAGAAGAGTTTGATGATTATTTTAAGTGGTTATCAAAGCAGCGGTCAAATGCTGAGTTTATTCGAATGTGGACGCTCAAAATCTGAAAGCCCAGAGAGAACTCCCATTTTTTTTGGGTGGCTTATCTTCGCTGTTAAACGTGAGCGTTATTTTAGCGGACGATTGAGCTTGCATGTCCCGGCTGATCGACGGTTTGTAATCGAAAAAATTAGTGAAATTGCGTCCTCGCCGGACGATGTCGTTCCAGGCACATTTGCAGGGCAGGGCCCGAATGGACTCAGGGGGGATGTAGTATTTAGAATCAAAGGTGATGACGTTGTAGTGACGAAGCCCAATGGCGCGTTCATTACGACAATGAAAGATGGTATTAATAATCCATCTGTACAATCTGTGCTAAAAGCAGCATGGGAGGAGACAATGGGCGAACTTAGCTGGTTGGGCACGGTGGTCGGGTATCGACTGGTGTCAGTCAAAGGTTTGTTTCACATAGCGGTGTCATCTCTCTCAGATCATGGTGTCCCTGCGATTTCCATGGCGAGCGGAGCTGCAACAGATGAAATGCAGCGCCGCAAAGGCAGGTCACTCAGGACCGTGGAGCGAACCAGGTCAGCATATTCAGACTGCCAACGTCGCCCGAAATTAGGAGATCGGCTATTCGTCTATAACTCGGATGGGATGAAAGCCTAGGATGTAACGTGTACGATGAGTACTATCTCATCACAAGGAGTGTTCACGTGGGCACTGATTTTCGCTATCTAGACACCAACCTGCAGATTACCCAGACGGCATGGGATGATCTCAAAAGCGATAAGAATACGTTTGCTTTTCACGGCGTTATTGCCGCCGCCAAAGACACTATCAGTCGCGGCGGTGCGTTCATCATCTACTGCGAAAGCACATCGGACATTCAGCGCCGGTATGATCGTCTATCGGAACTGGAAGATGAAATCGGCTGACATGTGCCGCCGTATCTGCAGGCAGGAACCTCCATTGAGTTGAGGTCCCTGTCGCGCCGATACAGACCATTCGGCGCGGCCCCGCTCCGATCAAAGGTTATCAATGCTTTGGATGCATCCTCTGGCTTTTTGCCCTCTGCTGTTCACCTACGTCTCAAACCAATTCACGGCTTTATGCCTATCCGTTAGCTGCTGATGCCGATTGGCGGCACCTGGGTGCTATCAATAGCCTATCGATGGCGCGACCGAGAGGGTATAGACCATGTGCCCGGATGGAGCTGCACAGAGTCGCTGTAGGTGCGTGAATCCGCCAGTGACGGCAGTTCTTGCAAACCGCGCGGTGTTGTCATTCCTGGATCTCGTGCAGCCCCAGCCGGATAGCACCTGCCGTCGCTGCCGTATTGATCTACTCATTTCTCTAAAGAACTAGATTCATTTCACCATATTGCAGTCTTTACTGATCAGCGCTGCTAGTGGCAATTCTAACGAGGTCGCTGATCTGCTCTCGTGTGGTGGTTGTGAGTGTCAATCGATGGCTCGTAGGCCTACGGTTCGTCATGGATATCACACCGACGATAAACACGCTACCGAGTGGGATTCTTGAGATCGGTCGCCGCATCGAATATCACCTGTATCAAAGTGGCATTTTCCAAAACCCCTGAACCGGCAAGGGTATAGCATTTGCCACTTTCGACCTCAAAGGACTCACACTGACCGCCCAAGCTGGGGGAGTTGTGAAGAGAGATCCTCCGAACGGGCTCCATAAGCCAACGTCCGGTCCCGTTCATGTGGTCTGGGGTGACAATTTGCACCTGCTCAATCCACCACCGTGAGCTTTTACGCCGGACTAGGGATGCCACGTCCGTTGCATGCTGAATCATCAGCATGTACGCATCCTTATCGAGTGAGCTCTCTCGTACTGCCTTGAGATAAAACCACGGGTACATGAGATCTTGTTCAACGTAGGGCCAGCTTTGTGTTTCAGCGAATCGAAAGTTCGCTTCGTGAGGGAGCTGAACCTCTGAGCTTCGATAGGTAGTAAACATGGCTCCTCCAAAATGAACACTATAGATTGTAGTCCTATAGAGCTCAAAAAGGCTTCATCGTTCCTTTTTGCGGATCTGAAAATTGGAACTGAATATCGCATTTGGGCACGTGCTTCGGGACATCCGTAAGCAGAGGGGACTTACGCAAGAGGATTTCTCGGACATCAGCAGTCGGACCTATTTGAGCACTCTAGAACGCGGGTTGAAGGGGCCGACTATTGACAAGGTAACGCAGCTCGCTGGCGTGTTGAACGTCCATCCAGCAACTCTCCTCGTGGCAACATTTCTAGCTCAAGAGGGTGCAAGTTCTCGTACAGCTCTCTTACAGCGCATTGATGCTGAGCTTGAGCAGCTTGGCATGTGCTAATCGCTGCCGCCCCAATTTGCAGGTCCAGCTTGGACATTGGGATCGATGACTTCCATTGGCTTCAGCTCGCATACAGCCCGGCTAAGAATTTTGGGATTGGAACAGTCTCAGGACCCACCCCCACACTCAGGTGAGATTTGACGATTTAAAGTCCGCCATTTATGTCGGCACCTACGATTAGTACATCAAATGTGTCCGTCCACGGCTAGAAGTCCAAAAAAAGCGTCGTCATCAGGCTTTTGAGGGCTCAAAAATGGCCGAATAGTCCAAAATATCTGTCGGTGCGGGGGTGGGAAGACAATCCGCAACAGCCACTTCACACCATGTTTAAGGAGCTTCCCGTATGGCCAAATCCATCGTTGCCGCATTGCAGATTGGCGCGCTCCCCGGCGGCAAGGCCGACACCCTGGCGCAGATCCTCTCTTATGAGTCGGCCATTCGCGACGCGGGCGCCAGCGTTGTCGTGATGCCCGAAGCGCTGTTGGGCGGCTATCCGAAAGGCGAGATGTTTGGTACGCAGTTGGGTTATCGGCTGCCGGAAGGGCGCGATGCGTTCGCTCGTTACTTTGAGAACGCGATCGACGTACCCGGTGCTGAGACCGATGCGTTGGCGCAATTGTCGGCCCGTACCGGCGCCAGTCTGGTGACTGGCGTGATAGAGCGCTCGGGCAGCAGCCTGTTCTGTACGGTGTTGTTCTTCGAGCCGGAGGGCGGCCTGGTCGCCAAACATCGCAAACTCATGCCCACCGGCACCGAACGGCTGATCTGGGGCAAAGGCGATGGCTCGACGCTGCCGGTTATCGACGCCAGGGCAGGGCGCATCGGTGCGGCGGTGTGCTGGGAAAACCAGATGCCGTTGCTGCGCACGGCGATGTACGCCAAGGGCGTGCAAATCTGGTGTGCGCCGACGGTGGATGAGCGGGAAATGTGGCAGTGCACCATGCGCCACATCGCGCAGGAGGGACGGGTCTTTCTGATCAGCGCCTGTCAGGTTCAGGCATCACCGCAAGCGCTGGGTATTGAGGTGGCGAACTGGCCATCCGATCGTCCGTTGATCAACGGCGGCAGTGTGATCGTCAGCCCGATGGGCGAGGTTCTGGCCGGGCCTTTGGTGGGCGAGCAAGGGTTGCTGACAGCGGAAATCGACACGGATGAGCTGGTGCGTGCGCGCTATGACTTTGATGTGGTTGGTCACTATGCGCGACCGGATGTGTTCGAGTTGGTGGTGGATGAACGGGTGAAGCCGGGGGTGCGGTTCGTTAAAGACTGACATCGCAGATGCACTTTAGCAGTCCGGCTTGCCGGCGGCAGGGGCCGTGAAATCGCCACCGCCGGTAAGCCGTGCTGCTACAGCGTGTCACCAACTTCCGCTTGCCGGCTGCGGCAGGCTCAAGGTTCCACTGTCGTGAAACCGCATGGTGCCGAACAACCCTCCCGCGAGCTTGCCGTGTAGCTCGTAGGGCAGATTGTCCAGGCTCTGCTTCTCCGTCAGCCCAACCGCTTGACGCAAGGCCGCAAACGCCGAGACGGTGACCGGCACGGTCAGCACATCTTCGGAAAACCGGGTGATGGTGCCTTTTTGATCGCTGACGCCTGAGGCCAGAAGCTTGCCGTTGACGTCCAGATTCAACGCGACACCGTCGTATTGAATGTCGGTGTCATTGGGGTTTTGCAGGCGCAGTTTGACGGCGAAGCGAATCTCCAGATCCTGCCCCGGCAGCGGCTCGATACCCACCACGTTGATGTTCAGCGGGTCACGGTTGGGGAAGAGGGCGCAGGCACCGAGCGCCAGGATCAGCAGGCTGAGCAACAGAAAACGGATCGGGTGTCGCGGCATGAATGTGCTCCGGTGGCCAGGTCGGGCAGGGGCGCGAAATGGCCCCTGCCTCTGAAGCCTAGCGGTTCAGTTCTGCGACCGCGCGGGTTGCCAGAGGTTCGGTCTCGGGATCTTGCAGTACCTTGACGGTGGAGGCTTCCGGATCGAACTCGGTCAGTTCTTCTTCCATCGCCTCTTCTGGCAGGAAGATATTGAGAAGAATCGCGCAGAACGCGCCCACGGTGATCGGCGACTCAAAGATGTTGTGCAGCGCCTTGGGCAGTTCACGCAATACCTCTGGCACCGCCGCCACGCCCAGCCCCATGCCGAGGGAGATGGCCACGATCAGCATGTTGCGCCGATGCAGTCCGGCCTCGGACAAAATCTTGATCCCGGCCACCGCCACCGTGCCGAACATGATCAACGTGGCGCCGCCGAGCACCGGTTTTGGCATCAGTTGCAGCACGGCCCCGATGATCGGAAACAGCCCCAGCAGCACCAGAATCCCGGCGATGAAAAACGCCACGAAGCGGCTGGCCACGCCGGTTAACTGGATCACCCCGTTGTTTTGGGCGAAGGTCACCATCGGCAGGCTGTTGAAGGTCGCGGCCATGGCCGAGTTCAGGCCGTCGGCGAGCAGGCCCGATTTGATCCGGCGAATGTAAGTCGGGCCGCTCACTGGCTGCTGCGAGATCATCGAGTTGGCGGTCAGGTCACCGGCGGCTTCCAGCGGCGAGACCAGAAAGATCACCGCGATCGGAATGAAGGCTAAGAGATCGAAGGAAAATCCGTATTTGAACGGCACCGGAATGCTCATCACCGGCACCTGCGGCATGTGGGCGAAATCCACGCGGCCCATGTACCAGGCGACGAGAAAGCCCAGCGTCAGGCCGATGATGATCGCGCTCAGGCGCAGTAACGGAATGTTGAAACGATTGAGGATCACGATGGTGCCCAGCACCAGAGCGGCCAGCCCCAGGTTCGTGGCCGAGCCCATGTCTGGCGCACCGAAGCCACCGGCCATGTCGGTCATCGCCACCTTGAGCAGCGACAGGCCCATCAAGGTGATGATGGTGCCGGTGACCACGGGGGTGATCAGCTTGCGCAGTTTGCCGATGAACTGGCTCAGCACCACTTCGACGAATGCGGCGCAGAAGCACACACCAAAAATGGTCGAGAGGATTTCCTCGGTGCCGCCGCCACGGCTCTTCACCAGAAAACCGGCACTGAGAATGACGCTGAGGAAGGAAAAACTGGTGCCTTGCAGACACAGCAATCCCGAGCCGATCGGCCCGAAACGCTTGGCTTGAACGAAGGTGCCAAGCCCGGACACGAACAGCGCCATGCTGATCAGGTAGGGCACTTCGCTGTCCAGTCCCAGCACGCTGCCCACGATCAGGGTCGGGGTGATGATGCCGACGAAGCTGGCGAGCACGTGTTGCAGGGCGGCGAAGATCGCGGCGGTGAAGTGCGGCCGGTCGTTGAGGCCGTAGATCAGATCGGTTTTGCGCGCAGCGGCACGCGCTGAGGAACTGCTTTGGGGTGTGGTCATGTTTAGCCTGCCAATTGTTTTTATTCGGTCATGGGCTTTGCAGTTGAAGCGGTGCTGACCTGTATACAAAAGCTGTCTAACAGGTCAGGTTTTTCGACTGTACAGCATGTCGACAGGATGAAAAACAATTCATTTGAAAATTGTGTACAAAAGGCAGGCATGGGCGCAGCGCCGGGCAGTCGGAAAAAGGCCGCGCAGAATGCCAGAAAATGTTTCGTTGGTCTGCGATAGACGCTTATCCTGTTGCCGGTGAACCTTCGTACAGCGAAGGGCGTCGAAACTGGCGCGTGTTTTTCGCACTCCCGTTCGCGGCGGGTCTGTTTTCAGACATGGAGGTTTTAACTGAGGCGAATCGACCTGACATGAGCACGGCACAACCCATTCCGATGACTGATCTGCAAGTGGCAGCCATTTCCCGGGCGCTGGCAGACCAGAGGCGCTATCAGATCCTGATGCAGATCGGTGCGAGTCATGAAGCGGTTCCCTGCGCAGAAATCCTCAAGGTGCACCCGGTCAGTGCCGCGACGGTGTCCCATCACACCAAAGAGCTGGAAAGGGCAGGGCTGATCACCACGCTGCGCGAAGGCAAGTACGCCAGTTTCAAGATTCAGCGCGACACCTTGCGTCGCTACGCGCAGCAACTGATGCAGATATGAATGCCTGATTGCGTTATTAAATTATATGTATAAGACATCGTACGACATTGCCTTGACCCTTACTGGCATATGCCCATAAATTGGCTGCCCTCGCGTTTCCCATTCTCCCGTCTTCTGCAGGCGCACTCGGAGTTTTCTTTATGTACCCAGACGTTCAGCTGTATATCGATGGCCAATGGCGTGCCAGTGAAAACGGCCGCACCCTTGACGTGATCAACCCGGCAACCGGCGACACGCTGGGCACCGTGGCCCACGCCGACATCACCGATCTGGACAAGGCCCTGGCCGCTGCCGAGCGCGGCTTCGAAACCTGGCGCAACACCCCGGCCTATGACCGCTACAAAATCATGCAGAAAGCCGCGAATCTGTTGCGCGAGCGCGTCGACAGCATCGCCAGCATCATGACCCAGGAACAGGGCAAGCCGCTGGCCGAAGCGCGCATGGAAACCCTGTCTGCCGCCGACATCGTCGACTGGCTGGCCGAAGAGGGGCGTCGCGCCTATGGCCGTCTGGTGCCGTCGCGCAATGTCTCGGTGGAACAGAAGGTGATCAAGGAGCCGGTCGGTCCCGTTGCTGCGTTCACACCGTGGAACTTCCCGATCAACCAGGTGGTGCGCAAGCTGTCGTCGGCACTGGCCGCCGGTTGCTCGATCATCGTCAAGGCCCCGGAAGAAACCCCGGCCTCGCCTGCCGAACTGATTCGTGCGTTCGTCGATGCGGGCGTTCCGGCCGGTGTGATCGGCCTGGTGTTTGGTGACCCGGCGCAGATTTCCAGCTACCTGATCGCTCACCCGACCATCAAGAAAGTCACCTTCACCGGCTCCACCCCGGTGGGCAAACAATTGGCCGCGCTGGCCGGTCAGCACATGAAGCGCGCCACGATGGAACTCGGCGGCCATGCCCCGGCACTGGTGTTCGACGACGCCGATCTGGACCTGGCCGCGCGCACGCTGGCAGGTGCCAAATTCCGCAACGCCGGGCAAGTCTGTGTATCGCCGACGCGGATTCTGGTGCAGCGCGGTGTGTACGAGAAATTCATCGAGAAGTTCGTCGGCCTGACCCATGAAGTCAAGGTCGGCAACGGTCTGGAGCAGGGCGTGACCATGGGGCCACTGGCCAACGAACGCCGTGCTCCGGCGCTGACGGCACTGGTCAAGGACGCCTGCGACAAGGGCGCGAAACTGGAAGTGGGCGGCAAAGCGGTGGACGGTCCTGGTTATTTCTTCCAGCCGACCGTACTCAGCGGCCTGACCACCGACATGCGCGCGATGAGCGAAGAGCCGTTTGGCCCGCTGGCGCTGATCGTGCCGTTCGACACCGTTGAGGACGCCGTCAAAGAGTCCAACCGTGTGCCGTTCGGTCTGGCGTCGTACGCGTTCACCACCTCGATGAAAACCGCGCACATTCTCAGTACGCGCATCGAAGCGGGCATGCTGTCGATCAACCACCAGGGCATTGGTTTGGTGGAAGTGCCGTTCGGCGGGATCAAGGATTCGGGCTATGGCTCGGAAGGGGGTACCGAAGCGATCGAGGCGTATCTGAACACCAAGTTGGTGACGGTGTTTAACCTTTGATAATCCGGTAAGGGTGACCCCGGCGTTTTCGGGTCCACTCGATTATTGTGGGAGCCGGCTTGCTGGCGAAAGCGATGAGTCATTTACGATGAGGGTGAATGACACCCTGCATTCGCCAGCAAGCCGGCTCCCACAGGTTTGGCGTCGAATAAAACGTATGGGTCCGACCGGGTCATTGTGGGAGCCAACTGAGTGGCGAATGCGGTTTACCGGGCAACATAGAATCTTCCACACATCTAAGCAGCCGTATCGGGTTGTTACAGGTCCAGCGATACGCCACGCTTCTCACGCTTCATCTGCATCACCAAGGTAAACCGGTCATCCGGATATACCGTCTCTGACACGGCAATCAACCCGCCCTGATCATCCCGATACTGGCGCACGATATTCAGTCCCAGCGACCCCGCTGCGGCATTCAAGCGCGCCGCCAATTCTCCATTCAATTGCACAGGCCGGACCTGCTGGTCCACCGCATCGATCCGTCGCCCGAATTCCCGCTCGATCAACGCTGCGATCAATTCACCGGGGCACTGCTCAGCCAGGGGAATGACCTCGGCGTACATTTGATCGGCATACACATCGGTCCAGCACAACGGCGCATTGCGCTGACCCACGTCGACCTTGATGCTCGACATACAAAAGCAATGCGACCCCGGTTCCAGCCCCAGACGCCGCGCCTGGGCGATGTCAGCGACGAAATGCCGGACCTCCTGAATGTCACGAATGTGCGTTTCGGCCACGTGCACCAGATCGGCCACCGAGGCCAGTGATTGCGAGTAGCCGCCGCTGGGTGTGGCGGCCTCGACGCGGGTGCCGACCCGCTTGCGCCGCGACACCATTCCCTGATTCTGCAACTGCGTGATCGCCGCGCGCACGGTGTGACGGCTGACGTCATACAGCTCGCACAGCTCGAATTCCGTGGGCAGTAAGGAACCCACCGGGTAGCGCCCGCTGCTGATCCTTTCCATCAGGTCACTGGCGACCGCGGCGTAACGCGTTTGATTGATGCCTTCCATCGAGCTCTCCCCACAGCGAGTTGACAGTGTATCAGGGCAGCGGGTAATAATTATGTACGGACATAATTAATATGTACGGCCAATAACAACATTTGAGACCCTTTCCATGTCCACTACCGTTTTTGACTCTGCGCTGTTCCGCGACATGTTCGGCACCGCCGAAATGCGTGAAGTGTTCTCCGACAAGGCGCTGATCGAGCGTTACATCGAAGTCGAAGTGGCGCTGGCCCGCGCCGAAGCCCGCTGTGGCGTGATCCCGGCCGAGGCCGCTGAACAGATCGCCGCCAAGGCCACCTTCGAATCGCTGGATCTGGCGCTGATGCAGCACGAGACCGAAATCGTCGGTTACCCGATCCTGCCGTTGGTCGAGCAGTTGTCGAAAACCTGCGGTGAGGCCGGGCGCTACGTGCATTGGGGAGCCACCACTCAGGACATCATGGACACTGCCGTCGTCCTGCAAGTGCGCGCTGCGTTGAAGCTGGTCGAGCGTGATGTGCAGGCCGTTCGCGGGCTGCTGGCGGGGCTTGCGCAGAAATACCGCGACACGCCGATGGCGGGTCGCACCCACCTGCAACACGCCTTGCCGATCACCTTCGGCTACAAGTGCGCGGTGTGGCTGAGCATGTTCGACCGTCACGCCGAGCGTCTGGTGGAGCTGCGCCCACGGGTGGAGGTGGGCCAGTTCGCCGGTGCCGCCGGGACCCTGGCTTCGCTGGGCGACAAAGGCCTGGAAGTGCAGGAGGCGTTGATGGCCGAACTGGGCCTGGGCGTGCCGCAAGCCACCTGGCACGTGGCCCGTGACGGTCTGGCTGAAACCCTGAACTTCCTCGGGCTGGTCACCGCGTCGCTGGGCAAGGTCGCACTGGACGTCATGATGATGATGACCAGCGAGTTGGGTGAAGCCTACGAGCCGTTCGTCAAAGGCCGCGGCGCCAGCAGCACCATGCCACAGAAGCGCAACCCGATTTCCTGCGAGTTGATGTACGCCGCCGCCAAAGGCGTACGTCAACAGGCGGGCCTGATGCTCGACGCCATGATTCAGGACTTCGAGCGCTCCACCGGTCCGTGGCAGGCCGAATGGATCGCCATCCCGGAAGCCTTCGCCCTCAGCGCTGCCTCGCTGGGTCAGGCGAAATTCATGCTTGCCGGGCTGGAAGTGCGCCCGGAGCGCATGCTGAAAAACCTCAACATGACCCAGGGCCTGATCGTCGCTGAAGCCGTGATGATGGGGCTTGCACCTGCACTGGGTCGTCAGTTGGCCCACGACGTGGTGTACGCCGCCTGCCGCGTGGCCAACGACGAAAACATCAGCTTGCTGGACGCCTTGGTCGCGCAAGGCGCGGTCACGGAGCGCCTTGATTTGGCCGAACTGCAGCGTCTGACCGATCCGTGCAACTACCTGGGCCTGGCGCCGCAAATGGTTGATCGCGCCTTGGCCCAGGAAGGCTCGGTCAAACGCTGATTCATTACGCCACACGCAAGACCCTGTAGGAGCCGGCTTGCTGGCGAAGGCGTCAGATCAGCCACAACTTGGGTGACTGACCCACCGCATTCGCCAGCAAGCCGGCTCCCACCGGTCCGTGGCTAAACAAGAGGTCTGGATTCGCCGCGATCATTGTGGGAGCCGCCTCTGGTGGCGAATGCGGTTGACCCACCAACATAGAATCTTCCACAACTTGTTTAACGGCTCGACTTCTGCCTCATAAAAACAACGAGAGCGCACACATGTCTTCTACCGGTAAAAAACCGTTTTACCGCGACCTGACCTTTCAGGTGGTCGCGGCCATGTTCCTCGGGATCGCCTTTGGCTTCATCGCCCCTGAAACAGCGGCCAGCTTCAAGGTCCTGGGCGATATCTTTCTCAAACTGATCAAGACTGCCGTAGCGCCGCTGGTGTTCTTCACGGTGGTCCACGGCATCGCCTCGGCAGGCGATATCAAGCGCGTCGGCAAGGTTGGCCTGCGCGCCTTGATCTACTTCGAAGTGCTGTCCACGGTGGCTCTGGCCATCGGTCTGATCTGGGGCAATGTGCTGCAGATCGGTTCGAGCATGCACGACGCTCATCCGAGCAGCGCCACAGCCGCCGCGGCCAGTGCTGCCGTCGCCAAAGGGCATGGCCCGGCCTCGACGATGGACTTTATCTACGGCATCTTTCCCGACAACTTCGTCGGCGCCTTTGCCGGTGGTCAGTTGTTGCAGGTGTTGGTGATTTCCGTGCTGTTCGGTTTCGCGCTGCTGGCCCTCAAGCCTGAGCGACGTGCCGTGATCGAAGAGGGCCTGAGTCGCATCTCTGAATGCTTCTTCGAGTTCATCAACCTGATCATGAAGTTCGCCCCGCTGGGGGCATTCGGCTCGGTGGCCTACGCAGTGGGCAGTAACGGTACGGCGGTACTGATGTCACTGGCCAATCTGGTGCTGATGTTCTACGTCGCGGTGTTCTTCTTCATCTTTGTGGTGCTGGGCATCGTCTGCCGTCTGGCGGGTTTCAGCCTGTGGCGTTTCCTGAGCTACATCAAGGACGAGATTTTCATCGTATTGGGAACCGCGTCCTCTGAAAGCGCGTTGCCACGTCTGCTGCAAAAGCTGGAGAAATTCGGCTGCTCCAAACAGAGCGTTGGCCTGGTACTGCCCACCGGTTATGCATTCAACCTGGATGGCACGTCTATTTATATGTCCCTGTGCGTGCTGTTCATCGCCAATGCCTACGGCGTGCCGCTGAGTTGGGAGCATCAACTGGGGATCATCGCCATCATGCTGGTGACGTCCAAGGGCGCAGCGGCGGTGTCGGGCGGCAGCTTCGTGGTGTTCGCCGCGACCGTGACAGCGGTGGGCGTGTTGCCCGCTGAGGGCTTGGCCTTGCTGTTCGGTGTGTATCGCTTCATGTCGATGGCCATCGCCACCTGCAACACCATTGGTAACAGCGTCGCCACCGTGGTGGTCGCCAAGTGGGCAGGGGAGTTCTCCGAGCAGACCGCCCGCGAAGAATACCGCCGCGAGTTGGGCCGTGCGCCGGGGGCCGCGCTATGAGAGACGTGCGTGTGGAACACGATGCATTCGGTCCGGTGCAGATTCCCGCCGAGCGTTATTGGGGGGCGCAGACGCAACGGGCGCTGGAGGTCTTCGGTGATCACGGCGAGCGTTTCACACCGGGGCTGATTCACGCCTTTGGTCTGCAAAAGCTGGCGGCAGCGCGAGCCAACAAGCGCCTCGGCACGCTGCCCAATGAGCTTGCTCTGGCCATCGAGCAGGCCGCCGTGCAGGTTAGTGAAGGAGCGTTCGACGCGCATTTTCCGCTGACGGTCTGGCAGACCGGCTCTGGTACCCAAACCAACATGAACGCCAACGAAGTGATCGCTAACCTGGCCAACCTTGCGTTGGGGAGCGAGTTAGGGAGCAAGCACCCGGTGCATCCCAATGACCACGTCAACCGTTCGCAGTCGTCCAATGACAGCTTTCCCACCGTGATGCATGTCGCGGCGACGTTGCAACTGCGCGACCGGCTGCTGCCCGCGCTAACCGGGTTGCACGAGGCATTGGCTGAGAAAGCAGAGGCGTGGGCGCAGGTCCTGAAGATCGGTCGCACCCACATGATGGACGCAGTGCCGATGACCCAAGGGCAGGCGTTCGATGCCTTCGCGCGGCAAATCGGCCACGGCATCGGGCGCATCGAAGCCTGTCTGCCTCGCCTGCGAGTGCTGCCCCAGGGTGGAACGGCGGTGGGATCGGGCCTCAATGCGCCGAAAGGGTTCGATCAGGCGTTCTGTGAAGAGCTGAGTCGCGTCACGGGCGAGCCGTTTACGCCCAACCCGAGCAAGTTCGAAGGCATGGGCACCCACGATGCGCTGGTCGAGGTGTCGGGTGCACTCAACGTGCTGGCGGTGTCGCTGAGCAAGATTGGCAACGACATCCGCCTGCTGGGCTCCGGCCCTCGTTGCGGTTTGGGCGAATTGCTGCTGCCGGACGATGGCCTGACCTCATCGATCATGCCCGGCAAGCGCAATCCGACCCTCGCCGAAGTGTTGGTACAGGCGGCGATGCAGGTCATGGGCAATCACACGACCATCACCATCGCCGGGGCGTCCAGCACGTTTGAGCTGAACGTCGCCAAACCGGTGCTGATTCACAACCTGCTGCAGTCCATTGGCGTGTTGGCCCATTGCGTCGGCATCTTCACCGAGAAGCTGATCAAGGGGCTTGAGGTCAATCGCCGCCAGCTCGCGCAGAACGTGGAAAACGCCTTGCTCATGGCCACGGTGCTCAACCCGGTGCTGGGCTATGACCGGGTCGCACAAATCACCCGCAAGGCCGCCGATGAGGGGCTGTCTCCCAAAGCGGCGGCGGTGGCGCTGGGCTACATGACGGCGCAGGAGTATGACCGTCGTGTGCGGCCCGAGTTGATGGTGCAACCGAGTGGCGAGTGACCCGGCTCAGGCACATAGCGGGCTTTCCTGAGCCGATCCCCGTAGAATCACGCCTCGGTGATTGAGTTTTCGAGGCGGCAGCAGTGGATGTACAGCAGGGCTTTGTCCTGACCCGGCATTGGCGTGACACGGACGCGGGCACGGAGGTCGACTTCTGGTTGGCCACCGATGACGGCCCGCGGCATGTCCGCCTGCCGCTTCAGACGTCGACGGCGTTCATTCCGGCGTTACATCGCGAGCGTGCCGAAGCGGTGTTGCGTCAGGAGAGCCATGTCGAGCTCAGGCCCCTGCAATTGTGTGACTTCCGCCATCGGCCGGTGTTGGGGCTGTACACCCGACAGCACCGGCAATTGATGAATCTGGAGCGAGAGCTGCGCAAGGCCAGCGTCGATGTCTACGAGGCTGACGTGCGGCCGCCCGAGCGCTATCTCATGGAGCGCTTCATCACCGCACCCGTGCAGTTCAGCGGCCAGCCCGATGCCAGCGGGGTCTGGCTCAACGCGCACTTGAAGCCTGCGCCTGATTACCGCCCTCGATTGAAACTGGTCTCGCTGGACATCGAAACCACCGAGCGCGGCGAGCTGTATTCCATCGCTCTGGAAGGCTGTGGCGAGCGTCAGGTGTACATGCTCGGCCCGCCTAACGGCGATGCATCGAAGGTAGATTTCTCGTTCGACTATTGCGACAGCCGCGCAGCGTTGCTGGAACGCCTCAACGACTGGATGGCCCAGCATGACCCTGACGCGATCATCGGCTGGAACCTCGTGCAGTTCGATTTGCGGGTGCTGCACGAGCATTCTCGACGCCTCAACGTGCCCTTGCGTCTGGGGCGCGATGGCGAGGCCATGGGCTGGCGCGAGCATGGGGCGCGTAATAACCATTTCTTCGCTTCGGCAGCAGGGCGTTTGATCATCGATGGCATCGAGGCCTTGCGTTCGGCGACCTGGAGCTTTCCCTCCTTCAGTCTGGAAAATGTCGCGCAAACCCTGTTGGGCGAGGGCAAGTCCATCGACAACCCTTACCAGCGCATGGACGAAATCAATCGCATGTTCGCCGAGGACAAACCCTCGCTGGCGCGCTACAACCTCAAGGATTGCGAGCTGGTCACGCGGATTTTCGAGAAGACCGAACTGCTGACCTTTCTTCTGGAGCGCGCGACGGTCACCGGCCTGCCCGCCGATCGCAGCGGCGGTTCGGTGGCCGCGTTCGAGCATTTGTACATGCCGCTGATGCATCGCCAGGGTTTTGTTGCGCCGAATCTGGGCGAGCGGATGCCGGAGGCAAGCCCCGGTGGGTTCGTCATGGACTCGCGGCCTGGTTTATACGAGTCGGTCCTGGTGCTGGATTACAAGAGCCTGTATCCCTCGATCATTCGCAGCTTTCTCATTGATCCGGTGGGTTTGATCGAGGGCCTGAAGCACCCCGACGACCGCGATTCGGTGGAAGGCTTTCGCGGCGGTCGTTTCTCCCGGACCCGGCATTGCCTGCCGTCCATCGTCGCGCGGGTGGCCGAAGGGCGCGAAGCGGCCAAGCGTGAACGCAACGCGCCGTTGTCGCAGGCGTTGAAAATCATCATGAACGCGTTTTACGGCGTGCTGGGTTCCAGTGGTTGCCGCTTCTTCGATACCCGGCTGGCATCGTCGATCACGATGCGCGGGCATCAGATCATGCGCCAGACCCGCCAACTCATCGAAGCACAAGGGTACGAGGTGATTTACGGCGACACCGATTCCACCTTTGTCTGGCTGAAACGACCCCACGGCCAGGACGAAGCGGCGCAGATTGGCAAAGCGTTGGTCAAGGGCGTCAACGACTGGTGGCGCGAGCACTTGCGTGACACATACCGTCTGGAAAGCGCGCTGGAGTTGCAATTCGAGACCCACTTCAAACGTTTCCTGATGCCGACCATTCGTGGTGCGGAGGAGGGCAGCAAGAAGCGTTATGCGGGGTTGGTCACCCGCGCCAACGGCGAGGACGAAATGGTCTACAAGGGCCTTGAAAGCGTGCGCACCGACTGGTCGCCGCTGGCCCAGGTGTTTCAGAAGGAGTTGTATCAGCGCATCTTCCAGCGCCGCCCCTATCAGGATTACGTGCGCGATTACGTGCGCAAGACGTTGGCCGGGGAGATGGACGACCAGTTGGTCTACCGCAAGCGCCTGCGCCGGGCGCTGGACGACTACGAGCGCAACGTCCCGCCCCATGTGCGCGCGGCTCGCATCGCCGACGATCACAACCGCCAGCAGGGCCGCCCGCTGCAATACCAGAACCGGGGCTGGATCAGCTACGTCATCACCGTAGCGGGCCCCGAACCGCTGGAATGCCGCAGCGCGCAGATCGATTACGACCACTACATCACCCGGCAATTACAGCCCATTGCGGATGCGATTTTGCCCTTTGTCGACGATGATTTCGGTACGTTGATTGGTGGGCAGATGGGGTTGTTCTAGTCGGCGCTTGGTGCTTGGCTCTTGCTTCTGCTCTTCATACACAAATAGCCCAAACACCGCCGAATGCGACTTGGGTGCAGGCTGACAAAAACTTGGTCCTTGCATGGGGGGCATATCCATTGGCGTAGGTGACGCTTAATCACCTTTCCGCTTTTACAGCGGGTAACTTTTTCTTTCGGGAAAAAGTCACCAAAAACCATTGCTCCTGGTTTGGCCCGGCTGCGCCGGGTCCCCTCACTCCGGCGCCGCTCCGTGGGCACGCGAGGGATGGCCATCCATGGCCACCTCGCTCTCGCCGCATCCCTGCGGCTCAACCCACTCCACGACACCTGCGCTCAGCCAGCACCCAAGTCGCGTCCGGCGGTGTCTGGGCTATTTGTGTATGAAGGGCAGAAGCAAGAGCAGAAGCAGAAGCAGAAGCGAATGTTGAATTTGTGCAACCCTGTGGGAGCCGGCTTGCTGGCGAAAGCGTCTGGTGCGTTATCAGTGCGTTGCCTGACCCACCGCCTTCGCCACCAAGGCGGCTCCCACAAGTGCGGTGTCAAACAAAAGGAATGGAATGGATCCGCCCCGATCACTGTGGAGCCTGCTCACACGTATTGTGCCTGGAGCCTACGTTAGCTTTTTCGGCCCCGTCACAGTGCCGGGGCTTTATTCACCAGTTTCGCAGGCACCGTCAAAATCAACGCCCCACCCACCACCAACACAATCACCATCAACCACACCGCCGACTCCGTATTGCCACTCAACTGCTTGGCATAGCCCACCAGATACGGTCCGAGAAAACCGGCCAGGTTGGCGAATGAATTGATCAGCGCAATCCCCGCCGCTGCCGCAGCGCCGCCCAGCATCGCGGTGGGCAGGTTCCAGAACAACGCCGGGGTGGCGAGAATGCCCATGTTGGCGATGCACAGCGCCAGAATGCCCAGTACCGGGTCCTTCTGCCAAATGATCGACAGCGCCAGGCCGATGGCACCCAGCGCATAGAGCAGCACCAGATGCAGGCGGCGCTCGCCCGTGCGATCGGAACTGCGGCTGACCAGCACCATGCTGATCACGGCAAAAATACTCGGCAACGCGGACATCAGGCCGATGGTCAGGTCGTTGTGCACGCCCATGTTGCTGATCAGCGTCGGCATCCAGAAGCCCAGACCGTACATCGCGAAGATGTCGCAGAAGAAAATCAGGCTCAGCACCTGCACGTGCCTGTTAGCGAACAGTACCCGCAGTGGCATGTGGCTCTTCTGACCGGACTCGGCATCGATGAGGCCTTGCACGTGCTGCCGTTCTTGCGGGTCGAGCCATTTGGCCGATTGCACGTTGTTGTCCAGCTTGGTCAGCACCAGCCCGGCGATCAGCACGGTGGGAATGGCTTCGATGATGAACAGCCATTTCCACGCGGCCAGGCCCCAGACACCTTGCATGGTTTGCAGGATCAGGCCGGACACCGGCCCGCCGATGAACCCGGCCAGCGCCAGCGCGATGTAGAAGACGCCCATGATCCGGCCACGGCGCTGGGCCGGGAACCAGAGGGTCAGGTAATAAATGACGCCGGGGATGAAGCCCGCTTCGGCGACCCCCAATAGAAACCGCACGACATAGAATTGCCACGGCGAACTGACGAACATGGTCAGTGCTGAAATGATGCCCCAGGTCGCCATGATCCGGGCGATCCACAGTCTCGCGCCGACCTTGTGCAGAATCACGCTGCTGGGGACTTCGAAGAAGAAATAGCCGAGAAAGAACACCCCGGCGCCGAACCCGTATACCGCATCGCTGAAGCCCAGCTCCTGAGCCATGTGCAGTTTGGCGAAACCGACATTGACCCGATCGATCGACGCTGCCAGATAACCGAGCATCAGGATCGGCAGCAGGCGCCAGGCGATTTTGCGAAACAGCCTGTCTTCGTAGGTGGCAGCACCGGCCACCGTCCCCACGGTGGGGGACGCGCTTTGTGTGGTGTTCATGTCTTGACCTTTATTGTTGGCGTTATTGGGCGTCGAAAGCTCGCATCCCGCGAGCGAGGGGTGTCACATCCGATAAAAGCGGCGCGCGTTGTGGGCGAAAATGGCGTCGACGGCGGTTTGGTCCAGATCGTTCACGGCGGCCAGTACCCCGTTGAACAATGTGTCGAATGAGGCGCTCAGTCCGGACACCGGCAGGTTGCTGGCGAACACTGCGCGCTCCGTGCCGAAGATCGACACCGCCTCGCGCAATACCTGAGCATTGGAAATCGGGTCCCAGCGCCCGCCGCGCAGGCCCAACTCCGACAGCTTGACGTAAACGTTGGGCGCGTCCGCCAGTGCCTCCATGCCCTTGCGCCACAGGGCCAGCCCTGAAGGGGACCGATCCAGTGGCAGGCCGGTGTGGTTGAGCATGATCGCGATGCCGGGAAACAGCTTCGCCACTTCAGCGGCTTCCTGCAGGTGCCAGAACGGCACACGCAAATCCCAAGACAAGCCAAACCGCTCCAGCTTCGCCAGCCCGTCAAGCCAGGCCGGGTCCTGCAGCGAGCCGGATTGGCCTTTTACCGAACCCGCCGGATCGGCTGCCGTCACCGGCTTGGAGCGAATGCCGCGCACCTCGGCAAAGGCGGTGTGCGCGATCAGCACATCCAGCAGATCGGGCTGAAGAAACGAGACATGAGGGACCAGCACCGATGGCAGGCCACTGCTCAACCGTAACTGATGCAGCCAGCGGGTTTCGTCCACTTGTTGTGTCCGAGCGCGCTCGGCCTCGATGTGCACCGTGCCGACGATTCGATAACCCTCGGTGTCGGCGCGATAATCGTCAGGCAGATAATTACGTCGCAGCTGTGCATAGGCCCCGAGAAAAAAACGCTCGCCCAGATAGCCCTGTTGCAACCAGGGGTAATTGCCTTGGGACAAGTCCCAACAATGGTGATGAGCGTCGATCACCTCGATGGCCCGCGGATCGCGACGGTCGAGGTTCATGGTCTGCACGCAGCGGTGCGAGAAGGAGAGCGGGGCATGGAAAGGGCCTCGATGGCTGACTTGTTGTTATGGCCCCACTATGGCGGGCGTGGTCAGGTCGAACCAATGAGTATTTGCGACCCATAGATAACGGTGGGTTATCGCAAACGGGTTAGGCATAGCTCTTGCTTTGCTAGCTAATAATTTTTATTTGGCTAGCAATATAAAGAGGAACCTCTAATCATGATCGCCACGTCCTGCCGCGCCGTCATCACCACTCCTCACACCGAAGCCAGTGCCGCCGGGCTGCGGATTCTGGAGGCGGGCGGAACGGCGATCGATGCGATGCTGGCGGCCAGTGCGATGCTGAGTGCTGTATTCCCGCACATGACGGGCCTGGGCGGCGATGCCCTCTGGATGATCCATGAGCGCGAAGTACGCACCATCGTGGGGATCGGGCAGGCGGGAATGCGCTTGCCTGAAGCAGGGAGCATTGGCGTGCGCGGGCCGAGTTCGGTGGCTAGCACTGCGGGCGCCTTGGCCAGTTGGCAAACAGCAGCGAACATCAGTCGGCACCAGTGGGGTTCGCGATTCGGCTGGGCGGATCTGTTGAGCGACGCAGCGCAGGTGGCCGATGCAGGTGTGACGGTTTCGCAGTCGCAGTTGTTCTGGCAGACCTTGCGTCAGCCGTTGATCGAGCAGTTGCCGGACGTGTACCGCTTGTGCCGAGTCGACGGACGCTGGATGCGCGAGGGCGATGTGCTGCGTCAGCCGGAGCTGGCCAACACGCTTCGCCACCTGGCGCGCCATGGCGTGGAGGACTTTTATCAGGGTGAACTGGCGAGTGCCTTTGGCGAAGCTTTCGTGCGTTTGGGTTGTGGTTTGAGCACGGCGGACTTGCGCGTCACGCAAGCGCCAGAGGTGGCGCCGATTTCCGTGCGTTATCGGGAGGGCCGCTTATTCAACGTCGCGCCGCCAAGTCAGGGCCTCTATACGTTGCAGGCCTTGGGGGCGTTGCAGCACAAGCCGTTCGACGGCATCGAGAATGGCAGCGCGGCGTACTATCACCGACTGGTCGAGGCCATCAAGCAGGGCCTGTTGCGACGCAACGCCGAGCTGTGCGATCCGGCCCGTGCCGATTGGGATTTTGCTGCGAGCCTGTCACCCGAGGCCCTCGCAGGTTACGCCGCGCACATCGATGATGAACGCGCTGCACCGTGGAACGAGCCGGGGCGACCCGCCGACACCATCTGGATGGCCGCCACCGATACTGAAGGGCGCACGGCGTGCCTGATTCAGAGCCTGTTTCACGACTTCGGCTCGGGCTGCATTCTGGGCGACACCGGGGTGCTGTGGCAGAACCGCGCTGCCGGTTTCAACGCCGATCCTGCGCACGTCAACGGCTGGGCGCCGGGCAAGCGTCCGGCCCACACACTCAACCCTTCCTGCTACCTGGCCGACGACGGTCGCCGTTTCTTTTTCGGCACCCAGGGCGGCGATGGTCAGCCGCAAACCCAGATGGTGCTGGCCAGCCAGTTGATCGATTACCGTCAACCCGTCGACCGGGCGCTGCGCATGCCGCGTTTCCTATTGGGGCGCAGCTTTTTCGACAGCACTGACAACCTGAAGCTGGAAGGCGACATCAGCCCTGAAACTGCAGTGGGACTGGCTGATTTGGGCCACGAAGTGGAAATGATTCCATCGCTAAGCCCGATGACCGGGCATGCCGGGGTGATCAGCGTGGACCGCGACGGTTTTCTGCACGCGATGCACGATCCCCGTGGCGAAGGCCTGGGGTTGGGGCTGCGTGACTGAAACGCTTCACGTCGGGTTTGCCGTGTCTCGGGCGCTGGCGGATAATGCCGCCCGTTGCCCGCCAGACCTTGCTGCACGGGCAGTGAACGATTGATTGCGAGAACGAGGACCGGATGGGCTTGAGCACTGTCACCGCCAAACAGCAGGAGGTGCAACGTATCGTCGATGCGTTGTACAAGGCCATTGCGCAGCATCGCCTGCCGCCGGGCACGCGTTTGATCGAAGCGCAGATCGTCGAGACCCTGAGTGCCAACCGCAATCATGTGCAGGCCGCGTTGCAGCGTCTGGCGTTGCAGAAGGTGGTCACCATCGAAGCCAACCGCGGGGCCATGGTGTCGCAGCCGACGGCCAAGGAAGCGCGGGATATTTTCAGCGCACGTCGGGCCATCGAGCGGGCGATCGTCGAGTCCATCACCCCGGCGATCATGCGCAAGCAACGTCAGCGCATCGCCACCCATATGAATAACGAGCGCAAGGCGACCAATGACACGGATCGTCGGGCCATCGTCCGCGAGTTGAGCGAGTTTCACCTGATGCTCGGCGCGATTTGCGGGAATACCGTCCTGAGCGACATCCTTGGCAACCTGATGGTGCGAAGCTCGCTGATCGTCGCCTTGTACCAGCGCAACGACGTGCCGTCCTGTGCGTCGGATGAGCACCAGCAGATCATCACCGCGCTGGAGGAGGGTGATCATGAGAAGGCCGTGGCAGTGATGATCGAGCACCTGGACGAACTGGAAGGGCAGTTGGCGCTGGAGGCCGAGGCGCCCGCGGAATTCAATCTCAGGCAGGCGTTGAGTGATTGATGCGTTCGATGCCCAGTGTGTGGGAGTGAGCTTGCTCACGAACGCGTTTAAACCGACGCATTGAACGTGACTGACGCACCGTTATCGTGAGCAAGTTCACTCCCACAAGGTTTCATCGTTTGCCAGGTTGAAAAGATCAATCAGGGCACAACAACCTGCCGACCGGCCTATCAAACGTCCGCTTCCCCCGTTTGTAACCCATCAACGGCGTGCTGATTTCGGCGATGACGGCGGCGGGTGAGGGGGCGTCGAAAACGATGAAATCGGCGTGGCAGCCGGGCGTCAGGCCGTAGTTGGGCAGGCGCAACATGCGCGCTGATTCGTGAGAAACCCAGCCCAGGCATTGCAACAGTTCCGCGGTCGTGCCGAGCTGGCTGACATTGGCGAACAGATTGGCCTGACGCACCAGCGACGCATCGCCATAGGGCGTGAACGGGTTACCGAGGTTGTTGGTCGACAGCGAGCAGGTCACCCCGCATGCGTGCAAATGCGCCAGCGGCGCCAGCCCGCGAGGTTTGTTGTGGAAGTGCTCGCGCCCGGTCAGAAACAGGTCGGTGCTCGGCAGGCAAGTCACCTGCACGCCCGCTTCGGCCAGTCGAATTCCCAGCGCTATCAACGTCTCCATCGGCAAAGCCGACAGTTTGGTCACATGGCCGATGGTCACGCGGCCAGCCCAACGGTAGCGTTCGGTGCACCGCACCACGTGGTCCACGGTCATGCCTTGTGGGTTGAGGTCGAAATCCAGATGCAGGTCCAGATCGCAGTCGTAGTCGACGGCCAGTTCGAACAGTCGATCAATCTGCCCCAATGGATCGCTGTCGGTGTAGGGGCAACCGCCCAGCACCGTCGCGCCGTTCTCCAGCCCGTGGCGCAACAGCGCCTCGGTGCCGGGATTGTTGAGCAAACCCTCTTGGGGAAACACGCAAATATCGAGAGTGATCGCCCACGCGTAGTCGGCCTGCAAACGGCGAATGGCGTTGAAACCGATCAGGCCGATCTGCGGGTCGAGTTCAACGTGGGTGCGCATGTGAGTGGTGCCTTGCAGGATTGCTTTATCCAGCACCCGCGCGCCCCGTTGGTACACGTCGTCTTCAGTGAATTCCGCCTTGGCGGCGCGGGTCTGCTGCACCGCTTCGGCCAGCGTTCCGGCCTGCAACTGGCAGCGCTGCATGATGCAGGCCTTATCCAGATGAATGTGGGTTTCGATCAGGCCGGGGAGCAGCAGCTTGCCTTGGAGGTCGAGTGTCTCGCTGACGATGGCATTGCGACTCAACGCCTCGACGAAGCGCCCGTGTTCGACATGCAGCGTCGTCAACGCACCACCGTTACCCATCCGGGCATTGCGGATGATCAGGGCACTCATGCGCAGGCTCCTTCACCGAGGTAGGCCGCTGCCAGATCGCTGTCTTCCCGCAACTCGGCGGCGCTGCCGGATTTGATCACCTGACCGGTTTCCAGCACATAGGCGCGGTCGGCGACTTGCAGGGCAAGATTGGCCATCTGATCCACCAGCAGCAGGGTCACGCCTTCGTCGCGCAAGGCGGCGAGGGCGTCGTACAGCTCGCCGATCATCGACGGCGAGAGGCCCAGAGACGGTTCATCCAGCAGCAGGATTTTCGGTTTCGCCATCAGCCCGCGCCCCACCGCGACCATCTGTTGTTCGCCACCGGACAGCAGGCCCGCTGGGCTGTCGATGCGATCCCGCAGGCGCGGGAAGCGGCGCAGAATGGCGTCGATTTCAGCATCCGCATCCACTGCGTCGCGACGGGAATAGCTGCCCAGCAGCAGGTTGTCGCGCACGCTCAGGTAAGGGAACACCTGGCGTCCTTCCGGCACCAGCGCCAGGCCTTGCGCCGCGATGCTGCTGGCGCTGGCCTGCTCGATGCTTTCGTTGTCCAGCAATACGCTGCCCCCCGACGCGCGATGCAGGCCCGCCAGGCATTGCAGGATGCTCGATTTGCCTGCGCCGTTGGCACCGAGAATCGCCACCAGTTCCCCCGGATTCACCACCAGATTGACCCTGTTCACCACGGGCGCTGCGCCGTAGTCGATGACCAGATCCTTCACGTAGAGGCGCGCATCGTGGCTACCGTCCCACGCTTGATCGCGAGGTGTGGCCTGATACTCGGTGCCGCCCAGATACGCCGCGATGACGCGCTCGTCCTGCTGAACCTCGGCAGGCGTGCCCACGGTGATCGGCTTGCCCGCGTCGAGTACCAGCAGGCGTTCGGAAACGGCCATCACCAACGCCATGTCGTGTTCCACGAGGATGACGGTCAGGCCGAACGCCGCCAGTCGCCGCAACAGAACCGCGAGCGCATCGGTGTCCCGTCGGCTCAGGCCCGCAGCGGGTTCGTCCAGCAACAACACGGACGGAGCGGTGGCCAATGCCCGGGCAATTTCCACCAGACGCCGGTCGACGTGGGGCAAATCATCAGCGGGAATGTTGACTGCGCCGCGATAGCCCACCAACGCCAGCAGGTTCAGGGCAAGGCTGCGTTGCTCACTCGTGCAGAGACGGAAGATGCCGCCCAGTCGGCCCTGTTGCATCGCCACCAGGACGTTGTCCAGTACCGACATTTCGCCGAATAACTGGGTGGTCTGGTAGGTGCGTGCGATCCCGGCGCGAGCGGTTTTCCACGCGGGCAGACCGGCCAATGGCTGGCCCAGTTCGATCTGGCCGCTGTCGGGGCTGTAGAACCCGCTGATCATGTTCAGCACTGTGGTTTTACCGGCACCGTTGGGGCCGATGATGCTGGTGATGCTGCCGGACGGCGCGTGCAAGTTGACGTGTTGTGCCGCCTGCACGCCACCGAAGCGGATGCCGATGTCGCGGATGTGCAGGCCATCGCGGTGTGTGCGTTGGCTCAGGTACTTGGCGATCCGCGCGTGATCGATCTGGCTGGGCGGCGTCAGCAGCGCAGGTTTGATCCAGCGACGGGCGAGGGCACCCAGCAAGCCATTGGGGGCGATCCACAAGACCACCAGCAGCAACACCGAGAAAATCAGCAGACGGTACTCCGCGAAGTCCGACAGCAACTCAGGCACCAGTACGATCAACAACGCACCCAGCACTGGCCCGAACAGCGTGCCGCTGCCGCCGACGATCACCGCCAGCACGAACAGAATCGATTGCGAAAAGGGAAAGGATTCCGGGTTGATGAACATCAGCAGCGGCGCCAGCAACGCACCGGCCAGGCCCGTCAGCAGTGCCGAGAGGGCGAAGGCCAGGGTTTTGCTCAGCACCGGGTTGAAACCCAGCGAGCGTGCGGCGATTTCTGAGGCCTTCACCGCGCGCATTGCCTTGCCCCAGCCGCTGTGATGCAGGCGCTGGTAAAACGCCAGCGCACCGATCATCAGCGCTGTGGCGATCAACGCCAGCAAAATCGAAGGGTCAAGCCCGGCGAATTCCGGCAGCGGAATGCCCATCAGGCCATTGGAGCCGCCGGTCACGTCGCGCCACTCGATCAGGCTGTGATGCACCACGAACGAGAAGGCAATGGTGATCATCGCCAGGTACGGCCCGGTCACTCGCAAGGCGGGGATCGCCAACAAGGCACCGATGCCGCCCGCCGCGATACCGGCCACCGGGACGGCCAGCCACAGCGGCGTTCCGGCGAGGGTCATCAGCGCCGAGAGGTAGGCGCCGATGGCATAAAACGCGATGTGGCCGAACGAAATCTGGCCGCTTAAACCGATCAACACGTTAAGGCCGACACCGACCACGGCGGCCAGTGCGCACAGGGTGAAGACCAGCAGCGAATAGCTGTCGAGTACAAAGGCGGCGACGATGCTGACCAGCGCCAGCGTTGCAATGGAAACGGGGCCGAGCAGGGTTTTCATGTCTTTCATACTTTCACCAGTGCAGCGCGACCGAACAGGCCGTTGGGACGGATCGCCAAGGCCAGAATCACCAGGGCGAAGGTGAAGATCTGGGTAAACGCCGAGCCGAAATACAGGGTGATCAACGCTTCGGTCAGGCCGAACAGCAACCCGGCGCCAAACACGCCGCCTGCGCTGGAAATGCCACCGAGAATCGCCACGGCAAAGGCCTTGAGGCCGAACAGCATGCCCATCTCGGCATTCACGCTGAACAGTGGTGCGATCAGCAGACCGGCGACCGCCGCGAACACGGTCGACAACGCGAAGGCGATGGCCACCACCCGGTTGACGTTGATGCCCATGAGCATCGCGGCTTTGGGGTTTTGCACACAGGCCTCCAGCACCTTGCCCAGCCGTGTATAGCGACGGATTAGAAACAGGGCCAGCGCAATGGCCGCACCCACCAATGGAATCAGCAGTTGCAGCGCGCCGATGCCGTTGCCGAACAACTCAACCTTCAGATTGACCAGGCTGCTTTCGAACTGACGTGGCTCCTTGCCAAACGTGAACAGGGCCAGGTTGTCCACCAGAATCCCGCCCGCCACGGTCGCCAGCAGCCATGCTTGCGAGCCACGGCTGTGAAACGGTCGCACCAGCCAGCGCTCGATCGCCAACCCGTAAACCGCGTTGAGCAACAGTGTCAGCGGCAACGCCAACCACAGCGACAGCCCCCAGGTGATGCACAGCGTGTAGCCCAGCACCGCGCCGACCATCATGGCGCTGCCCTGAGCGAAATTGACCGTGCGCGAAACCACATAGGTCAGGTGAAACCCCAGGGCCAGCAGGGCGTACATGCTGCCCAGCCCGAGGCCGGTGACGATGGCGGCGGTGAACATTGGCGTGATCCTTGATGAACCTTGACGATTGAAGAGACGGCGTGATTCAGGGCTTGAGCGGTACGATCTGATCGCCCACGAAATGGGTGAACACGTAGTCGTCAGGCCCCAGTGCGTCGTGCTTCTGCGCGGTGAAGGGCTGTTTGTAATCTTTGATCAAACCGTCGTATTCAGTGATGCCGTAGAACCCGTCGCGCACGGCCTTTCCATCGGTATTACCCGCTTTGGCGATGGCCAGCGCGCTCAGGTGCAGCGCGTCGTAGGCGTTGGCGATGCCGACGGCAGGTGTCACGTCAGCGAGGGTCTTGATCTGCGGGTAGGCGGTTTTCAACGAAGCGAGCAGGGCGTCGCCTTTCGGGTTGTTGTGGTCGGTGAACACGTAGGTCTGAATGAAGTGCACGCGCGAGGCACTGGGGCCGGCCAACTCACCGAAGCGGCCACCTGCCGGTCCCCAGTGCGACACCACCGGCACGTCCCAGCCCATGCGGTCGAGGGATTTGACCACCTGCGCCGACGGGCCGACGTTGCCGACCATCAACAGGGTATCGGCACCTGCGTTTTTCAGGCGGGTCAGTTGCGGGACCACGTCCAGATCGCTGTCCTGAATACGCTCGACACCGGCGTTTTCCAGCCCGCGTTTTTCCAGTGCGCGCTTGAAGCCCGCTTCGTTGGATTCGCCCCACGGGTTGTTGATCAGGATCATGCCGGGCTTCTTCATGCCCTGGGCCGCGCCGTATTTCACCAGCGCTTCGTCCACCAATTCGTCCACGGCCGAAACGCGGAACACGTAGTTATCTGCGGCTCCGTTTTCAGTGATTTTGGTGCCCGCTGCCCAAATGCCCATGAACGGCACTTTCAACTGGTTGGCCAGTGGCACGATGGCCAATGACACTGGGGTGTCGAGTCCCCCGAACAGCACGGTGACTTTTTCCCGCTGAATCAATTCGCGGGCGGCGAGCATGCCTTTGGACGGGTTGCTTTCATCATCACGACGCACCAGCTCAAGCGGTCGCCCGAGCACGCCGCCTTTGGCGTTGACTTCGTTGATGGCCATGGTCAGGCCTCGGGTCAGGGCTTCACCGGATTTGGCCGATTGTCCCGAGAGTGCCGCGACCAGACCGACCTTGATCGGTGGCTCGGCAGCCTGGGCGCCGGGGCCGATGGCCAGTTGAAGGGAGAAAGCCGCTGCCACGGGAAACAGCAGGCGTTGCACGTTTGGAAACCGGAAGGGCATGGATGACACTCCTGATTGCTAGCACTTGTAAAATTATTGCTAGCAAGTAGGATGCCAGTCCATGGCAGCCCTGAATGCGCGGTTCGCGCGTAGGGTGGCCCGTTATTTCGCTCCAAAACAATGCGTGCTGCACCACGCGGAAGCATTGAGCCTTCTACGAACCTTCAGCGAACGAGGAAGAACGACCGTGTCCGAGATGAATAAAGATGTTCAGATTGTTAGCAATTTTCTGGAGGCGTCTATGGCACCCGATCCGGTCCGGGCGGCGACCTTCATGAGCGACGACGTGAAGATCACCTTTACGGGCGGCCGTGCGATGCCCGATCCACAGACCATCACCGCGTTCAACGGTGCCCGTTACGCGTGGGTGAAAAAGGCGTTGGGTCATTTTGACTGGATGGACCGTGGCGACCACACCGTGGTGTATTCCAACGGCACGCTGTACGGCGAATGGCCGGATGGGCGCAGTTTTTCGGGCAACCGTTATCTGGATCGCTTTGAAGTACGCAACGGCAAAATCACCCGCATGGATGTGTGGAACGACAGCGCGGAATGGATGCTGACGCCGGAGATTGCCAAGGCGTAAGGACAGCACATCCGCTGCTCCTGCTCCCGCTGTTGCCCCTGCTTTAGTTGCTGGCCGTCTCATCACAACGCTGATCGACGGCCTTGACCAGCGTCCCCTCCTGAAACAACTCAAGATGAATGTTGCACTTCGCTTCGGGTGGAATGCTCAGTTGCACGAACGGCCCGGTGGCGCCGGTCTGCAAGTCTCCCTGCTGATTGATGCTGGAGGTGCCCGCCGCGCTGTTCTGGCGAACGGTCATGCGATAGCGCAAGGTCAACGGCGTGGGATTTTCGATGCGCGGGCGGATCGTCACCGCCGCGCCTTCACGGTGGGTATCGATGGCGACGACCAGTTGCGACAAATCGATCATGGGGCTCACTTCTGAGTGACGGAGGCGTTCGTGTTGCTGCCGTATGGCCGTACGCCTGATTATAGGCACCGCTCTGCACGATGTTGGCTGGGTTGTTGGCCCCGACCTGAAAGACCGCCGCCCGGTTGCACCCTGGCGCTAAAGATTCTGTTTTTCAGGCCGACACGCATTTTTCAATGAATGGATGCGAAGAGGTCCCCTGTGCGTTTCATCCCCCCGTTTTTGCTTGTCGTCAGTGCACTGGTTCTTTCCGGTTGTGCAACCAATCCCAACAGCGCGCTGGACAATACCCTGCAAAGCACGCTGGCCCAGCCGCTGGTCTCCGACAGCGTCATGCGTGAAGGTGATGCGCTGAGTTTTCAGGTGCCGGTCCCCAACCCTCGCAACGGTGTGAACATGTCGGCGCAGTTCGAGGCGAATTGCTCCTCGCCCGGTCTCTATCTGCTGTATCTGGATGGCGCACAGCGCGTTTATCCCGGCGCGCCCCGGCTGTACACCCCGGCGCGCGAGCTGAGTACGAAGCTGCATGAGGCGCTGGCCGCGAACCCGACCTTCGTGCAGGCCTGTGCCCAAGTGGCAAAGCCTGACTGGCGCATGGTCAAGACCGATGACCGCAACAACTGGGTCATGCTGGATCGCAACAGTGTGCGGACAGTCAACGGTGAGACGCGCCTGTGGGCGGCTTTCGACAACCCGACCGTGCTCAATGACATGCCCTACAACGCACCCTACGGGCAGAAACGCGAGTTGTTCGCGCTGAACTGTGCAGCGGGCAGCTATAAACTGCTGGCGGGGTACGACCTGGACGCACGCAACCGGGTGTCGGATGGCCGCGTCGACGAGGCCGCGACCGCGCAACCGGTTTCGGGCAGCAACGCCGATTACCAGGCGGTGTTCGCCCTGGCCTGTGGCAGCGCTGACGCCATCGCGCGGCTGGAGCCGTTCAAGCCTCGGCACAAGGCGCCGGTCAGCATTACCTTGCAGTCGGTCAATCCGGTTGTGCTGTCGGCGATCAGCCAGCTCAACCTGCCGCCGCCGCAGCGGACATTCAAATACCTGCGCAGCACGGGCACGTCGAACTTCCAGGGCAAGCCGGGGACGGCGGGTGAGGAGCTGTTCATCAGTGTCGACGCTCCGAGCGGGCAGTTGGGCATTCTGGCGCGTGGCAAAGGCTACGAGAGTCAGTCGGTGAGCTGGCGTGGTTTGATTCCGCTGGTCTCCAAGGCCACCTTCGGTGGTGGGCGCGGTATGGCCGAAAGCCGCAGTACGAGCCAGTTGAGCTTCAGTGGCGACTGGAACAACCTGCCCGTGGGCCAGACCGTGAGTTACACCGTCACCACGCAGACGCTCAACAGCATTGTCGGCACGTATGGCGACAAGGCCAAAACCACCCAGTGCAAAGTCGAGCGCGAGCTGAACGCCAGCGAACTCAACCCGGCGCTCAGTGGCAAGGCCAAGGCGCTGTCGTGCAGCATGGCGCTGGACCAATACGAGCGTGTGACCCACGACTACTACCTGTCCGATTACGGCTACTTCTTCCATGGCAGCACGGACAAGAACCGCTTTTTCTATGACGACTATCGCATCGAGTCGGTGGAGTAAGCGGGTGTAACTCCCGAGGCCTTGTCGCAAGACAGGGCCTTGCTATGGCTGTGCGGTCACACTCGTTGGCCGCAACCCCAGCTCATCCAGCAGCCACTTCTTGAACACCTCCGCCGCCTCATGCCGCGTTCGCCGTTTCGGGTAGACGAGGTAATGACCGATGTACTGAATGTCATGGGTCGCGGCTCTCAGCGGCGCCACCAGCGTACCGTTTTCCAGTTCGGTCTGGGCCAGCAGCGTGGATTCCAGCACCACCCCCATGCCGCTGGTGGCCGCGGCGATCGCCATGATGCTGCGGTCGAAACGCAGGGCGTAATGGTGGGGCGACATCAGGTGATTGGCCTCGAACCAGCCTTTCCATTGCAGCATCTGCACGTCGCACTGAATCAACCGGTGTTCGTACAAATCCTGTGGCGTGCGAATGCTTTTGGCCAGATCAGGGCTGCACAGCGGGGTCAGGTGCTCCACCGCCAGCGGCACTTTTTCGATCAGGCTGGAGCGAGGCTCGCCGTAGACGATGTCGAGGTCGAAATCGTCGTTTTCGAACTGGGCGTAATCGGTGCTCGCTGAAAAGCGCAGATCGATGCTCGGGTAGGCCTGGACGAAGCGCGACAGGCGCGGCATCAGCCATTGCATGCCGAAACTCGGTGCGGTATGCAGGCGTAGCGGCGGGGGTTCCTCGGTTTTGGCCAGGACGAACCCGCGCTGCATTTCCTCCAGCCCACGTTGCACGTGCTCCATCAACAATCTGCCTTTCGCTGTGAGGTTGACCTCGCGAGTGGTGCGCTCGAACAGTTGAATATCGATGGATTCTTCGAGTTTGCGGATCGAATGACTGACCGCGCTCGCCGAGATCCCCAACTCCTGTGCCGCCTGAATGAAGGACCCCGAGCGACCCGCCGATTCGAACACCCGCAACGATGAAAGCGGTACCCGGCGGAGCTGCTGAATTAGTGAATTTTGTTCAGTCATTGCTGCAAAAATGTCTTTTGTAAGGGTTTATTTGCCGATGGTAGCTTGATTGCAGATTGAATGCAGGGCGTTTGATGAATTCGAAACATCAGTCGTTAGCCTGCTTTCGATCATGTATCGCCTCTTGATAAAAATAAGCAGGACTCAAGCATGACAACCATTTCTCCACGTGCCGATGCGGGCATGACGTCGTTGCAGCGCGTCGCCCATCATGCCTGGCGTATTCGCCGTTTTGCCCTGCGCATGGGTGAAGTTCAAGGGCAAGGGTATGTCGGGCAGGCATTGGGCTGGGCCGATGTGCTGGCCACCGCTTACTGCCACGCCATGAACGTGCACCCCAATGATCCCGAATGGGAAGGCCGCGACCGCTTTCTGCTGTCTCACGGGCACTACGCAATCGCTCTCTATGCTGCGTTGATCGAAGCGCAAATCATCCCCGAAAGCGAACTGGAGACGTACGGCTCCGACGACAGTCGTTTGCCGATGTCGGGCATGGCGAGCTACACGCCAGGCATGGAAATTTCCGGTGGTTCGTTGGGCCAGGGCCTGCCGATTGGCGTGGGCATGGCACTGGGGCTGCGCATGAAAGGCAACCCCGCGTGGGTCTTCAACTCGATGTCTGACGGCGAGCTGGACGAAGGATCGACCTGGGAAGCGGCGATGTCGGCGGCGCACCACAAGCTTGGCAACCTGATTGCCCTGGTTGACCTCAATAAACAGCAGGCCGACGGCAACTCCCATGAGATCCTCGATTTCGAACCGCTTGCCGACAAATGGCAGGCCTTCGGCTGGCACGTGCAACGTGTCGATGGCAACGATCTGGCGGCGGTGATCGCTGCGTTCGATCAGGCCATGGCGCTGACAGATGCCAAACCCCGCGTGATCCTGTTCGACACCCTGATGGGCAAAGGCGTGGATTTCCTTGAAACCCGTGAGAAGAACCACTTCATTCGCGTCGAGCCCGATGAGTGGCAGGCCGCGATCAAGGTTCTTGATGCCCACTACGATTCAGGGAATTGCTGATATGGATACGCCAACCGCTCAAAAACCACGGCTGACGACGTCGGCGATGATCGCCTCGATTGCCAGCGAAGGGCAACGCACTGAAACCGCACCGTTCGGCCACGCGCTGGTCGCTGCAGCGCAGAAAGACTCACGCATCGTCGGCATGACCGCCGACCTGTCCAAGTACACCGACCTGCACATCTTTGGTCGTGAGTTCCCCGAGCGTCATTTCCAGATGGGCATGGCCGAGCAACTGCTGATGGCCGCTGCAGGCGGAATGGCGAAAGAGGGGTTGGTCCCGTTCGCCACCACCTATGCCGTGTTCGCCACGCGCCGCGCCTATGACTTCATCCATCAGGTGATCGCCGAAGAAAACCTCAACGTCAAAATCTGCGCGGCGTTGCCAGGGCTGACCACGGGTTACGGCCCGAGCCACCAGGCCACTGACGACCTGGCGCTGATGCGCGCGGTGCCGGGCCTGACCGTGATCGACCCATGCGATGCGCTGGACACCACTCAGGCCGTGGCCGCCATGGCTGAACACAACGGCCCGGTGTACATGCGCCTGTTGCGCGGCAAAGTGCCGATGGTGCTGGACCAATACGACTATAAATTCGAGCTGGGCAAGGCCAAATTGCTGCGCAGCGGCAAGGACGTACTGATCATCTCCAGCGGCATCATGACCATGCGTGCACTGGAAGTCGCCGAGTTGCTGGGCGACGGCAGCGCGGACGTCGCAGTGCTGCACGTGCCGACCATCAAACCGCTGGACGACGCGACGATCATCGAGGAGTGCCGTCGTAGTGGGCGCCTGGTTGTCGTGGCCGAAAACCACAGCACCGTCGGTGGTTTGGGTGAAGCCGTGGCGCTGGCCTTGTTGAAGGCGCGGGTCAGCCCGGCGTTCCAGCAGATCGCCTTGCCGGACGCTTACCTCGACGCCGGCGCGTTGCCGACCCTGCATGACCGCTATGGCATTTCCACTCATGCCATGGCGGCCAACATCCGCCAGTGGCTGGCATAAGGAGCGCGAAGATGAACGTTGCATTTATCGGTCTTGGCGCCATTGGCCTGCCCATGGCCCGGCAGATCCAACAGGCGGGCCACAGGGTGGTCGGCGTTGAATTGAGTGAAGTGAACCGCGCGCTTGCGCTGACCCACGGCATCGAATCCAGCGCCGACTGGCGTGTCGCCAGCGACGCGGACGTGGTGGTGGTGATGGTTGCCACACCTGCGCAGCTCGATGCACTGGTCAGCCAGTGCACCGAACTCAAACCCGGTCAGCACTGGGTGGTGATGAGCACCGTCGGCCCGGCTTCCGTGTGCGAGCAGGCTGCGCGCTTGTTGGAAAAAGGCGTGCAGGTGGTCGATGCACCCGTCACAGGCGGCGTGGCGCGTGCGCAGACCGGCAGCCTGCTGATTTTCGCCGCAGGCCCGCAAGCGGCAGTCGCCCGTGTCGAACCCGTGCTGCGGAGCATGGGCGAGGTGAGGGACGCCGGGCTGGAAGTGGGCGACGGCCAAGCCATCAAAGTGGTCAACCAGCACTTGTGCTCGGTGCACCTGGTGGCGGCGGCCGAGGCGTTGAGCCTGTCCCGCTCGTTGGGGCTGGACCCGGCGCGGGTGCTCGATCTGGTGCAGAAAGGCGCGGGCGGCTCCTGGATGCTGTCCGACCGCGGGCCACGCATGCTCGAAGGCACTGACACCCAAGTCACCAGCATGGTCGACATTTTCGTCAAGGACAGTGGCCTGGTCGCTCACGCGGCAAAAGGCTGTGAGGCGGCGGTGCCGTTGCTGGACATCGCCCACGCCCGTTTTTGCAAGGCCGCCGAGGCCGGACTCGGCAAGCGTGACGACAGCCGGGTCATCGAGACCTGGCAGGGGTAACCGATACAGCAAATAGCACCGTTTCAACGTCGTTTCAACATAAGGGCAGGCGACCGTCTGCCCGGTACAACAACAATAAAAATCCGGAGTTTGCCATGCGCGAATCCACGACAGCGTCAGCACAAACAGAGAACAAAGCGGGTAAAGTCTCCTTCGCCTCCATGATCGGCTCCGCCGTAGAGAGCTACGACTTTTTCATCTATGGCACCGCCGCCGCAGGCTGGTTTGGCCAGGTTTTCTTTCACACCACCGAGCCGATTGTCGGCATCCTGGCCGCGTTCGCGACCATGGCGGTGGGTTTCTTCATGCGGCCTTTGGGCGGCTACCTCGCAGGTCACTATGGCGACCGTCTGGGGCGCAAGACCGTGCTGCTCTGGTCGTTGCTGGCCATGGGCGGGGCGACGGTGTTGATTGGCGCTTTACCGACCTATGAACAGGCCGGGGTGATCGCGCCGATTTTGTTGATCCTGTTGCGCATGATCCAGGGCATCGGTTTCGGTGCGGAGTGGGGCGGTGCCGTGCTAATGGCCTGCGAACACGCACCGGCTCATCGTCGCGGCTTCTTCGGCGCGGTGCCGCAGATCGGCATCCCCATGGGGTTGCTGATGGCCAACGGTGCGTTCCTGCTCTCGGCCATGCTGTTCGAAGGGGATTGGGTCTGGCGTGCGCCGTTCCTGGCTTCGCTGGTGATGGTGGCGGTGGGCATGTGGATTCGCCTGAGCGTCAGCGAGTCGCCGGAGTTCGAAAAGGCCAAGGCGGAAAATACGCTGGTCAAACAGCCTGCGCTGGAAGTGATTCGCAAGGACTGGCGCAAGGTGTTGCAGATTGCCGGGTTGCGTCTGGCGGAAACGGGTGGTTACTACCTGGCGACCAGCTTCATGTTGTCCTACGTGTTGCTGGCCGGTATCGCGACCAAGCAGAACGTGCTCTGGGGCACCATGATCGGTTCGGCCATTGGTCTGGGCAGCCACCTGTTCTATGGCGCGCTGAGTGACCGTATCGGGCGTAAACCGGTGTTTCTGATTGGCTCGCTGTTCACCATTGTGTTCGGTATTCCGATGTTCATGATGATCAACACCGGCATCGTGCCGTTGATCGTGGTCGCGGTGGCCATGGCGTTGATTCTCAGCCACGATCCGATCTTTGCGGTGGAAGCCAGTTGGTTTACCGAGCAGTTCCCGGCCAACGTGCGTTCTTCGGGGATTTCGCTGGGTTACAACTGTGCGTCGCTGATCGCCGGTACGTTGCCGTTCATTGCCACGGCGCTGTATGCGCAGGTGGGCTGGATGGGGCCTGCGATTCTGTTCAGTTCGCTGGGTGTGGTCTCGACCTTGTGCGCGTTGAAAATGCGCGAGACGGCACCGGCGGTGGCCCAGGATTTGCCGCCTGTTGAGCGTACGGCGACGGTGGGTAAACAGGCGCTGCAGTAAGTGACAGACTCAAATTTCGGTGGGTGGTGCGGCCCATCGTGGTGCGATTGGTGGGGTGGACGGTCAGGGGGTGAGGGCGAGGCGCTGGGGCGTTCAGGCCCCAGCGTTCGCTCACGCGAGACCGGTCAGCCCAGAAACGCCTCGGTCGATATCACGTTCGCATAGGCAGATCCCAACGCCGCCATGAATGCCGCGTGCACCTGGGCCGCAGGGACGGTGGTGCCATTGAACGCCACGTCGCGACTGGCGCAGGCGTCGTGGATCAGTTCTATCGGGTAGCCCATGTCCGCAGCCGCGCGGGTCGTGGCGTCGATGCACATGTGGCTCATGGAACCGATGATCACCAACGCTTCGATCCTGTGTTCGTCCAGCAAGGCTTTGAGTCCGGTTTCCCTGAACGCGTTGGGGAAGTGCTTCAGCACCACCGGTTCATCGGGTTGATTCAGCACCTTGGCATGGAGCTTCGCACCGTCCGAACCTTCGGTGAAGAACGGCGCGGCAGGGTCTTTGAATTCGTGGCGAATGTGCACCACCAGATCGCCAGCCTTGCGGAAGGCGTCGATCACTTTCGCGGCGTTGTCCGCCGCGGCGTCGGCGCCGACCAAAGGCCATTTGCCGCCTGGGAAATAGTCGTTCTGAATGTCGACGACGATGAGCGCTGATGTGTGCATGTCTGTTTCCTCGGTTGAGTTGTAACGTGTGTGGGGTCAGTATCAGCTCCATGCCGCAGTCCGAGGATTGGCTGCACCGACATTAACCGAGGGAAAACTGACAATGGGTGTTGAACGGGCAGTCGCCGAGATCGGCCTGCTGATTTACCCCGGCGCCCAGACGGCGGCGGTTCATGGTTTGACCGATCTGTTCGAGGTGGCCAATCGCATGGTCGATGCACAGCCGTCGGTGAACTTGCCGCGTCTGCGGGTCAGCCATTGGCAGGTGAATGCGCGATGTGAGCCGCAACGGGTGTTCGACACCGCGGCCTCGCACGCGCCGGGCGCACTGACGGCGGTGTTGATTCCGCCGTCAATCATGGGGCTGCCGGGCACCGAGGCGATGGAAGGGCTGTCGCGCTGGGTACTGGCGCAACACGCAGCGGGGGCAACCATTGGCACGGTGTGTTTGGGGGCTTTCGTGCTGGCGCAGACCGGTCTGCTTGACGGGCGGGCCGCCACCACGCACTGGACGCAAGCCAAACCCCTGAGCGAACGCTTTCCGAAGATCAAGGTACACGCCGACAAACCGATCATCGATGACGGCGACATCATCACCACCGCCGGATTGATGGCCTGGTCCGAATTGGGGTTGCGGTTGGTCGATCGTCTGTTGGGGCCGAGTATCGCCACCTGTACCGCCCGCTTTCTGGTCATCGAACACAGCGACAGCGCCGCCGCGTGTGGCAGCAATTTCGCGCCCATTCTCGGCCATGGCGATCCCGCGGTGCTCAAGGTTCAGCACTGGTTACAGAGCACGGGGGCCGTCGAGGTGTCGGTCGCGCAGATGGCGCAGCGGGCCGGGCTGGAGGAACGCACCTTTCTGCGCCGTTTTCGCGCTGCGACAGGGCTGAGACCGACCGAATACTGCCAGCACCTGCGTGTGGGCAAGGCCCGGGAGTTGCTGGAGTTCACCAATGGCACCGTCGACCACATTGCCTGGTCCGTGGGCTATCAGGATCCGGCGGCCTTTCGCGCCACGTTCAGGAAAATCACCGGGTTGGCCCCTAGCGAATATCGCAGCAAGTTCGGCGTCGGCATGCCGGTCGTGGCGGCCCGAGGATGAGCCATGAGTCACTTGGTAAACGGTGCGGTCCATATCGCCATTCCCCGACGTGAACATCGAGATCGCCTACCCGTGAACGGACGCTTTCACTCTATCCGGCCTTTTATCGGCGTGACGCTGTTGTCACTGCTGGCCGCTTGCAGCTCCTCCCCACCGCAGACGCCGCCACCGCCAGCGGATCGTGTGCGCAGTGAAATCGTGCGCTTGCTGCCGGCCAATGTGTCTGACCGGCAAGGCTGGGCGGCAGATATTTACACTGCGTTCGACACGCAAAAGATCACCCCCAGCGTCGAAAACCTGTGTTCGGTGCTGGCGGTGACCGAGCAAGAGTCCAATTTTCAGGTCGATCCCGCTGTGCCGGGCATGGGCAAGATCGCCCAGGATGAAATCGACCGCCGCGCCAGCAAGGCCCACATACCCAATCTGCTGGTGCGCAGCGCACTGGATATCCGCTCGCCGACCGGCAAGACCTACAACGAGCGTCTGGCCGCCGCTCGAACGGAAAAGGACCTGAGCGGCATTTTCGAGGATTTCATTGGCATGGTGCCTTTGGGCAAAACGCTGTTCGGCAGCTTCAACCCGGTGCACACCGCAGGGCCGATGCAAGTCAGCATCGAATTTGCCGAACGGCAGGCGCGGGATTATCCGTATCCCGTGGACGCATCCATTCGTCACGAGGTGTTCACGCGTCGAGGCGGGATGTATTTCGGCATCGTGCATTTGCTGGGTTATCCGGTGAGCTACGACAAACCGCTGTATCGCTTTGCTGATTTCAACGCCGGTTGGTACGCCAGCCGTAACGCGGCGTTCCAGAGCGCGGTGGCTCGGCTGTCTGGCAAGCGTCTGGCGCTGGACGGGGATTTGATCAGTTACAGCTTCGGCCCGTCGTTGGGTCAGACCGAACTGGCTGTTCGCAGCCTTCATGGGCAACTGGGCATGCGCAACACGACGATTCGCAGCGCGCTGGAAAAGGGCGAAACGGCAGAGTTTGAAAGCACCGACCTCTACAAACAGGTGTTCGCACTGGCCGACAAGGCCGCAGGCAAACCGCTGCCTCGGGCGATTCTGCCGGGCATTGTGCTGGAAAGCCCGAAAATCACCCGCAAGCTGACCACTGCCTGGTTCGCTCAACGGGTGGAGGAGCGGCGGGTGCGTTGTATGTCGCGGGCATCCGGAAAGCTGAAGTAATCGTCACGCGACGGGCTGGCATGATCGCTGCTAGGAATTAAAGAGCTAATCAATTAATTTGTTTTTCGCGCATTTCGATGGCGAAATCGCGGATGACGAAGGGTTTGAACCACAAGGTAACGTTTATTCATGCAGACCATCACGGGCCGTCGTGGCAAGGCCGCTCCCGCCGAAGGGAAGGGCAAGATCAGCAGAAAAGGGCCGGGACGCCCGGAGGGTGCCAGCAATTTGCGGGACGAGATTCTGGATGCGGCCGAAGAGCTGTTCGCCAATCTGGGGTACGCAGGCACCACCATGCGCGAAGTGTCGCAGCACGCAAACGTGACTCAGGCGTTGATCAGCTACTACTTCGGCTCCAAATACGGGCTGTTTGAAGAGGTGTTTCTGCGGCGGGGCGGCGCGATTTCCGAC
Source organism: Pseudomonas sp. NPDC088444 (assembly GCF_044900175.1). Taxonomy (NCBI): domain Bacteria; kingdom Pseudomonadati; phylum Pseudomonadota; class Gammaproteobacteria; order Pseudomonadales; family Pseudomonadaceae; genus Pseudomonas; species Pseudomonas sp. NPDC088444. The sequence goes on from NZ_JBJDNK010000014.1 coordinate 51,343, forward strand.
GAGCGCCTGAAAAACCTCGACACGCTTCAGGCCCAGGGGCAGATCCCTGGCGTACGTGCCATCGTCGAGGCGTTTCTTCTACCCACCGTGGTGCTGCGCACTTCGATTCAAGGGCGGCACTTCCTGCGCCTGCAGGCGCGTCTGCACACCGAGCCGCCGAATATTTCCTACGCATTGCGTGACAAGGCCTACGGCACCTCGACTCAGCGTTACGTCGATGCCCTGAAAGAAGCCGTACCGGGGCTGAGCGATCTGGACGCCAACTGGCGCATCACCTTGATGGTCGGCACCTACCTGTATGCGTTTTCGGACAGCCATCGCATGGAAGAGCGCCTGCCGGACGGGCAATACAACCCGGAAGACTGGCATTCGCTGATTCAGCAAGTCACCAGCTTCGTGGTCGGTGGCATGTCGGCCTGAGGCACCGAATAGCACCAGATTGGAGAAGGCTTCACCAGGATGGTGCGCAACGGTGAAAGGGCGTAAAGCGCACTGGAAAATAAAAAATCAGATAAATCATAGGGATATGGCTCTTTTTTGCATTTGGCACGGCTTCTGCTTTTCGTTAATTAAAAGGTTGATTAATTAATTATGCTCTTGAGTGAGCGAACCTGAGAAAGCAGAGGAGTCGTGATGAACCTGATTGCCGTTTCATCTCATCAACCGGTCACCGCCGCCGACGGCTGCCAGGACCCGGTCCTGCTCAACGACTGGCACGTCGTGGGCTACAGCACCGACTTCGCTGAGGGTACGATCTATCCGGTGCGCCTGCTTGAACGCGAGCTGATTGTCTGGCGCAGCGCTGATGGCGAGGTGCATGTCTGGGAAGACCTGTGCATTCACCGTGGTGCACGTTTGTCCAAAGGCTGGATCAAGAACGATTCGGTGGTCTGCCCGTACCACGGCTGGGAATACAACGGCGAAGGCGCGTGCACCTTGATGCCCGCCGCGCCCGATGAAAAACCGATGAAGAAAGCCCGGGCGTTTCCGTACCCGGCGGTGGAGCGTTACGGCTTCGTCTGGACGTGTCTGGGCGAGCCCGCGTCAGATATTCCGGTGTTCCCGGAATGGGACGACGAGGTGTTCATGAAGGTCCACAGCGGTCCGTACAACTACGCCGCCAACGGTTTCCGGGCCGTTGAAAACTTCATTGATGCCTCGCACTTTCCGTTCGTTCACGCGGGCCTCAACGGCGTGATGGACAATCCGGATCGCCTTGAACCCTACACCGTTGAAGAGGTGGACACTGGCCTGCGTTCCTCCGAGGTCAAGGTGTTCCAGCCGTGGGGCGATGCGCGGGGCAAACCGCTGATGGCGTTCTACACCTACCATGCGTTTCGCCCGCTGGTGGGCTATTTCTCCAAACGTACTCAGGACGCCGACGCCGACGGCAACATCGTCAGCGATCAATCCGACACGTTCGCCACCTTGTTCACTGTTCAACCGCTGGATGCCGTGAATTGCATCGTGCGCGTGTGTGCGGCGATGAACGTCAGCCCGCGCCCTGATCCGGATGCCGTTCGCGCCCGCGCCGACGTGGTGTTCGGTCAGGACCGCGACATCGTTGAAAGCCAGCGCCCGGAACGCATTCCGGTCGAGTTGCGTTACGAGCTGCACCACCGCACCGACCTCATGGGCCAGCGCTACCGCACCTGGCTGCGCAACAAGGGCATTCGCTATGGCGTTATCTGACGGCGTGTTCAAGGTGCGTTTGCGGGCCATCGAGTACGGCGCGCCGGGCATCAACTTCTACACCTTCGAATCGCTGGATGGCTTGGCGCTGCCGTCTTACGAGCCGGGTGCGCATGTCGATGTGGCGATGGGGCCGGACCTCCTGCGCCAGTATTCGCTGTTGTGGCCTGCCAGCCATCCGGCGCAGTACCGGATTGCCGTGCAGTTGGCGCAAGTGGGCAAGGGCGGTTCGCGCAAGCTGCATTTCGAATCGGTGGTCGGTGCGGAGTACGAGGTGTCAGTGCCACGCAACCACTTTCCGTTGCAGCCCAGCGACGATGCGTTTCACCTGTTCGCCGGTGGCATCGGCATCACGCCGATCATTTCCATGTACCGCCAGTTGAAGGCCAACGGGCGCAAGGTGACGCTGTATTACTGGGCCAGCAGTGCGCAACACATGCTGTTTCATGATCAGTTGTGCGACGAGCAAGATGACGTTCACCTGTTTCATACCCGCTGTGGAGACACGCCACCGCGCCTCAAGGATGTGCTGAAAACACTGCCGCACAGCGCACAGCTTTACTGTTGTGGGCCGCAGGGCATGGTCGATGAGTTTGACCAGTTGACCCTTGAACGACCGGAAGCCAACACCCATCGCGAACGTTTCAGTGCCACCACCGATGCGTTGCAGCCGGGGGACAGTTTCCGCGTGAGGCTTCAGCGCTCTGGCCTGAACCTTACCGTTCCTGCGGAACTGAGTCTGCTGCAAGTCTGCGAGGCGGCGGGTGTGGACGTGGCGTATTCCTGCGAAGAGGGCGTGTGCGGCGCCTGTGAAGTGAAGGTGTTGGCGGGGCAAGTCGAACACCGTGACACCGTGCTCACCCCAAGCCAACGGCAGCGCAGTGAAAGCATGATGATCTGTTGTTCGCGGGGCGTGGGCGAAGGGTTGGTACTGGACCTTTGACGAAAGGCGTGTCGATATTTTTTTGGATCAATAATTAATTGGTTGATTAATTATTACAGAGAGCCGAACGGCTGACCGTCGAACGGCAGGAGAAACACCCATGAGCAGAGCGTTGCGGGTTGGCATCATTGGCGCGGGGATCGGCGGAGTGACCCTCGCGCGGGCACTGGAACAACGAGGCATCGAGGCGCGGATTTTCGAGCGGGCAGCGATGTTCGGTGAAGTCGGCGCCGGGGTGCAAATGACCCCGAACGCGGTCAAGGTTCTGTCCGAATTGGGGCTGGACGAGCGCCTGAAGTCCATCGGCTTTCTGCCCCAGGGCATGGTCGGGCGCAATTGGAAAACGGCGCGGGAATTGTTCCGCACGCCACTGAAAGAATCGTGCCCCGAGTTGTATGGCGCGCCGTTCTATCACGTCCATCGCGCTGACCTGCACGCTGCGCTGGCCAGTGACATCAAACCCGCGCAGGCCACGTTCGGCGCGCACTGCACCGGTTTGAAACAGCACGCGCACACCGCCGTCGCGCAGTTTGCCGACGGTTCGGAATACGAGGCTGACCTGATCGTCGGCGCCGACGGCGTGCGCTCGGTGATTCGCGAGCAGTTGTGGGGCAAAGAGGCGGCCAACTACACCGGCCACATGTGCTGGCGTGCGCTGGTCAATGTCGACAAACACCCGCTGCCGTTCGTGAGCCCTGATTCGAATTTCTGGATGGGACCCAAAGGCCACGTGGTGACCTACTACGTCAAAGGCGGCTCGATGGTGAACATCGTGGCCGTCAACGAAAGCCCGGCCTGGGTCGAGGAATCGTGGAACGCCAAGAGCACGCAGCAAGAGCTGCTGGACGGGTTCAAAGGCTGGCACCCGAACCTGATCGAGCTGTTCAAGCGCACCGATCCGGATGCCGTCTACAAGTGGGGCCTGTTCGATCGCGACCCAATGAAAACCTGGTCCAAAGGCAACGCCACGCTGCTCGGTGACGCCGCGCACCCGATGCTGCCGTTTCTTTCTCAGGGCGCGGCCATGGCCATCGAAGACGGCTACGTGTTGGCGCAGTCCCTGGCGTACCACGGTCTGCCGCAATTGCAGTCAGCCTTGCGCGCTTACGAACTGGAACGCCTGCCGCGTACCAGTCGTGTGCAACTGGAAGCCCGTGAACGTGGACGCACCTACCACCTGCCGTCGGCGTGGTCGCAGCTCAAACGCGACATGGCTTACCGCTGGCGCCAGTTGCTCAACCCGAACGCGGTAGGCATTCAGGCCAACTGGGTCTACGAGTACGACGCGCGGGACTGCGAAACCCGCTTCCCTCACGCCGAAAAAATTCCCGCCTGAGTTGGAGGTCACGTCATGAGTCGTCTTCGTTATGGCGCGCAGGTGCACGCCAACGGGATTCGTCAGCATTACCTGCGCTATGGGCCGCTCGAGGCTGCTGACCTGAGTCTTGATCCGGTCATTCTGGTGCCGGGGATTACCAGCCCGGCGGTGACCTGGGGCTTCGTCGCCGAGCAATTGGCGACGCGTTTCGAGGTTTACGTGCTGGATGTGCGCGGTCGTGGGCTGTCGGAGTCTGGCGAGCATCTGGATTACAGCCTCGACGCCCAGGCCACTGATGTGCTGGCCTTCGCTGCTGCGCTGGGGCTGGAACGCTACAGCGTGCTGGGCCACTCGATGGGCGCGCGCATCGCCATTCGCGCTGCGCAGTCCTGTCCGGTCGCTATGGCCAGAATGGTCTGGGTCGATCCGCCTGTATCAGGGCCAGGGCGTCGGGCCTATCCGGCGCAACTGTCGTGGTACATCGACTCAATTCGTCAGGCCCGACACGGCATGAGCGCCGAAGACATGCGCGCCTTCTGCCCGACCTGGACCAAGGAACAACGGGCACTGCGGGCGCAGTGGCTGCACACCTGTGACGAGCGGGCGATTCTCGCCAGCTTCAATGGCTTTCACGAAGACGCAGTGATCGAAAGCGTCGTCAATGTCACTTGCCCCACGCTGCTGATCACGGCCGCCCGAGGCGATGTGGTCAAGGACGAGGACGTGGCGGAAATGCAGACGCTGCTGCCGACCTTGGCGCACACCCGTGTGGCGGACGCCGGGCACATGATCCCGTGGGACAACGAAGCCGGATTTTATGCCGCGCTGGGGGATTTTCTCGGGGCTTCTTTGAATCAGAAGGTGGCAGATCATGGCCGTCAGTGATTTCACGATGTTCGAGGCGTGGACTCAAGTCCTGCGTCTTTCAAATGTCGAAGCGGGGCAGTCGGTGACGATTCTGACCGGCGCCGACACCCACCCGCAGACCCTGCGCACGGCACAGATGGCCTGTCAGTCGCTGGGGTTGGTGATCAGCCGCCTCGATCTTTCTCCCGTCAACGGCGAGCGTGCCCTGAGCCGCGACCTGCTGGCCTACCTCGGCACCACACCGTTGACCGGCAACAAACCAGCCCTTGCTGCGCTGAAAGCCAGCGATCTGGTGCTGGATTTGATGACCTTGCTGTTCTCCCCCGAGCAGCACGACATCCTCGCGGGCGGGACCAAAATCCTGCTGGCGGTCGAGCCCCCGGAAATTCTGGCGCGCATGGTGCCGACCGAGGCTGATCGCGCCCGTGTGTTGCGTGCGGCGGCGAAGATCGAACGGGCAGGGCGCATGACCGTGATCTCGCCTGCGGGCACTGCGTTGTCTTGCCCGTTGGGCGAATTTCCGGCCATCAGCGAATACGGCTTTGTCGATACGCCGGGGCGTTGGGACCATTGGCCCAGCGGTTTCGTCCTGACCTGGCCGAACGAGCTGCAAGCCAGCGGCACTATCGTCATCGACCGCGGTGACATTCTGCTGCCGCACAAAAGCTACGTGCAGGACCCCATCGTGCTCACGGTCGAGAAGGGTTTTGCCACGCAGATCGAGGGTGGTGTCGAGGCGGCGTTGCTGCGCGACTACATGGAAAGCTTCAATGACCCCGAGGCCTACGCCATTTCGCACATCGGTTGGGGCCTGCAACCTCGGGCGCGCTGGTCGACCCTTGGCTTGCTGGATCGCGAAGCGCACATCGGCATGGACGCGCGGGCGTATGAGGGCAATTTCCTGTTCTCGCTCGGGCCGAACAATGAAGCCGGTGGTTCGCGGACAACGGCGTGTCACATCGACATTCCGTTGCGCGGCTGCACCGTGATGCTGGATGAGCAGGTCGTGGTCGAAGGCGGAAAAGTGGTTAACGAGGAGGGCGCGCAATGAGTGATCTGGACAGCTACCAACGGCAGGGTTTCGGCGCAGACATGGACCTTCCCGCGCCCTATGCGCTGCTGATCATCGATCTGGTAGAAGGCTTCGCTGACCCCGAGATTTTTGGCGGCGGCAACATTCCCCAAGCCATCGCCCAGACCGAAAATCTGCTGGCCCATGCCAGGGAGCAGGGTTGGCCGGTGGCTCATTCGCGCATCGTGTTCGCCGACGACGGCGCCGATGCCAACGTGTTTTCGCTCAAGGTTCCGTCGATGTTGACCCTGACCGAACATGCACCGCGCAGCGCCATCGTCCCGCAACTGGCCCCACGGCAGGGCGAACGGGTGGTGCGCAAAACCTTGCCCTCGGCGTTTTTCGGCACTGATCTGGCCGCCTGGCTGACCTTTCATGGCGTGCGCACCGTGCTAGTGGCGGGCGCGGTGACCAGCGGTTGCGTACGTGCCAGTGTGCTGGACGCCATGAATTACGGTTTCCGCCCGCTGGTGGTTAGCGATTGCGTGGGCGACCGGGCGCTGGGGCCGCATGAGGCGAACCTGTTCGACATGGCGCAGAAATACGCCGTGGTCAAACCGCTGAGCGAAGCGCTGGCACTGCTGCGAGGCGTCTAGCTCGCACGATTTCATTCAATTACAAGCCTGTCTGGCACACGCGTTGCTATTTAATTAACTGCCCGTTTAATAACGGTGATCCGAGTCTGGAGCGCCCTGATGCTGTGCAAGTCATTCACCTGATCAGCTTGGAGAACACCCACATGCGTGCACGTTTTACGAAGTCGAACCTGTTGGCAGGCGCCATCGCCGTAATCGTCAGCGGCGCGGCCTGGTCGGCCGACACGATCAAGATTGGCGACATCAACAGCTACAAATCCCAGCCGGTGTTCACCGACGGCTACAAGAAGGGCATGGAGCTGGCTGTCGAGCAGATCAACGCCGCAGGCGGTGTCGATGGCAAGAAGCTGGAACTGATTACCCGCGATGACAACGCCAACCCTGGCGATGCCATTCGCCAGGCCGAAGACCTGATCAACCGCGAGCACGTCGATGCGCTGGCCGGTGCGTTCTACGCGCATATCGGCACGGCGCTCTCGGACTATGCCAAACAGAAGAAGCGCTTTGTGCTGATCACTGAAGCGTTGAGCGACAACATCGTCTGGAGTGCGGGCAACCGCTACACCTACCGCCTTGACGCCTCGACCTACATGCTGACTTCGTCGCTGGTGGACGAAGCGGTCAAATTGCACAAAAAGCGCTGGGCGCTGGTGTACCCCAACTACGAGTTCGGCACGGCGGCGGCCAGTGCTTTCAAGACCCTGCTCAAGGCGCGCCAGCCTGACGTCGAGTTCGTGACCGAGCAGGCCCCGCCGTTCGGCAAAGTGGACGCGGGCAGCGTGGTTCAAGCGTTGGTGGATGCCAAACCGGACGGTCTGTTCAACGCGCTGTTTGGCGCCGACCTGGCCAAATTCATTCGCGAGGGCACCACCCGTGGTTTCTTCGGCGAGCAACTGCCGGTACTGAGCATCATCACGGGTCAGCCGGAATACCTGGAGCCGCTCAAGGATGAAATCCCGCCGAACTGGACCGTCACTGGCTACCCCTGGTACAGCATCGATACCCCGGCGCACAAAGCCTTCGTTGACGCCTACCACGCCAAGTACGGCACCGAAAACATGCGTTTCGGTTCGATCATTGGTTACTCGGCGATTCAGTCCATTGCCGCAGGCATCAAGGCGGCCGGTGGCAAGACCGACTCCGAATCGATGGTCAACGCGTTCAGTGGCCTGAAAGTCGAAACCCCGGACGGCCCGCTGGAATACCGCAAGATCGACCATCAGGCCACGTGGGGTTTGTACGTTGGCAAGCTGGCGGTCAAGGACGGTTCGGGCGTGATGGTCGATTACCAGTTCAAGCCGGGTCAGACGTTGCTGCCTTCGGATGATGAAGTGCGCAAGTTGCGGCCTGCAGAGTAATTCCGGCGGTATTGGATACAACCTGTCGTGCGGGTTGAAATGCGTTTCTGTGGGAGTCGGCTTGCTGGCGAAAAGGGCGTGTCAGGCAATTGAAATGTCGACTGATACGCCGCATTCGCCAGCAAGCCGGCTCCCACAGTAATGCGTGTCGAAGCATGGATTTTTGCTTGGCGCCGATTCTGTGGGAGCCAACTGGGTGGCGAAGGCGGTTGATCGACCCACATAGAATCTCTCACGGGTTCGGCGTTGACTGGGCAAGTCTGGATCGAGGGCGTCATGGACTTTTCAGCGTTATTTTCACAGTTGCTCAACGGCCTGGCCGAAGCCTCGTCGTTGTTTTTGGTGGCCGCGGGGTTGTCGCTGATTTTCGGTGTGACCCGCATCGTCAACTTCGCCCACGGCTCGTTTTACATGCTGGGGCTGTACATCGGCTATTCCGTCGTTGAGCACCTCATGGGTGCGCTCGGCGGGGCGGGTTTCTGGCTGGGGCTGGCGCTGGCCGCCATTTCAGTCGGTGTGATCGGCGCACTGGTCGAGATTGTCCTACTGCGCCGTATCTACAAGGCGCCGGAACTGTTCCAGTTGTTGGCCACCTTCGCGTTGGTGCTGGTGATCAACGACGCCGTATTGGGGTATTGGGGCGCCGAGGAATTATTGGGCCGTCGGGCACCCGGTTTGACCGGCTCCATCGACATTCTGGGGCGTCAGTTCCCCACCTATAATTTCTTCCTGATCATCGTTGGCCCGGCGGTGCTGGGGCTGGTCTGGCTGCTGCTGGTGCGCACCCGTTGGGGCGTGCTGGTGCGTGCCGCGACCCAGGACCGCGAGATGCTCGGCGCGCTGGGCGTCAATCAGGCGTGGCTGTTCACCAGCGTATTTGCTTTGGGTGCGATGCTCGCCGGGTTGGGCGGTGCCGTGCAGTTGCCCCGCGAACCGGCGAGCCTGTCGCTGGATTTGCGCACCATCGGCGAAGCGTTTGTGATCGTCGTGGTCGGCGGCATGGGGTCGTTGCCCGGCGCCTACGTGGCGGCCTTGCTGATCGCGGAAATCAAGGCGCTGTGCATCGGGTTGGGTTCGACCACGCTGTTCGGCATCCCGGTGTCGTTCTCCAAGCTGACGCTGGTGATCGAGTTTCTGGTCATGGCCGTGGTGCTGGTGGTTCGCCCGTGGGGCCTGATGGGCAAGCCCCAGGCCAGCAGCCGCAACTCCGCGCCTGTGGAAGCGCCGATACGTCCGGGGTCCGCGTCCTTCAAAGGGTTGATGGCTGCACTGTTCGTGGTGCTGGCGATCCTGCCGTTGCTCTCGGACTGGCTGCCTTACGCCAGCGTCCTCACCCAGGACGTGCTGGTGGCGGTGCTGTTCGCCGTGAGCCTGCACTTCATCATGGGGCCGGGCGGGATGTCGTCGTTCGGTCACGCGGCCTATTTCGGTCTCGGTGCTTACGGTGCCGCAATCCTGTTCAAAGTGCTGACCATGCCCATGCCGCTGGCCTTTGCCCTCGCGCCGTTGGTGGCCGGGTTAGGGGCGCTATTGTTTGGCTGGTTCTGCGTGCGCTTGTCCGGGGTCTACCTGGCGATGTTGACGCTGGCGTTTTCGCAGATCGTCTGGTCCGTGGTCTTTCAGTGGGAAGACGTGACCGGTGGCTCCAACGGCATCACCGGCATCTGGCCGTCGAGCTGGCTGGACGGCACGGCGTATTACTACCTGACGCTGGTGCTGGTCTCGCTGAGTGTGTTTCTGGTGCGCCGGATTCTCTTCGCACCATTCGGCTACAGCCTGCGTGCGGCACGGGATTCGGCCTTGCGCGCGGACGCCATTGGCATCGACGTCAAGCGCGTGCAGTGGCTGGCGTTCGTGATCGCCGGTGTCTTCGCCGGTCTGGCAGGCGCGCTGTACATCTTCTCCAAGGGCAGCATCTCGCCAGATGCCATGGCCGTCGGCAAATCGGTGGACGGTCTGGTGATGGTGCTGCTGGGCGGCATACAGAACCTGCTGGGGCCGGTGGCCGGGGCCAGTGTGTTCAGCGTGCTGCAGGACTCGATCATGCGCGCCACCGATTACTGGCGAGCCGTGTTCGGCGGGGTGATTCTGGTGCTGGTGCTGGCGTTCCCTCAAGGCATCGCCGGGTTCTTTCAACAGGTCGGCGACCTCTGGCGGCGCTGGCGGTCGCGTTCGTCGTCGCCCGTGCAATCAATGACCCGCGCCGTGGAGAAACAGGCATGACGCTTCTGGAAGTCCGTGATTTGAGCAAGTCCTTCGGCGGCGTGCGCGCGGTCGATGGCATCAATTTCGATCTGCACGAGGGCGAGTTGCTGGCCCTGATCGGCCCTAACGGCGCAGGCAAGTCCACCACCTTCAACATGGTCGGCGGCCAGCTCAAGGCCAGCGGCGGCTCGATTCGGTTGCTGGGGCAGGAGCTGGTTGGCAAGCGGCCCCGCGACATCTGCCGCATGCAGGTCGGGCGCACCTTTCAGATCGCCGAAACCTTCGCCTCGCTGAGCGTGGTGGAAAACGTGCAGATGGCGTTGATTTCCCATCATGGCGAGGGCTTTTCGCTGTTCGGATCGGCCCGCAAGCGCTACCGCGACGAGGCGATGGCGCTGTTGGCGCAAGTCGGCATGCAGCGCCACGCCGAGCGCCCGTGCAGCGAACTGGCTTATGGCGACGTCAAGCGGGTGGAATTGGCGATGGGGCTGGCCAACGACCCCAAACTGCTGCTGATGGATGAACCCACCGCAGGCATGGGGCCGGAAGAGCGCAACGACCTGATGGCCCTGACCAAGCGGCTGGTGGTGGAGCGCAAGATGGCCGTGCTGTTCACCGAGCACAGCATGGACGTGGTGTTCGCCTACGCCGACCGGATGATCGTGCTTGCCCGTGGCCGCCTGATCGCCGAAGGGAATGCGCAGTACATTCGCAATCACCCCAAGGTGCAGGAAGTGTATTTCGGCAGCGGCAAGACCTTCGAAAATGAACAGACCGACGCGCAGGTGCAGGTATGAGCGCAGTGCTTTCAACGCAAACACCCATGGCAACCCCAATGGAAGACCCCTTGCTGGAGGTCAACGGTCTCAACGCCTGGTATGGCGCTGCGCAGGTGCTGTACGACGTCAGCCTCAACGTTCGACGAGGGGAGGTCGTTGCGCTGATGGGGCGCAACGGCGCAGGCAAATCGACCACCTTCAAGGCGCTGATGGGCATGCTTGGGCGACGTCAGGGCGATGTTCGCTTCATGGGGCGAGACGTGGCGGGGATGCAGCCCTTTCAGTTGGCGCGTCTGGGGCTGGGCTTCGTGCCGGAGGACCGTCGCGTGTTCACTCACCTGACCGTCACCGAAAACCTCGAAGTCGGTCGCCAGCCTGATCGTCGCTGGCCGGATGGCACGCAGGCGTTGAACTGGACGCCGGAGCAGCTCTATGAATTCTTTCCCAACCTGGGCGCCATGCAGGACCGACCCGGTGGGCAGATGAGCGGCGGCGAACAGCAGATGCTGACCATGGCGCGGACCCTGATGGGCAATCCGTTTCTGATTTTGCTCGACGAACCCTCGGAAGGCGTCGCGCCGGTGATCGTCGAGCAGATGGCCCACATGATCCTCGCGCTCAAAGCCAAAGGCGCGAGCATTTTGCTATCCGAACAGAACCTGCATTTTGCCGGGCTGGTGTCGGACCGGGCCTACGTGCTGGAGAAGGGGTTGATTCGCTACGAGGGCAGCATGGCCGAACTGGCGGCCAACGAAGACGTGCGCAAGGCGTATTTGACGATGTAGCTCGTGGATACTCAATGAAAAATGCCTGACCCCTTTACAGGCGTCAGGCATTTTTTCGCCCGTGTTGTGAGTGTTACTTCGGCGTCAACGCCTCGCGCACGTCCTTGACGCTGGCGCCGGACACCGCAGGCGCGGCGTTGCCCCAGGTGTTGCGCACGTACGTCAGCACGTCAGCGACGTTTTCATCCGAGAGGTTCCAGCCGAATGCAGGCATGGCCGGGGCCGTTGGCGCTGCGTCGGTTGCGCCTGCGCGGCTGCCTGCCAGCACTACGCGGATCAGCGACGACGGGTCGTTGCTGTTGATCAGCGGGGCCATGGCCAGTTTCGGGAACAGGTTCGCTGCGCCTTCACCGTTCGGCGTGTGGCACGCCGAGCAACGGTCCGCGTAGATCGCCTTGCCCGCCACCATCGCCGGGTCATTGGCGGCGACCGGCTTCGGCGCTTCCACCGGCTTGGCGCCGTCCTTGAGGTACACCGCAACGGCCATCAGGTCCTGATCGGTCCAGTGTTGGGACGAGTGCTCGACTTCCTCGGCCATCGGGCCTGAAGCGATGTCGAAGCGGTTGGCACCGGTCTTCAGGTACTTGACGATGTCGTCTTCGTTCCACGCCCCCAGGCCGTCATGGCCGGTGGAGGTGAGGTTCGGCGCGACCCAGTTCTGCAGGTTGGCACCGGTCAGGAACTGATCGTTCTTGTCACCGCCAATCAGGTTTTTCGGCGTGTGGCAGGTGCCACAGTGGCCCAGACCTTCCACCAGATACGCGCCACGGTTCCACTGCTCGGACTTCTGCGGGTTGGCCTTGAATTCGCCTTCCTTGAAGTTGATCAGGTTCCAGCCGATCAGGCTGGTACGCACGTTGAACGGGAAGGGCAACTGATTGGTTTCAACGTGGTTGTCCGACGCGTCGACGGTGCGCAGGTAGGCCCAGATCGCCAGGTTGTCTTCACGCTTGACCTTGGTGTACGCGGTAAACGGCATGGCGCCGTACAGGCGTTTGCCGTCCAGGCCGTGGCCCTTGGACATGGCGTTCTGGAAGTCGTCGAAACTCCAGCGACCGATGCCGTTGACCGGGTCCGGAGTAATGTTGGCGCCTGCCAGCTTGCCGAACGGCGTGTCGAGAATGACACCGCCGGAAAACAGCGGTTTGCCTGGCAGGGTGTGGCACGCCGTGCAGTCGCCCAGAGTGGTCAGGTAGCGGCCTTTTTCCACGAGATTGTAGGAATCGGCGCCGGTGGCGCCATGGGCCATGGACACGGACAGTCCGAGAACGCCCGCACAAACAGTCAGAAGAGTCTTCATACGCTGATCATCTCCCCTGGACGCTTGAGGTAGCGGGTGCGGATGGCATCCGCCGCTTTGAAGGCCAGCGCCGCGACGGTGCCGGTCGGGTTGTAGCCGGGGTTCTGCGGGAAGGCCGAGGAACCCACCACGAACAGGTTCGGCACGCCCCACACTTGCAGGTATTTGTTGACCGAGCTGTTCTTCGGGTCGGCGCCCATGATGAAGCCGCCGACAATGTGCGAAGACTGATACGGCGCGCTGTTCCAGTGGCCTTGCTGGGAGCTTTGGACCCTCTGACGCGGGTTCATGCTCTTGGCGATTTCATCGACCTTGCCGGTCACGTACGCCGCCATTTTGCGGTCGTTCTCCGGGAAGTCGAAGGTGATGCGCAGCAGTGGACGGCCCAACGGATCCTTGTAGGTCGGGTCCAGCGACAGGTAGTTGGTGCGGGTTGAATAGCTGCTGGCTTCGCAGCCGATCGACATGGTCGCGGCGTAGTTCTTGACCGTGGCCTTCTTCCATTCCGAACCCCAGGTCGGGGTGCCGGGCGGGAGAGGGCGCGAGTCGATGGGCGCAGCGCCAATCGGCGTCACGCGGGTGCTGCCACCGCCGACGAAACCCAGACCCGAGTGGTCGAAGTTGTCGTTGTTAAACTCGTCGATGCCCATGCCGATGGCGCCGCCACCGATGAACGGGTTGAAGTTCTTGTCATCGAAGAACAGTCGCACGTTGTTGGCGGTCTGGTAGGCGTAGTTACGGCCCGTGGTGCCGGTGTTGGTGACCGGGTCGTACGGCTTGCCAATGCCGGACAGCAGCATCAGGCGCACGTTTTCAAAGATGAACGCACTGATCACCACCAGCTCGGCAGGCTGTTCCCACTCTTCGCCGTTCGAATCCATGAAGACGATGCCAGTGGCTTTCTTGCCACTGCTGTCCATGGTCACGCGCAGCACTTCGCAGTTGGTCATCGCCTTGAAGTTCGGCTTGCGGATCAACGCAGGCAGGACCGTGGTGATGGCGCTGGCCTTGGAATAGTTGGCGCAGCCGTAGTTGGTGCAGAAACCGCAATAGGTGCACGGCCCCATGGCCACACCCAGCGAGTTGACATAAGGGCGCGAGACCAGCGCCGAGGGCACCGGGAACGGTTTGTAGCCCAGGTTTCTGGCCGCTTCGGCGAACAGCGTCGGGGCGTAGGTCTGCTCGGTCGGCGGGTTCGGGTATTCCTCGGAGCGCGCGCCTTCGAACGGGTTGCCGCCTTCCTGAATCACGCCCTTGATGTTGCCGGCCTTGCCTGAGATGCCCGCCAGACGATCGAACTTGGTGTAGAACGGCTCCATTTCTTCCCAGTCGGTGCCCCAGTCTTGCAGGGTCAACTCGGGGGACAGCTCTTTGCCGTAACGCTCGGTCAGGTGGCTGTGCAGCCGAAATTCGTGAGGCTGAAAGCGGAAGGTGATCCCCGCCCAGTGGTTACCCGCGCCGCCGGTGCCGTTACCGGGGTGGAACGACCCCCAACTGCGCATGGGTAGCGCTGTCTCATTGACGCTGTTGCGAATCGTCGTGGTGTTTTGCCGCGTTCTCACCATCAGGTCCTGGCGGCGGTTGTAACGCAGTTCGTCCGCTGCCGAAGCGACGTTGAAGTCGACTGCGGTGTCGCGCCATGGGCCGCGTTCGAAGCCGATGATGCTCAGGCCTTCGTCAGCCAGTTCGTTGGCGATGATGGATCCGGCCCAGCCGAGTCCGACAACCACGACATCCGTGGAAGGTAGTTTTTTGGCCATGTCGAATTAACCCTTCTTGGTCCAGGCGGCGCTGCCGGAGATGGAGAGCGGTACCAGATCGAGCTTCTGGTTGTGCTTGCCGATGTATTCGCGGTAGTCGTAGCGTGCACCGGGAAAGCCGATCATCTTCCACGACACCATGTCGCGGTTACCGCCGTAGACCGGGTCGGCGAAGAAGCCTTCCATGGTGTTGCCCAGCACTTGCTGGAAGAACAGCTTGCTGTCGATGCCATCCAGTGTGATCTCGCCTTTTTCGAGGCCGGTCAGCACTTTGTCCTGCACCTCAGGGGCCAGGGCGCTGAAGCCCTTCTGGAACTGTTTCTGGCAGTAGGTCTCGAGACCGGCCAGACCCAGACGGTAGCGGTCGCGAGGCACCAGTTCCGACTGATCGCCCTGCATGGGCGTGCCTTTCTCGAACGGGCCTTGCATGTACAGGCGGCTGAAGGTGCCGTATTCGCCTGCCAACTGGCGGTCGATGAACACCGCGCATCCGGCGTCCTTGCCGCTGACACTCAGGTCGTCGGCAGGAATCAGGCGTGCCACGATGGCTTCTACGGCGGTGGCTTCAGCGTCACTGAAGAACTGCCAGCCGGGTGTGTCGTAGTGCATCGGGCCGTTGTGGTCGAAGGGGATCCACTGGGGAACGCCTGCCACGGTGGCCGCTTTGGCGGTTGCGGCAGCGCCCACGGCCAGGGTCGTTGCCGATCCTTTCAGCAACTGGCGGCGGGTCAGGCCTCTGGATTTTTCTGTCATTCAAGGCTCCTGCCAGCACGCCGGTTCAAGGGACCATGACGAGCAGGGTCCTCGAGGGCGGCGGCATCGTAAGTTTCACGGTTTGGCTCGACAGTCAGAGGTGTCGAACGGGTGCGGCGGCGGGTGTGACATCCGGTCTCTGGCACACCAGCCTGCAAAGCGTGCACGCTAGGCGGGGGAACGCCATGACTCGCTGTCCATCTTTTCCACGCGAAACGCAATGATAGATGTGTTACGGACTATTGCATCACCCTGAAATCAGTAATTAACCGTTACCGTTTTTGCAACAGTCTGATTTTTTGTCTCGACGTGCTAGAAGTGTTGCCTCTTTGCGGCTCACCGGTGATGGAGCGCTGCAAAGCCTGTTTCAGCGCGTTGCTCTGTACTGAGTGGGTTCACGGTGAAAAGCGGTGCAAAACTGATCCGCTTTTCAATGGCTTATCTGATGCGAAGGTGTGGACGGGATTTGTCTTTGTTTCGCAACAAACGAAGCGTTATCGCCACGTTGTTTTTTTGCTTGAAAGACGGTGCCCTTCGTCGCTTTTCGCCAACATGACAGGATTTTCATGAAGAACGGCCCATGGAACGGGGCGCTTCTTGGTAAGGTGCACGCCATTTGCGTTCAGCGAAGCCAGCCGAACGTCGTCTGCACCGTTTATCCGTTCACCGAGTAGCTGTAGAAATGCCCGATCCCATACCTTTAAAGGATCACGAAAAGGAGACCCGGCTGGTCAATAACCGCCTGATCGCCTGTGCCGTGTTCGTGATCCTGCTCAGCGTCGCCCTGGTCTGCCGACTTTATATTCTGCAGGTCGTCGAGTTTGCCTATCACTCGACCATTTCCGAAAACAACCGCGTCCACGTGCTGCCGATTCCGCCTGAACGCGGGCTGATCTACGACCGCAACGGCGTGATCCTGGCCGACAACCGCCCCAGCTTCAACCTGACCATGACCCGTGAGCGGGCAGGGGACTGGCACGCAGTGATCGACACCCTGATGCAGATCCTCAACCTGCCGGACGAGGACCGCATCATCTTCGACAAGGCGATGAAGAACTCGCCCCATCGCTTCGTCCCGGTGACGCTGCTGTATGAGCTGACCGAAGAGCAGATCGCCCTGCTGGCCGTGAATCAGTTCCGCCTGCCGGGGCTGGATGTCGAGGCGCAATTCGTCCGCCATTACCCGCTGGCCGAGCATTTCGCGCACTCCATCGGCTATGTGGGGCGCATCAACGAGAAAGAAGCCAGCCAACTGGATCAGGTGGAATATCGCGGCACCCAGTCCATCGGCAAGACCGGCGTCGAGCGTTTCTACGAAAACGAATTGCATGGTCACGTCGGCTACGAAGAAGTCGAGACCAACGCTCAGGGCCGCGTGCTGCGGGTGCTCAATCACCACGACCCGGTGGCGGGAAAGAGCATCACGTTGAGCCTGGACGTCAAGTTGCAGGAAGCCGCCGAAGAAGCGCTGGGCGACCGTCGCGGCTCGGTGGTGGCGATCGACCCGGCCACGGGCGAAGTGTTGGCGATGGTCAGCAAGCCGAGTTTCGACCCGAACCTGTTCGTCACGGGCATCAGCTTCAAGGAGTATTCGGCGCTGCGCGACTCGGTGGATCGGCCGTTGTTCAACCGCGTGCTGCGCGGTCTCTATGCGCCGGGCTCCACCATCAAGCCGGAAGTGGCGATTGCCGGACTGGACAGCGGCATCATCACGCCTTCGACCCGGGTGTTCGATCCGGGCTATTTCCAGTTGCCGGACTTCGACCATAAATACCGCAACTGGAACCACAGCGGCGACGGCTGGGTGGACCTGAACGCGGCGATCATGCGCTCCAACGACACCTATTTCTATGACCTGGCGCACAAGCTGGGCATCGACCGCCTGCACGATTACCTGACCATGTTCGGCATTGGCCAGAAGGTCTCGCTGGACATGTTCGAAGAGTCTGCCGGGCTGATGCCGTCCAAGGAATGGAAACGCATTACCCGACGTCAGGCGTGGTTCCCGGGCGAGACCGTGATTCTCGGCATTGGCCAGGGCTACATGCAGGTCACCCCGTTGCAACTGGCCCAGGCCACGACGCTGATCGCCAACAAGGGCGTGTGGAATCGGCCGCATCTGGCCAAGGACATCGGTGGTGTGCCGCCGGTCGATGAACATCCTATGCCGAACATCGTGCTGCGTGATCCGCGCGAGTGGGATCAGGTCAACAACGGCATGCAGTCGGTGATGCATGACCCACGAGGCATCGCCCGCGCGGCGGCGCAAGGAGCGCAGTACCGCATTGCCGGGAAGAGTGGTACGGCGCAGGTGGTGGCGATCAAGCAGGGCGAGCGTTACAACCGCGACAAGACCCTTGAGCGGCATCGCGACAACGCCCTGTTCGTCGGTTTCGCCCCGGCGGCCAATCCGAAAATCGCCGTGGCAGTGATGATCGAGAACGGCGAGGCGGGCGGTCGGGTCGCGGGGCCGGTGGTGCGGCAGATTCTCGATGCCTGGCTGCTGGATCAGGACGGGCATCTGAAGCCGCAGTACGCCACGCCGAACACCCCGCCGGTCAATCCGAAAGTGCAGATTGCCGCACCCGCCAAACCGGTGGTTCAGCCGCCGGTTTAGGGGGGCTCGACCTTCGGCGCCATCACCCCCGGCATCGAGTCCTCCGGATAACCCGAGGCCTTGGGGAACTGGCGGCTGTCGAACTGCCGGTCCACCCCCGGATGCGGGCAAAACAGATAGAAACCCATGGAATCCACAGCAGCAACCCGCCCTGGCGTGGCAGTAGCAGCATGTGGCAATCATGGGTGTGCCAGTTCTGCACGTAGCCGCTGGTTTCACTGAGTTCGAAATGAAAAAGTTCGGCCGGGGTGCCACTGAGCTTGGGCGACAGGCGAGTCATGGCGACAGGCTCAAGGAAATGGTGCACCGGAATGGAAAGCGATTGGTGCCATCATACAGACCTTCCCGTGGCGCCACGACCTGTGACACGGACGTGTGAGCGACGGTTCGGCATTGCTGGGGGGCGAGGACGTCTGGTGCGGGAGTGGCATAGGCGCCATACCGGATCACGCTCCTACGCGCTGCGGGCAGAATCAAAATCGACGTGACGGCGATCTTTTATCTGATTTCGGCTAGTCTTGCCCTTCGATTCAACGGCAGCCACGGACGGTGGCGATGACAGGGCAGGGGCGCATGCGCAAGCGGGTAATCGGTATCGATCTCTCCACGACCACCTGTAAAGCCATTGCCTGGGATGAGTGCGGGACGCTGGTAGCGCAGGCGCGGGCGCCTTTGACGTTGTCTCGTCCGGCACCGAATGCCTATGAACAGGACCCCCATGACTGGTGGCAGGCCGCACAGACGTCACTGAGAAATCTGCTGCCGATGATCGCCGATGACGCCATCGCGGCGGTCGCCGTCGTCAATCAGCGGGAAACGGTGGCGGTCACCGACGCAGAGGATCGGCTGCTTCGCCCGGCAATTCTATGGCTGGATGAACGTCGTAAGGACGAAGTCGCCGCGCTTTGCCAGCGCGTCGGCCATGACCGTCTGCACCGTATCACCGGCAAACCCCACGACTGGGCGCCTGCCATTTACAGCCTGGCGTGGCTGGCCGATGCCGAGCCAGCGCTGTTCAGGCATATTCGTCATGTCTACGAACCCCACGCCTGGCTGGTGCGCCAACTCACCGGGCAATTCGTCACCAGTTGGGCCAGCGCCGATCCCTTTGGCGCCTTCGACATTCATCAGCACCGCTGGGCGGAAGATGTGCTCGACGCCTTGCCCATCCCGTTAAGGCCCGACTGTTTCCCGACGGCCTTTGCACCCGGTTCGTCGCTTGGCGTCGTCACTGAGCGGACGGCGGCACTGACCGGGTTGCCCGCAGGCACGCCGGTGGTGGCAGGTGGCGGCGATGGACAGGCCGGTGGATTGGGCATCGGCGTGGTCAGCCCCGGCACGGCATACCTGAATCTGGGCACCGCGATTGTCTCCGGGTTCTATGCCGAGCACGCGCAGGTCAACGATGCCTTTCGCACCCTGTGCGCCATCGACCGTCAGGGTTACGTGCTGGAAACCTCGTTGCGCTCCGGCACGCTGCTGATCAACAGCCTGCTCAAGCAGTTCTTCGACATCGACGTGGTCGCGCAGCCCGACAGCCTGCTGCGTCTGGAAATCGAGGCTTCCCGTGTGGCGCCGGGCAGTGCGGGGCTGATCCTCTTGCCGTACTGGAACGGCGTGATGAACCCCTATTGGGATCAGGATGCCCGGGGTTGTCTGCTGGGCCTGTCGCCGGATCATGGCCGCGCGCAAATCTATCGGGCGGTGCTGGAAGGCATCGCGCTGGAGCAGGCCGTCGCCACCCAGCATATGGTTGAAGCCACGGGCGAGCCGGTGAACACCTTCGTTGCGATTGGGGGCGGGGCGGCCAGTCGGCTGTGGTGCCAGATCATCGCTGACATCACGGATCGCCCGGTGATTCGCGCGGCAACTCAAGAGGCATCGAGCCTCGGTGCAGGCATCGCCGCTGCGGTGGGGGCCGGTTGGTACAAAGATTTTGCCAGCGCTGCACAGGCCATGACGCAGGACGGCGAGCGCTTTGTTCCTAACCCTGCGCTGCGTGAATTTCATCGTGAACTGCGGGAGCTGTATCGCGAGCTGTACCCGCGCCTGCGTGATCTTTATCCACGGCTCGCAAAACTCAACCCGCGCTGAAGCCGCCGTCCACGGTCAGGGTCACGCCGTTGACCATGGCCGCGTCATCGCTGAGCAAAAACGCAATGGTCGAGGCGATTTCGCTCGGTTGCACGAAGCGGCCCAATGGAATGCGTGACAGCATCGACGCCGACTTGGCCGGGTCGCTCCAGGCTTTTTCAGCCATCGGCGTCAGGGTCACCACCGGGTTGATGCTGTTGACCCGAATACCATGCGGCCCCAGTTCCACGGCCATCACCCGGGTCATCGCATCCAATGCGGCTTTCGAGGCGCAGTACGCCAGATGATTGGGGGTGCCGACCGCAGCGGCGAGGCTGGAGACGTTGACGATGGCGCCGGGCACGCCGCGTTTGATCAGATCGCGAGCCACCACCTGTGCGATCACCATCGGCGCGCGGGTGTTGACCGCCATCAGGTGATCGAAGGTCTCGATCGTGGTGTCGAGCACCGATTCCAGCTCCACCACGCCTGCGCAGTTCACCAGCAGGTCGATGGGCAACATACTCGCGACTGCCGCCTGGGTTGCAGTTGCGTCGGCCAGATCGACGATCAGCGTTTGCTCGCAGTACGTCAGGTCCGCTGGATTGCGCCCCAAGGCGATCACCTCGGCACCGCAGCGGGTCAGCCACTTCACGGTTTCCCGGCCTATACCTTTGCCTGCGCCGGTGACCAGAATGCGTTTGCGGAGGAAATCGTGTGTGGCCATAGGGCAGGCTCCAGAGGCGTATCAGTTGTCGTGATCGAGCAATTCCAGGGCGGCGCTCTCGTCGATCACCAGTTCATGCACGACATTGCGCAACAGCACGGCGCGAATGATCTCGGCCTTGTACGGCCCGCCCGACACCAGTATCACCTTCTTGATCTTGCGCAGGTCTTCCGGGTTTAACGAAATCGCTCGCCGGTTCAGCGGGTGATTGACTTCGATGCCGTCGCGGTCCAGCCAGTGCCCGAGCAAATCACCCACGGCACCGGCAGCGCGCAGAGAGCGAGCATCCTCTGGATTCACCAGCCCCAACTCCAGCATCAGCGAGCGTTCGCTCAAGTCACCCACGGTCAGCAGCGCCACATCGGCGTGCTGCGCCTTACCCAGCACGTTCTGCACCGAGGGTTCTTCCAGAATCATCCTACGATAGGCTTCCGACGGCGCGAACAGCGGGGCGGCGAGGTAGTAGTAGGAGCCGCCGAACAGGGTGGCGAGGCTGGAGGCAATCTCTACCGTGTTGTTTGCCGAGCCGTAATGCAGCCCGCCCAGCAGCGAGACCACGGTCATGTTCGGCAACGGACGACCTTGCAGTTCGCGCACCGCCTGACGCAAGGTGCGACCCCAACCCACGGCGATGCTACAACCGTCGTTGAGGTATTCCTCGATGCTGGGCGCCACGCCGACGCCCAGCACGCGGAAGATGCTCGAAGGGTCGTCCGGCGAAGGCACCACGGTGACCCGTTCCAGTCCAAACCGCGCTTGCAGGCGCTCTTCCAATTCGACGCAAGAGGCCAGCGGCGAGTTGATGCGGATCTGCACCACACCGGTTTCGCGGCAGGTCGCCAGCGCTTTGTTGACCCGTACGCGGGTGATGCCGAGACGGTCGGCGATCTGCTGCTGGGTCATGTTGTTGACGTAGTAATACCAGGCGATGCGAATGTTAAGTTGATCCTCGGCGTTCACCGGTTCGGCGTCGGCGAGAAAGTCCGGGTAGCGATTCTGCACGGCAGTGTCCTTGGCGCTGAAAACGGCAGCGCCTATTTAACGGCGCCCATGGTCAGACCTTGTACCAGATGCCTGGAAACCATCAACGCGAAAATGATCACCGGGAACACGATCAGCGTGCCGGTGGCCATGATCTCGCCCCAAGGCAAGTCATAACCGCTCATGAAACTGGTGGCGGTGACTGGCGCGGTGCGCGCGACGTTGCGGGTGAGCACGAGCGCGTACAAAAGCTCGTTCCAGGAAAAGATGAACGAGAAGATCGCCGACACCGCCACCCCCGGCATGGCCAGCGGCAGGGCAATGCGCCAAAAGATGGTGAAGCGCGAGGCCCCGGACAGGCGCGCAGCTTCGTCCAGATCCTTGGGCACGCCACGAAACTGGTCGGTGCAGATCCACACCACGATGGGCAGGTTGAACGTCAGGTAAATCAGGATCAGCACCAGATGGGTGTCGATCAGGCTCAGATTGCGCGCCATCAGGAAAATTGGCAGCGCCACGACAATCGGGCTGAGCATGCGGTTGGTGATGAACCAGAACCACAAATCTTCCTTGCCCCGGAATTCGAAGCGGGCCAGTGCGTAAGCGGCAGGCGTGCCCAGCCCGACGGCGAGCAAGGTGGTGCACACCGCGACGATCAGCGAGTTGCCGAGGCTGTGCAGCACGTCGCGCTCGAACAACACTTTGATGTAGTTATCCAGGTGCGGCGTGAAGGCCCACACCGGGGGCGAGGCCAGCGTTTCGGCCTGGGTCTTGAGGCTGGTGGCGACCATCCAGTAGAAGGGAAACACAGCGAACAAAAAGATCGCCAACAGCCCCACCAAATGCCAGGCGTTGACCTTCATGCGGGGCCGGACGTGCTCGGGTGCGGCCGTGATTTTTGCAGCGGAAACAGTGGCCATGTCAGATCTCCCGGTACACGAATTTGATGTACAGCCGCGCCAGCACGATGGTCAGGATCAGCAGCAGAATCGCCTGCGCCGAAGCCACGCCCTGATCGAACACGCGAAACCCGACGCGCTGGATGTACACGCTCACAAGCTCCGTGGCCGCGCCCGGTCCGCCACGGGTCATGGTGAACACGGTGTCGAACATTTTCAGGATGTCGGCAGTGCGCAGGATCAGGATCACCGTGGCGCTGGGCAGCAGGAACGGCAGTTGCACGTAGCGCACGATCTGCCAGCGGCTGCGGGTTTCCAGACGCGCAGCTTCTTCGATCTCGTTGGGCACCATCGTCAGCCCGGCCAGCAGCACCAGCGCGCAGAAAGGCGTCCATTGCCAGATGTCCATCAAGGCCACGGCGATGAAGGCGTTGGTGGTGTCGCCCAGCCATTCCACGGGACCGGCGTTGAGCATCGCGAGTAACGCGTTGGCCACACCGAAATCGCGGTTGAAAATCAAGCGGCCAATCAGTCCGGCGACCGCAGGGGCGGTGGCCAGCGGTATCACCAGACTCATGCGTGCCAGCAACTTGAAGCCCGACAGGCCGGGTTTGTGCAGCAGCAGGGCGATGATCAGGCCGAGGGCCAGTTGAATGGGCACCACGGTGATCAAAAACAACCCCGTTCTGCCCAGTGCCGCCCAGAACGAGGCGTCACTGAGCACGCTGAGGTAGTTATCGAAGCCGATGAAGGGCGTCGCATCTTTGGGACGTGCGAGGTTGTACTGGCGGAAGGAATTGACCAGCGCAAAGACGGTCGGAAAGATCCCGATCAACGCCAGTGCCACGGTGGCAGGCGCCAGAAAGGAAAACGCGGCGCGGGTGTTGTTCCACAGGGTGGGGAACAGCGGTTTTTTTGGGGTGGGCATGCCGGTCAGTCTCGAAACGGATACACAGTAGGGTGATGTTGCGATCCCGGTGGGAGCCGGCTTGCTGGCGAATGTGGTACATCAGACACCTCATTGGTGAATGACACGCCGCTTTCGCCAGCAAGCCGGCTCCCACAATGATCCCGCGTGCATTACTTCAGCAGTTTCACCTTGCCGTCGTAGTAACCGGCCTTCTTCAGGATGTCCTCCATCTTCGTTCCGATGGCCTTGGCGCCATCGGTCACGCTGCTCTTGCCGAGCATGATCGCGGTGCCGTTTTCACCCACCACTTCAGAGATTTCAGGCCACTGCGGGAAGCGCGGGCGGTAGTCAGGCACGCCGCCTTCCCACGAGGTCACCATCGGCTGTACGAACGGGTATTTCTTCTGCACCTCGGGGTCTTTGTACACCGACATCCGGCCACTGACGCCACCGGCTTCCAGGTACGGCCTGGCCATGGCTTCGGAGGTCACCCACTGAATGAAGAGCCAAGCGGCGGCTTTCTGTTTGTCCCCGGAGTTGGCGTTGACCCCCAGGGAGAAACCACCCAGCGCAGGCTTCAGACCTGCTGGGCCTTTCGGTTCTGTGGCCACGGCCAGGCAATCAGTGATCTTCGATTTCGCAGGATCGGCCAGGGTGCTGTAGAACGCCGACCATTCGGTGATCATTGCCACCTTGCCTTGAGCGAGGGCGTTGACCGCCTCGTTGTGGTCGTAGTCGACGATGCCCGGCGGCATGAATTTCATCAGGTCCTGACGGAATTGCAGGCCTTCTTGCGACGCCTTGGCGTTGAGGTTGGATTTGAAATTGGCGTCCAGCAACGAGCCGCCGAACGGCCAGAGGAAACGCATGAAGCTGTCCGCCGACTGAGTCTCACCCCGGCGCGATTGCAGGGCGTAGGCGTAGCGATCCTTGGCCTTGTCGGTGAGTTTGGGCGCGTAGACCTTCAGCAATTCATCCCAGGTCGCTGGCGGCTTGTCGAAGCCTGCATCCTTGAGCATGCATTTGTTGTAGAACAGCAGGCCCGAGTAGTTATCGAACGGCAGGCCGTAGGTCTTGCCGTCCCAGCCGCCGAAGGATTCCAGCAGAATCGGAAAGAAGCCGTCGAGCTTGAGGTTCGGGTCGGCCAGCTTGGGGTCTTCGGTGAACGTGGTGACTGGCTCCAGCCAGCCGTTGCCCGCGAATTCGCCGATCCACACCACATCGGTCAGCACCACGTCCAGCGGCTCGGTGCTGCTGAAACGCAGGACTTCCTGCTCGCGGGTGTTCTCGTAAGGGATGATTTCGTAATTGACCTTGATCCCGGTTTTCTTCTCGAATTCCGGCAGCAGCTTGATGGCAGCCGCATAGCCCGGACGGTCGAGAAAAATCGCCTTGATCTCCGTGCCTTTGTACGGCGCCGAGGCCTCTTCGAGGGTCCAGGCCTGAGCGGGAGCAGACCCCAGAGCAGTGCCCAGTGCGACCGACAGGGCGAGGGCATTCCATACCAGCTTTTTCATTACGTGACCTCTTTATTGTTGTTGGTGAGGGTTACGCGGTGTCTGCGCTGACGCGCGTGTTCAGTCCGGGTGGGGCAAGATGATCGTCTTCAAGGCGCCGTCGAGAAATTCCGAGGGGTAGCTGAAGGCCTCAGTGGCCTGTTGCAAATCGAAGCGGTGGGTCACCAGACAGTCGACATCCACCCAGCCTTGGGCCACCAGTTGAATCGCCCGGTCGTAGACATGGCCCATGCGCCGCGACAGGCGAATGTCCAGGCCCTTGCGACGCAGTAATGAGGCACTGAGAGGGGCGTACTGATCGCCATCGGGAATGCCCACCAACACCACCCGGCCGCCGATGCGCGCGGATTGCGCGGCGATCTGGAAACCTTCGGGCGAGTTGGTGGCTTCCAGCACCAGATCCACGCCCCGGCCATCGGTCCATTCGGCAATCGCGGCGTGATCGGCGGCCACTTGATCGGCGCCCAGTTGCCGGGCTTTTTCGGTGCGGTAGTTGATCGGGTCGATGGCGTAGACGGCCTTCTTGCAGAGCCTTTTCGCCAGTTGCAGCAGGCACAGGCCGATGGGGCCGCAGCCGATAATGGCGACGGTCTCGAAAAGCTTTTTGCTGCCCGCCAGGTCCATCGCATGAATCGCCACGCCCAGCGGCTCCAGCATCACTGCCTGCACCGGCGTAAAGTGGTCGGGCACGGTGTAAATCTGGCTGGGCGAGACCACGATGTACTCGGTCATGGCGCCGTGGGTGTGAGGTGGAGAACCGAGGAATTGCACGTGAGGGCAGAGGTTCACATGGCCGCGATGGCACCATTCGCAACGACCGCAGGGTTTGGCCGGGTCGACGGCTACCAGTTGCCCGGCCTTGAGGCCCAGCGCTGGATGGTCCTCGACCACACGGGCGGCGAATTCGTGTCCGGCGATGAACGGCTGGGTGATGCGGGCATGGCCGATGGCGCCTTCCTTGAAGTAGTGCAGGTCGCTGCCGCAGACGCCGACAGCGCTGACACGAAGCAGGATTTCGTCGCCCACCGGCACCGGTTTCGGCTTTTCGCCGATGCGGATGTCGCGGATGCCATGGATGTAAGCCGCCCGCATTCAGTGCACTCCTTGACATTTGTATTTTTAGAATTACAAATGATCGTAGAGCGAAAAGATTGGCTGTCAAGTATCAAGCTCACTCCTACAGTGATCGGTGTTGGCAAGACCCAAACAACAATAAATCCAGGGGACACGATTTTGACTGAGCTCAGTTTGAGTGGCGTCGAGAAAGCCTACGGCGACATCAAGGTGTTGCATGACATCCACCTGAGTATCGAAAGCCGCGAATTCGTGGTTTTCGTCGGGCCGTCCGGTTGCGGCAAGTCGACGCTGCTGCGCTGCATCGCGGGGCTGGAAAGCATCACTCAGGGGCAAATCCGCATCGGCTCTCGGGACGTGACCTACCTGGAGCCCGCCGACCGTGGCGTGGCCATGGTGTTTCAGTCCTACGCGCTGTACCCGCACATGTCGGTGTACGACAACATCGCCTTCGGCTTGAAGATGCAGAAGACCCCCAAGGATCAGATCGACGCCAAGGTGCAAAATGCGGCGCGCATTCTGCAACTGGAACCCTTGCTGGCGCGCAAGCCAAAGGCCCTGTCTGGCGGGCAAAGGCAGCGCGTGGCGATTGGTCGGGCCATTGTGCACGAGCCGGAAGTCTTCTTGTTCGACGAGCCGCTGTCCAACCTCGATGCCTCCCTGCGGGTGCAGATGCGCATCGAAATCGCCAAGCTGCACGCCGATTTGCAAGCCACCATGGTTTACGTGACTCACGATCAGGTCGAGGCCATGACCCTGGCCGACAAGATCGTGGTGTTGAACAAGGGCACCATCGAACAGGTCGGCTCGCCACTGGAGCTTTATCACCATCCGCGCAACCGTTTCGTCGCGGGATTCATCGGTTCGCCGCAGATGAGTTTTCTGCCGGTACAGGCGCTTGCGGCCAGCGCCGAGGGCGTGCAGGTCGAGCTGCCGGGCGGCGGGCGATTACGGGTGCCGGTCAAAGGCGAGGGGGTCAAGGCCGGGGATGCGCTGACCCTGGGCCTGCGCCCTGAGCACCTGTCCGAGCGTGGGCAGGGCGATGCCCAGATCCCGGTCAAGGCGCTGGTCGTCGAGCATTTGGGCGGAGAAACGTTCATTCATGCCGAAACCCTCGATGGCCATGACTTGATGATCAAGGGCGACGGCATGTCTCAGGTGGTGGCTGGGCAGCCGCTGTCGGTGGGGGTGTCGGGAGCGCGTTGTCACCTGTTCGACGGACAGGGGCAGGCGTTCGCTCATCTGCGACATTTCACTGAGCAGGTGCCGGAAGAGGCGCGACAGTACCCGGATTCGGTTTTTCCTTAAGCGTCAGCCGTTTGCGCCGATACAGCCCTGAGCCCGACGCGTTGTCGGGCCGGATATTTTTATCAAGGAGCTGTAGATGCGTATTTCAGGTGTTTTGGGCCTCGCGGGTTTGATGGGCACGTTGCTGCTGACCGGCTGTTCGTCGATGATGCAACCGGTCGAGAACCAGACCGTTCAGCCAAGCGCGCAGGACGGCGCCCAAGTCGTGTTCATGCGCAGTGCGTTTACCGCCAAGGCAATCGATGCGTCGCTGTACGACGTGACCGGCGGCGAAACCCGTTTTATCGGCATCATGGCCAATGGCACCAAAGTCGCCTACCCGACTACGCCGGGCCATCGCACCTTCATGGTGGTGTCGGAAGCAGCGGATTTTCTCGAAGCGGACCTCGCTCCCGGCAAGACCTACTACTCATTGGTCACCCCGCGCATGGGCATGTGGAAAGCGCGTTTCTCCATGTGGCCGGTGGCCCGTGATCCAAAGGCCGAATACAGCTCGCAGTCCAGCGATTTCAAGGACTGGATCGCTGACACCAAACTGGTGACCAATTCGACAAAGTCCCTGAACTGGTTCGAAAGCAACAAGAACTCCGTCGAAGCCAAGCGTGCTGAATACTGGCCGGAGTGGCAGAAGAAGAGCGCGGCGGATCTGCAACTGCGCACCTTGCATGCGGCGGATGGTCTGTAAGCGGCTTGAGTGAATGTTGACCTGTGGGGCGTCTTTGCTGGCCAGTCAACCGCTTTCGCCAGCAAGCCGGCTCCCACAGTTTTGGCGTTGAAAACGAGATTTGGATTCGGCGCAAACCTTGTGGGAGCCGGCTTGCTGGCGAAAGCGTCCTTTCATTAGGTATCGATGTGGCTGACCTGACCCCTTTTCCACCCAGTTGGACACTGCAGGCTCCAGGGCGCAGATATCACTCCCGCTCCGAAACCGTCTCCTCCAGATGATCGATGTGCTTGAACCGCTCCACCAGAAAATCGATCAGGCTGCGCACCCGTGCCGACAGGTGCAACTGCTGCGGATACACCGCGTATACGTCGGCGCGGGTCGGGGTCTGGTCTTCCAGCACCAGCCTCAGCCGCCCGCTGCGCACATACCGGGCGATGTCCCACTCAGCCCGCAGTAAAATCCCATAGCCCTCCAACGCCCAGTTCAGCGCCACTTCGCCGTCATTGCAGCCCAGCGCGCCGCGCACCTTGACGTTCTGTGTCTTGCCGCCGTTGGTGAAGCTCCACACGCCATAAGGTGTTTCGTTCTGGCGCAGGAAAATGCAGTTGTGATCTTGCAAGTCCGCCAGTCGCGTCGGCACGCCGTGCTTTTCCAGGTACAACGGCGAGGCGCACAGCAGGCGGCGGTTGGAGGCGATCTTGCGCGCATGAAAGGCGGCGTCAGGGAGGGTGCCGAAGCGGATGCCCAGATCGAACCCATGGGTGGCCAGGTCCAGCGGGTGGTCGCTGATTTCCAGCTGAATTTCCACCTCCGGATAGCGGGCAAAAAACGCGGCCAGCGCCGGGCCAATGTAGCGCCGCCCGAACCCCAATGACGCGTTGACCCGGATCAGCCCCTTGGGCGTGGCGCGGCTGCTGCTGACCAGTTGTTCCACTTCTTCGATTTGCGTGAGGATCCGCGCCGCGTGGGAGAAGTACACCTCGCCCTCGGCGGTCAGGCTCATGGAGCGAGTGGTGCGATGGACCAGACGAATCCCCAGCCGGGCCTCCAGCGCACTCAGGCGTTTGCTCACCGCCGGAGGCGTTACGCCCAGCTCACGGGCGGTGGCGGCGAGGCTGCCTTGCTTGGCCAGCAGGTGGAAAAACTGCAAATCCAGAGACTGATTCATTCGTAACTCAGAGTTATGGATGTAGTGATTTTGAGTCAATCATCGCGTTGGTTTCACTACATATACTCCGCTCACACCCCGCTTGAACAGCCCGTCTCAAGCGGCACAACAAAAATGCAGAGAGAGTGGAGTTGATCATGAGCGCATATAAAATTGCAGCGATCCCAGGCGACGGCATCGGTGTGGAAGTCATTGCGGCAGGCGTGGAAGTGTTGCAGGCCCTGTCGAAGAAATCCGGCTTCGCGCTGGATTTCAAGCACTTCGACTGGAACTCCGACAATTACCTGAAAAATGGCTACTACATTCCCGAAGGCGGCCTGGCGGAACTGAAAACCTTCGACGCGATTTTCTTCGGCGCCGTCGGTGCGCTGAACGTACCCGACCACATTTCGCTGTGGGGCCTGCGCCTGCCGATCTGCCAGGGTTTTGACCAGTACGCCAACGTGCGCCCGGCCCGAGTCCTGCCGGGGGTGAAAAGCCCGCTGCACAACGGCGAGCAGATTGACTGGGTGGTGGTGCGCGAGAACTCCGAAGGCGAATATTCGGGCAATGGCGGCCGCGTGCATCGCGGCTTGCCGGAAGAAGTGGCGACCGAGGTGTCGGTGTTCACCCGCGCCGGGGTCGAGCGCATTCATCGCTTCGCCTTCCAACTGGCGCAAAGTCGTCCACGCAAACACCTGACGATGGTCACCAAATCCAACGCCCAGCGTCACGGCATGGTGTTGTGGGACGAGATTTTCTACGAGGTGGCCAAGGACTTCCCGGACGTCAAAATCGACAAGGAACTGGTGGATGCGGTGACCACGCGCATGGTGCTCAAGCCGTCGACGCTGGACGTGATCGTCGCCACCAACCTGCACGCCGACATACTCTCGGATCTGGCTGCTGCACTGTCCGGCAGCCTGGGCATCGCACCAACCGCCAACCTCAATCCGTCGCGCAACTTCCCGTCGATGTTCGAGCCGATTCATGGCTCGGCCTTTGACATCACCGGCAAAGGCGTGGCCAACCCGGTCGCGACCTTCTGGACTGCCGCCATGATGCTGGAGCATTTGGGCGAACCTGCCGCGGCCAAGGAACTGATGGCGGCCATCGAAGCGGTCACCGAGAGCGGACTGCACACCCCGGACCTCGGCGGCACGGCCACCACACGCCAGATCACCGATGCGGTATTGGCGTTGATCAATCGCTGAGCCTATTCCGTACACAATCGTCATGCAGCACATCGCCGGGAGGCGGGCCAGAGCCCGACCTTCCGGTATTTCCTGACAACAATAAAAAATCAGGGCCCTGTCATGAAAAAAATGCTCTCCAAGCTCTACGTACAAGTGCTCATCGCCGTGATTCTCGGCGCCATCGTCGGGGTGCTGGTGCCCGACACTGCGGCCTCGCTCAAACCCCTGGGCGATGCCTTCATCAAACTGATCAAGATGCTGCTGGCGCCGGTGATCTTCCTCACCGTGGTCTCGGGCATCGCGCGCATGGAAAGCATGAAAGAACTGGGGCGTGTAGGCTTTCGCGCGCTGCTGTATTTCGAGGTGGTATCGACCCTGGCGCTGGTGGTTGGCCTGATCGTGGTCGACGTGTTCAAGCCTGGCGCGGGAATGAACATCAACGCCGCGACGCTCGATACCTCAAGCCTGGCCACCTACACCGCTGCGGTGAAGCACGACTCGTTCATGGATTTCGTCATGAACATCATCCCTGACACCATCGTCGACGCCTTCGCCAAGGGCAACGTGCTGCAAATCCTGCTGTTCTCGATTTTGTTGGGTGTGGCGCTGGCGCAGGTCGGGCCGCGCGGGAAGTTCTTCGTCGACGCGCTGGACAGCCTGATGCAAGGGATGTTTCGCATCGTCAACATGGTCATGCGCCTGGCGCCGATCGGGGCCTTTGGCGCGATTGCGTTCACCATTGGCAAGTACGGCTTCGGCTCGCTCTTCTCTCTGGGCAAGTTGATGGCCTGCGTGTACCTGACCTGCGCGCTGTTCGTGATGTTCGTGTTGGGGCCGATCTGCCGTTACAGCGGTTTCAGCCTGTGGAAGTTCCTGCGCTTCATCAAGGAAGAGCTGTTCACTGTGCTGGGCACCAGTTCGTCGGAATCGGTGCTGCCGCAGATGATCGCCAAGATGGAAAAGGCCGGCGTGTCCAAGCCGGTGGCCGGGATGATCATTCCCTCGGGGCTGACCTTCAACCCGGACGGCCAGGCGATTTACTACACCATCGCGGCGATTTTCATCGCCCAGGCCACTAACACGCCGCTGACCCTGACCGACCAGTTGATCGTGCTGGCGGTGCTGATGTTCACTTCCAAAGGCTCGGCGGGGGTGACCGGCTCAGGCTTCATCATTCTCGCCGCAACGTTGGCCTCTCTGGGCACGATTCCGGTGGCAGGGATGGTCTTGTTGTTGGGCGTCGACCGTTTCATGTCCGAGGCGCGGGCGATTACCAACACCATTGGCAATGGTGTCGGCACCATGGCCATCGCCAAGTGGGTCGGGGCGCTGGACACCGAAAAGATGAACCGGGCACTTAACGGGCAGCCGGAAACGGTCGTGCCCTCCGACAACCAACCGGTTGCGAGCGCGCCCTCTGCCTCGGGGCTGCGACCGGCGTTGGGCCGTGTTTCTCAGGGGTAGCCTCAGCAGCACCGTTGCGCAAAGTTAAAAGGCCACTATGCTGGGTTCGTCGAGCCATATTTCAGGCGCTGTTATGGCTCGACGTTCCCTCTTTACGCAGAAGGTTTGACGATGCGCCCTGTTTCCCTTTCGATCTGCCTGATCATGACACTGTTGGCCGCTCCGGCATTCGCGGCCGAGGCCGCTTCAGCCCCTGAAGCGGTGGCCAGCAAAGCCCAGGTGCTGGAAGAAAAAGCCGCCGGGAAAGACGGCCCCACGCCTGCGGTTCCCAAGAGCGAAACCATCACTAAATCCGAGGCCCAGGCCGTCGATCCCGCAGGTGCGGATGCGGTTGATGATGCGCTTGTGTGCCTGTCGCGAACGATTTATTGGGAAGCCAAGGGCGGCACCGATGCCGACATGGAAGGGGTGGCGGACGTGGTGCTCAATCGCCTGGGGCACGAGGGTTATCCGGACACCATTTGCGCCGTGGTGAAGCAGGGCTCGGAGAAAAAGGCCTGCCAGTTTTCCTGGTGGTGTGATGGTAAGTCCGATCAGGTCAAGGAAGACGACCGCTACGCCGCGTCCAAGGAAATCGCGCGCAAGGCGCTCAACCAACAACTGACCGACCGTACCAAAGGCGCGATGTATTTCCACGACCGCAACGTGAAGCCGGCGTGGGCGTCGGAGTACATCAAGACCGCCGAGACCGAGAAGTTTCTGTTTTACAAGCCCAAGGATGGCAAGGCGAAGTGATGCCCGGAGTACACAATCCCTTGTGGGAGCCGGCTTGCTGGCGAAAGCGTCCTGTCAGTCGACATCAATGTAGCTGACGTGACGCATTCGCCAGCAAGCCGGCTCCCACAGGGGGTTGCATGAAGTTCGGACCTGCCTCACGCCTACTGTTGCACCCCAAACATCGCTGTCCAATAAATCCCCGCATCGCTCTTTGGGTCCACCGCGTACGCCGCGCCCAGTTCCTTGAACGAGGGGTTCATGATATTGGCGCAATGCCCCGGGCTGGCGAGCCAGCCTTCCACCACCTTGCGCGCGCTGTCTTGCCCGGCGGCGATGTTTTCGCCGATCGCCTGACCGATGTAACCCGCCAGTTCTGCGCGGTCGCCAGGCGTGCCGCCGTTGCGGCCCTTGTGGTCGAAGTAGTTGTTGTTGGCCATGGAGCGGGTGTGGCCTTCGGCGGCGGTGGCCAGGCTCTCGTTCCAGGTCAGCGGCGACGCCGGGTCATACGGCTGGCCGCCGCATTGGTGAGGCACGCTGCGGGCGGCGTTGATCAGCCCGAGCATTTTCTGGCCTTCAGCCTGCGAGTTGCCCAGTCCACCGGCCAGCAACGGACGCGCCAGCACGATGCGCCAGTCGCGGTCGTTGCGGCTCACGCCCACATCGACGAACTGCGGGTTGAGCACCACCTGACAGAAACTTTCCTGAATCGCTTTCATCGCCGATTGCGCGTCACGCGGGCCAGACAGACTGATGGCCTGCACCGAGACCATCGGGTACGCCGCGCGGGACAGCATCGGCTGCAAATCCACCGCGCCACTGGCGGGCAGGTTCAGACGCGGGTCAGTGTTCAGCGGTGGGAGTTCCTGAGACACCACGTTGGCGCAGGGCTGCGCCTCGCTACGATAGGTGTTGATGGACTGGATCAACTGCGTTTCTTCGCTGGCCAACGCCGTCCCGGTCGCCATCAGCAGCCACGAAAGCGTGGCCAGGCGAGTGAATGATGTGAAGCGCATGAAGATCTCCCTTGAACGGACTGCGGCCATGATGCGCGATTTACCGGTATCGACATAGTCTGAGCCGAAGAATCGCAGGAGGTTGCAATGCGATGACAGCTTTTTGCAATGCTTTCATGAAAAACGCACCTCTGCGTCGGCCATTCCCCCAAGGCATGGCAGTTATCGCCAGGCCCTGTCTACTGAGGCTGGGCGGGTATTGAGAGGATGAGCTCACCGAATCGCTCACCCACTAAAAGGAACACCGCCATGACCCTGCAAGCCACTCTTGACGCCTTCAAAGCCGATTTCGTTGCCGGTAAACCGCCTTACAACGCGCCACCGCAAGTCCACGCCATCATGAAGCGCGCCACGGATGAACTGATCGCGTCGGGCCAGGCCCAGCGCACGCTGAACGTCGGCGACAAGGCCCCGGTTTTCACCCTCAACGACTCGGACGGCAACCCGGTGTCCTCCATCGAACTGTTGGCCAAAGGGCCGTTGGTCATCAGCTTCTACCGAGGCGTGTGGTGCCCGTATTGCAACATGGAACTGCAAGCCCTCGAAGCGGCCCTGCCGCAGTACCGGGAACTGGGCGCGACCCTGGTGGCGATCTCGCCTCAGGTCAAAGCCAACAGCCGCAAGTCGGTACGCCAGAACAACCTGACCTTTCTGATTCTCAGCGACGCGAAAAGCGAAGTGGCGGATGCGTTTGGTCTGCGCTTCAACCTGCCGGATTATCTGATCGATCTGTACAAAGGTTTTGGCAACGACCTGCCGACCTTCAACGACGACCCGGCCTGGGTGCTGCCGATGCCAGCACGTTTTGTCATCGGTCAGGACGGACTGATCAAGTATGCCGAGGTCAATCCGGATTACACTCAGCGCCCTGAGCCGACCGATCTGCTGCCTGCACTGCGCGGCTGATCTTCGCCTGTGAAGAAAGCCGCCACTTTTTAGTGGCGGCTTTGTGCGTTGAATTCTCTGACTGACAAGGAGCCTCCATGGACCGTCTGGCCGCAATGGAAACCTTTATCTGCGCCGTGGAAACCGGGTCGTTTTCGGCGGCGGCCAAGCGTCTGGGTGTGGGCCAGCCTGCGGTGTCGAAATCCATTGCCGCGCTGGAAGAGGTGCTGGGTACACGTCTGTTACTGCGCACCACCCGAGGCCTGACGCCCACCGAGGCCGGGCAGACCTACTTCGAAGCGGCCCGACGCACGCTGGATCAGGCCGATGAAGCCGATGCCGCCGTGCGGGGGGCCGGTTCAGGGTTTACCGGGCGGCTGCGGGTCAGTGCCGCCGTGACCTTCGCCAGTTTGCATGTGGTGCCTTATCTGGGGCCGCTGCTCAAACAGCACCCGCAGTTGAACATCGAGGTGGTGCTGGATGATCGCAGTGTCGATCTGGTGGAAGAGGGAATCGACGTGTCCCTGCGCATGGGAGAACTGCCGGATTCATCCATGACCGCGAGGAAGATCGCCCAAGGGCGCCGACGCATCATCGCAACGCCCGCGTATTTCGAGTGCCTGGGCATTCCGACCCATCCCGACGAGTTGGCGGGCCATCAGGCGATCATTTACAACCGTGGGCTGGGCGGGGACACCTGGGACATGCGCAAGGGCGATGCGCTGCACACCGTTTCGGTCGAGGGACGATTACGGGTTTCGGCGGCAGAAGGTGTGCGTGCGGCCGTGAAAGCCAACCTTGGGCTGGTGATGGCCTCGGAGTGGATGTTCGCCCCGGAACTGGCCAGCGGCGAGGTGGTGACGGCACTGGACGACTGGTCATTGCCGCCCGTTGACCTGTGGGCGGTATTCCCCGCCGGGCGCATGACCAGCGCCAAGGCGCGGGTGTTCGTTGATTACGTCGCTGCGTTGTTGAATCACTGATCCTGCGGATAAGCACCGCACACTACCTGTGGGAGCGTTGCCGCTGAAATCCAGTCAGATTAGCTCCCACAGGGGATAGGCGTTAGACCGGCTCAGCGTTTCAATCTTCAAACCCATAAAGCTGCGCCGGGTTGTCCGCCAGAATCGCCTGACGCGCGGCATCGCTGCCGGTCCAGTCCAGCAACAGGTCCAGCAGGTCGGCATCGTCAGGTTTATGGGCCTCGGTGACGTGGGGCCAATCGCTGCCCCAGACCATGCGCTGCGGCGCCAGTGTGGCAAAATCCTGCGCCAGTGAGCGCACATCCTCATACCGCGGGCCGCCTTCGACCGTATTCAGGTAAGGCCCGCTTAGCTTGACCCAGGCCTTGTCCGCATCGATCAGCCGGGCGATGAACCGAAACGCGGGATGACTTACATTCGCACCCGCAGGCAGACGCCCCATGTGATCGAATACCAGCGGCACCGGCAGGTTCGCCAACAATGTTTGCTGGTCGAGAATCTGCTCGGCACCCATGTGAATCTGCGCATGCCAGCCGAACTCCGCGATGCGCACGGCCAGCGGTTTGATCATGTCCACGCTGACCACCTGATTGCCCGCATTCCACAGGCTGAAGCGCAGGCCGCGAATGCCGCCTTCATGCAGGCGAATCAGTTCCTGTTCAGTGACCGAGGTGTCCACCACTGCGATGCCCCGCGCTTGGCCGTTCATCTGCGCGATGGCGTCAAGGGTGCAGCGGTTGTCGGTGGCGTAATACTTGGCCTGCACGATGACCGCGCGACGCAGGCCCAGACGGGTCTGCACGTTGCGGTAATCAGCCATCGATTGCCCGTGCGCCACAGGGGTTGAGGGATCAGCCGGGGCGAAACGCGGATCAATGATGTGGATGTGCGCGTCGCAGGTGTTGGCCGGGGTTTTGAGGTTTGGGCTTTTCATGATTTACACCAACAGTAACAACGCCGCGCCATAGGCCACGGCAGCAACCAGAAAGGTCACGAAAGTGAAGCCCAGCACCCGCTGCACACCGACCCCAGCCATGGCCACGACCGGCGCGGCCCAGAACGGTTGCATCATGTTCGACACCTGCTCACCCATCGCCACGGCCATGGTGGTGGCGGACAGCGAGGCATGCAACTCCACCGCCGCCGGAATCGCAAACGGGCCTTGCACCGCCCAATGACCGCCGCCGCTGGGAATCAAAAAGGTCACCAGCAGCGAACACACATAACTCCAGAACGGCAGCGTGTGGGTGGTGGAAATGGCCACGAACACCTTGGCGATCACCCCCGGCAGACCGGTGGCTTCCATCATGCCCATGATTCCGCCGTAGAGCGGGTATTGCAGCATCATCGAGCCGCTTTGCCTGGCTGCCGCCTTGACCGCGTTGGCGTAGGCCAGCGGGTAGCCGTGCAGGATGATGCCCAGGGTGAACATGATCACGATCACGCCGTTGACCCCGGACAACTGCAACTGGCCGGTGAACGAGTACGCGAACACGGCAATGCCCAGCACGCCCATGATCACGCTGCCCAGCGGCGAATATTCGAGTAATTGCGCGAAGCTGCGTTTGCCTTGCGGGCGTTTGGCAGGCTCTGGGTCCGGGTGTTTGCTGATGTCCAGGCACACCGCGTCTTCGTCTTTCGGACGCAGGGCCGCGAGCACGAACGGCATGATCACCAGCAGGGCGATGGTCGGCACCATGTTGTAGGGCACGAACACCATGTCACCCAGGGTCAGCACCTGGCCGGTGAGTTTCTGCACCACGTTCATCGGGTTGCCCGGCGTGGTCTGTGCCAGCACGATGGAGCTGGACAGACCGCCTGCCCAGACCACCCAACCGGAGAAGCCTGCCGCGACGATCCAGGCGAAATCCACGCGCATGCGCTTGGCGATTTCCCGGGCGAGCAGGGCGCTGAGCACCAGGCCGAAGCCCCAGTTGAAAAACGAGGTGATTGCCACGCACAAAAAGATCATCGCCCCCGCTTGGGCTGGCGTGCGAGCCAGGGCCACCAGACGGGTGAAGAAACGTTGCACGATCGGGGCATGGGCCAAGGCGTGGCCGAGCACCAGCACCAGGGTGATTTGCAGGGCGAAGGTGAAGATGTTGCAGAAACCTTTGTACCAGCCGCCCAATATTGCATCGAATGAGGCATTCGGCGCGACGAGCCAGGAGGCCGCCGCGACGATGGCGGTGATGAAAATCGCCAGCACGAACGGATCGGGAATGGTGCGCTCGAACAGGCTGATGGTGCTGTCCGTGAAGCGCGTGCGCAGGGTGCGCGGTGCGGTGAGGGCGGTGCTCATGGGCGAAGCCCTCCGTGCGGACGGAGTAGGGGTGTGGTGCTGGTCATGGAGTGATCCCTTTTATTGTGTTTGTGGGAAACGGGCCTGATAACGATCTATCGGCTGAAAGCGGTGTTCGTTGTGGGAGCGAATTCATTCGCGAGGTGGCGTGACACCCGACAGATGTGCTTCGGATGCAGCGGCCAATCGCGAATGAATTCGCTCCCACAGGGGTGGTGCGCTGGTTCGGTCAGTGCAGCGCGCCGTTGGCCCTGAGTTGCGCAATCTGTTCGTCGCTAAACCCGTAGTCGGCCATGATTCGATCCGAATCGGCGCCGAATACCGGTGCGGCGAACGGTTCCGATCCGGGGGTGCGGCTGAAGGTGACGGCCCGGGTGAACCCTTGATAGCGGCCCACCACCGGGTGCTCGAATTCGGTGATCATCGATTCGGCCTCGCACTGTGGATGGTCAAACATGTCTTCCACCTTACGCGCAGCCGCGCAAGGCACGGCTTCGCCAAAAATCGCTTCCCACTCCAACGCGCTGTGCTGCGCCAAGGCTTCATGCAGTTGCGGCACGATGATCGCGTGGTGAATCGCCCGTTTGCGCACGCTGTCGAAGCGTTCATCGCGGGCCAGATGGCTCAGGCCGGTCAGTTCGCACAGGGCATTCCAGAAGTGCGGGGTATTCGCCGAAATGTACAAATGGCCTTCGCGGGTCGGGTGAATGCCGGTGATACCACCGGAACGCATGTCGCGGTCCAGTGAGCGCGGCTCGCTGTCGGCCCAGATCAGTCGCGCCGATTGCATGGCCAGCGCGCTGCGCAACAGCGACACGCCGACTTCCTGGCCCAACCCCGTACGTTCACGCTCGTAGAGCGCCGACGACACACCGCCCGCCACCAACGAGGCGGCGTAGTAGTCGACTACCGAACCGTAGAGAATCTCGGGCGGACCGTCGGGCTTGCTTTGCGAAGCACACATGCCGGTCATGGTTTGCAACACCTGGTCGTAGCCGGCTTTGGCCTTCAGCGGGCCGTTTTCGCCGTAGCCGGTGACGGCGCAGTAAATCAGCCGTGGGTTGAGCGCTTTCAACTGCTCATAATCGATGCCCAGACGGGTCGGCACGCCGGGTCGGAAGTTGTGCACCAGCACGTCAGCCTCGCGGACCAGTGTCAGCAATGCGTCCAGTCCGCCCGCTGATTTGAGGTCCAGCACCACGCCGGATTTGCTGCGATTGACGCCCAGAAACGCGCGGCTTTCAGCGGCCAGCGTGGAGGGGTATTTGCGCAGGTTGTCGCCGGTCGGCGGCTCGATCTTGATCACCGTGGCGCCTTGATCGGCCAGCAACGAGCAGCCGTAAGGGCCGGCGATGTAGGCGCTGAGGTCAAGGACGGTGATCCCGGCAAGCGGGCCGGTGGGCTGGCGGGAATGGGGCATGGGTGTTTCTCCGATCTTGTTATCGCGGATCGGGCCAAGGCAGGCGCCGATGCAGCACATGGCGCCATTCTGGTCAGCGGGATCGAGAAATAAAATGCGTTTTGAGTGGTTTCAGAATCCAGAAAAAATGGATTTAGTGGTGGCTGAGCTGTTCGAACAGCACCTTACAGAACACCTCGATCAGACGCTCTTTGGCCGAGTTGCGCTTCCACAACAGACCGATCGGCCGATAAAGCCCGGCGCCCGGCAGCGGGATCTGCGCCAGCTCATGCAATTGCGCATGCATGGGCCGCCACTGCGGGACCAGCGACACCCCAAGGTTGCCTTTGACCATCGCCGCGATGGCGTCCAGCGCATCCATTTCGAAGCGTTCCTGGGGCTGAATGCCCGCCTGCAACAGATACCGATCCGCCAACACGCCGCCCCATGAACGACGGTGATAGCGAATGAACGGCTGGCTGCGCAGCACTTCATGAGGGTGCTGATCGGCCAAGCGGGGCGGGGCCAGGACCACGAATGGCTCGTCGCGCACCGGGCGCCAGATGAACTCCTTGGGCAGTTCGAATTGCGGGGCGACCATCATCGCGATATCGGTCTCGCCGGACAGCACTTTGCGGTACAGGTCGGTGGAAAACGCCGGTTCGACGTGGGGGCGCAGGTGCTCGTAATTGGCGATGAGGGTGGCCAGCACGTCGGGCACCAGATAGGCGAGGGCTGTGGTGATACAGCCGATGCGCAGCTCGCCGGCCACCGCGTCCAGCGCGGCGATGGCGCGCAGGTCCTTGGCGCGCACCAGCAATTCGCTGGCAGGTCCCAACAAGGCTGATCCGGCGGCGGTCAGTTGCATGTTGCGCCCGGTACGGCTGAGCAGCGGCTGACCGATTTCGTGTTCCAGCGCCTTGATCCGTTGCGCGACAGCGGTGGGTGTGAGGTTGAGCTTGCGCGCCGCTGCGGCAGTGGAGCCCAGTTCAGCGACCTGCAGGAAGCTGTCGAGGTAGCGAGTGTCCATAGTCTAAAAATTCTGGATTCTAAACGTAGAAATACGCACTTTAGTTAGCTTTTGCGCTTTTGCAATATGGGGCCGGTTGCAAGACCGCCGGGTTCACCTATCCGGCTTCCAAGAACAATGCCGGATATGGGCTCGATCCTGTCATCCGGCGCGGCGCGGCCTGCCTTGAGGGTGAGCGTCGTCATCGAGTGAACCGCCCATGCGCAGCAAACTGTTCGTTCCCGGATCCCGCCCTGAACTCTTCGAAAAAGCCCTGGCATCCCGCGCCGATGGCATCAGCTTTGACCTGGAAGACGCTGTGGCTGAAAGCGCCAAGGCTGATGCGAGGGGCGTGTTGGCAAACTTCCTCCAGCACGTTCCTGCTACCGATAAAACCATCGTGGTACGCGTCAATGGCCAGGATTCGC
The DNA here is from genome assembly GCF_044900175.1 of Pseudomonas sp. NPDC088444. NCBI lineage: Bacteria > Pseudomonadati > Pseudomonadota > Gammaproteobacteria > Pseudomonadales > Pseudomonadaceae > Pseudomonas > Pseudomonas sp. NPDC088444. The sequence continues at coordinate 92,087 of NZ_JBJDNK010000014.1, forward strand.
CTCATTATCAGGCCGACCTCGACGCCCTGATCGGCACCCGACTGGACATCATCAACCTGCCGAAAGTAGAGAGTGCTGCGCAGATTCTGCAACTGGTGGCAGATCTTGAGCGTTTGGAGCAACAGCAGCCGTCTGCCGCGAACATCCGCGTTCTTGCCAACATCGAATCGCCCCGTGGCCTGCGTCTGGCGGCTGAGATCGCCTGTGCTCACCCACGTGTCATGGGTTTGCAACTGGGTTTCGCCGATCTGTTGGAGCCGTTGGGCATTAACCGTCGCGACGCCAGTGTGATTCGCCAGATTCAACTGAGCGTCCGGCTGGCCGCCGGAGAAGCCGGTATCGCGGCCTATGACGCTGCCTTCGCTGCGATCAAGGACCCGGAGGCCTACGGCGACGAAGCCCGTTACGCCCGCAGCCTGGGCTTTAGCGGTAAATCCTGCATCCACCCGACCCAGATCGACATGGCCAATGAGGCCTTCATGCCGTCGGCTGATGAGATCGACCGCGCCCAGCGTTTTGTGGCTGCGGCCGATGAGGCCGAGGCCGCAGGTGTTGGCGCGTATCAGGTCGATGGCCAGATGGTCGACGCGCCGTTCGTGGTGCGTGCGCGAGCCGTGCTGGAACAGGCGCGTCAGGCGGGTTTGCTGACCTCATGACCTGTATCTGATTCATCCGCTTCAAACCCGATCTACAACAATAAGACGAGGTTCACATGCACAACGCCGATTCGCTGGCCAAGCCCTCGGTGGCTACGCCAGACGCGGACCGCGGCGCGCTGTTCGGGCGCCTGATGGACATCCGCATCAGCTTCATCCCCTTGCCGGTCTACCTGGTGCTGTTGGCGCTGGTGGCCGGGCTGTCGCTCACCAAGGAACTCAAGGCCGATTTGCCGACCATGGTCGCGATCATCGGCTTGGGCGGGGCCACCTGTGGCGAGATCGGCAAGCGTCTGCCGTTCTTTGGCAAGATAGGCGGCGCGGCCATCGTTTCGGCGTTTCTGCCTTCCTATCTGGTCAGCGTCGGCTGGGTGCCGCAGGACATCATTGCCCCGGTGACCACCTTCACCAAGTCGAGCAATTTCATCTACCTGTTCGTCTCCTCGGTGGTGGTCGGCAGCATCTTCACCATGGACCGCAACCTGATCATCAAAGGCTTCGCCAAAATCTTTGTGCCCTTGTTGGTGGGTTCGGTGCTGGCGCTGTTCGCCGGTGTGGCGGTGGGCATGCTCTGTGGGCTGGAGCTGCGTCAGGTGTTGTTTTTCGTCATCGTGCCGGTGATGGGCGGAGGTCTGGGGGAGGGCGCGATTCCGCTGTCGGTGGGCTATGGCGAAATTCTGGGCATGGACTCGGGGAAAATCCTGGCGCAACTGTTGCCGATCATTTTGCTCGGCAACCTCTGCGCGATCCTGGCCTGTGGCGCGTTGGACCTGTTAGGCAAACGCTATCCGCAACTGACCGGTAATGGCCGTTTGCAGAGGCTGGAAGTGCCGCAGGATGGCGACAAGGTCGGTGTTGAGAAAGAAACCAGATTCGATGGGCAGACCGTCAATCAAGTGATTGCGGCAGGGATGTGCGCGATCACTCTGTACCTGGCCGGAGTGCTGTTGCACGCGCTGTTCGGGTTGCCGGGGCCGGTGTGCATGCTGTTTCTGGCGGTGTTGCTGAAGCTGTTCAATGCCGTGCCCGAACGTCTGGAAGCCGGGGCGCAGGTATTGTTCAAGTTCTTCACCACGTGCGTGACCTATCCGCTGCTGTTCGCCAACTCCATCGCGGTGACCCACTGGAGCGAGCTGACAGCGGCTTTCCACGTCGGCAACGTGCTGACCATCGTCACCACCGTGTTGACGCTGGTGCTGACCGGGTTGGTGATTGCGCGCAAGATGGGCATGTACCCGATTGAAACCGCCATTGTGAACGGCTGCCACAGCGGGTTGGGCGGCACCGGGGACATCGCGATCCTGACGGCGGCCAACCGCATGCAACTGCTGCCGTTCGCGCAGATTTCCACGCGGATTGGCGGAGCGATCACGGTGATGGGGGCGTTGTTGATTCTGGCGAATCTGCCGCCGGTTTAGAGAGGGCTCGAGAGGTGGATAATGCCCCGTAAGAGCCGCCTTGGTGGCGAATGCGGTCTGTCAGTCAGCTCATACTTAGCTGACCCACTGCTTTCCCCAGCAAGCCGGCTCCCACGGTTTCAGCGTTGAATACACGATTTGGATTCGACGCAATCACTGTGGGAGCGGCCTTGGTGGCAAATGGTGTTGACCAGCCAACATAGAATTTCCGACACGGTCATTACACGCCGCGTTTACAACGTTGCTTTAACCTGCAGTCCGACGATCAACGTATTGTCGATGTCTTCCCCATAAAACGCCCCCGGTTCGATGATGTACTGCACCGACGGGCGAATCGTCAGCCAGGGCGCCACTTGCGCGCCGTAGGTCATCTCCACCAAACCTTCGCCGCTGGCCAGATCCGGGAAGTCATCCCCTCGGGCCTGTGCGGCATTCTCTTGAACATCGCGGCTGCGTGAGTTGAACACTGCGCGGCCATAACCGATGGCAATCGTGTCATTCGGGCGAGACACGAACGGCTTCTTCAGCGCGAAACCGGCCGAGTACCAGCGACGGAACGGGGCCGCCGCAGCACTGGCGTTGGAGAACTGGCCGAACATGTGCACGTTGCGCCCGCTGACGTCTGCGGAATTCCAGATCGCCTGATCCATCAGGAAATACGAGCCTTCGCGGCCCGACACTTCCTTATTGGTGCCGATGCGCGGCGCGTCCGAGGTGTCGTAGTAATAGCCGACGCGGTACTCGCCGGGCATGTCGCCGAGCACGTTGTAGATGGCTTCGATGGGCAGGATATTGCCCGTGCTGTCTTTCGGTGTGACGTGCCAGGCGCGGCTGGAGTCGCCGTTGCTCGCGGCGTCGACCTTGAAGGCAGCCACCTGCAAGGCGAAGTTCGGGTTGAAGCGGTACTTGGCCACGCCGCCCAAATGTGCGTTCGGGTAGTTGCTCCAGCCGCTGCCGCCGGACATTGCCAGCGGGTGGCCGCAGAAACCGGCGTTCATGAAGTTGCACAGAATGCCGGTGCTCAAACCGCCCAGGTCGTTGCCCATGGCCATGTAGCCGAGTTTGACATTCAACGCCGGCGTGAACAGGGTATTTTCGTAGCTCAGCTCGGTGAGGCGCGTGTACAGGCCGCCGTAGTTCTCCTGCACCGGCAGGCGGTTGCCCACCAGATCGCCCGAGCCGTCGTTGCCGCGTCGATCGTTGATGGTCAATTGCACCTTGCCGCCGCTTTCCAGGTCCAGCAGCTTGCCCAGATCGAACTGTGCGCCGAGCTTGATGTTCTGCGAGTAGCGCGTGCCGCGCTGCTTGCCACCGTGGGCGTTGTAGACGGTCTCGCCGCTGTAGTCGCCAGTGATCTTCACGCCTTGCGCGGCCAGTCGGCTACGGCTGCCATTCCAGTCGCCGGTCATGGTCGACTGGTCGAGCCAGTCGTCAGCCAGCGTCGGTGTGGAGGCGGCCATTGCCAGTACGGAACCGACGACCAGTGCAGTGGAAAGACCACGGCGCGCGCGGGAGTCTGCGGGGTGTTGCGAAGGATTGCTCATCAATGAACCTGAAATGCGAAAGACCGTTCTCTCAAGGCGAGGTCGGCAGAAGAGGGGCACGCGCGGGGGCGCTCACAAGCGGGGCGCATGAAAACATATTTATGTACTGACCGGTTAATTCATTTTGACGATGGCGACTATCGTCGTAGGCCATAGCGGGCTAAGACGATAGTCGCGATTTCTGTAGCAGTCCGGCTTGCCGGCGGTGGCGGATTCGAAATCGCTACCGCCGGCAAGCCGGACTGCTACAGAGGTCTACGCCAGAATCTGGAACCGGCGCGGTTTGTACCAGCCCCTTGAACGCAGGCAACGCCGGGTTGTCGTTGTCCTGGCGCGACACCATGTACAGCTCGGCATGCAGTTCGGCATCGCGCAGCGGGCGGAACGCCAGGTTGTCGCCGTGCAGTTGCATGGCCGAGGCGGGCACGATCGCCACACCCAGCCCCGCCCTGACCATGCTGACCACGGTGTGGGTCTGGCCGAGGTGATACACGTAGCGTGGCGTCACCCCGGTCATGGCGAACAGCCCGGCGATGCAATCGTAGAAATAACGACCCTCATCGGCGGCGTACATCACGAACGGCTGCTGGTCCAGATCGCGCACGGCGACGGAGTCCTGCCCAGCCAGCGGGTGGCGGTGGGGCAGGGCCACGAGTAACGGCTCGCGGCTGATCAACTGTGCGTCCAGCGTGTCACGGTCATTGACCTGGCGCACGAAGCCAACGTCGATGCGGTGGGCGGCCAAGGCGTCGAGTTGCGCGCCAGAGACCATCTCCTTGAGGGTGAATTGCAGACCCGGCAGACCTTCAGCGGCCTGTGCCAGCAAGCGCGGGATCATTTGATACGCACTGACCGCCGTGAAGCCCAGCGTCAGACTGCCTGCCTCACCCCGCGCCAGCCGCCGTGCGCCCTCGGCTGCCTGATCCGAAAACGCAAGAATGTGCCGCGCATCCCTTAGAAACCCCTGACCGGCTGCCGTCAATTTCACCGAGCGGTTGTTGCGCTCCAGTAATTGAATGCCCAGCGCGCGTTCGAGCAACTGCACCTGACGGCTCAGCGGCGGTTGGGTCATGTACATCCGTGCGGCGGCGCGGCCGAAATGCAGTTCTTCGGCGACGGCCACGAAACAGCGCACCTGGTGCAATTCCACGATTCAAAATCCGCATCAATCCATACAGTCTCTATGTTAGACCTGAATCGACCTCGGCTCCTATGATCATGACGTAAGTTGTACGACAACAAAAACAAAAGGCCCGCCACGCAGCGGCCAGGAGACACACCATGCTCAGCAAATCCCTTCCTGCGGATTACGCCGACGCGCAAGCGAAGGTTGGCCGTCACCGTTTCCTCATTCTCTCGATGATTTTCATCGTCACCGTGATCAACTACGCCGACCGCGCGACCATGTCGATTGCGGGCACGGGGGTGGTCAAGGACCTGGGGCTGGACCCGATCATGCTTGGCATGATCTTTTCGGCGTTCGCCTGGGCCTATGCGCTGGGGCAGATTCCCGGCGGCTGGCTGCTCGACCGCTTTGGCGCTCGGCGCGTTTACGGGTGCAGTCTGGTGCTGTGGTCGGTGTTCACCATGGCTCAGGGCACGGTGGGCTGGTTCGGCCTGATGGGTGCTTCGGCGGCGATGAGCCTGTTCGCCATGCGCTTCATGCTCGGCCTGGTGGAGTCCCCGGCCTTTCCGGCCAACAACCGCATCGTCTCCTGCTGGTTCCCCACCAGCGAGCGCGGCACGGCATCGGCCTTGTTCAACTCGGCGCAGTACATGGCGGTGGTGCTGTTCACCCCGTTGATGGCCTGGTTGACGCACGCCCTGGGCTGGGAACACGTCTTTCTGTGGATGGGCGCGCTGGGGCTGGTGCTGAGCGTGTTCTGGTTCGCCCTTTATCGCGAGCCCCACAGCGACAAACGCCTGAGCGCCAAGGAGCTGGACTACATGCGCGAAGGCGGTGCGCTGGTAGACTTGGAACTCAACCGCAAAGAAAAAAAGAACAAGGCCACATGGGCCGAGATCAAGCAACTGTTCACCAGCCGCACCCTGTGGGCGATCTACATGGGGCAATACTGCATCACCGCGTTGACCTACTTCTTCATCACCTGGTTCCCGATCTACCTGATCAAAGGCCGCGGCATGACCATCATGGAAGCGGGTTGGGTCGCGGCGCTGCCAGCCATCTGTGGATTTTCCGGCGGGGTGTTGGGCGGCATGCTCTCCGATCTGCTGATCCGTCGCGGCGTGCACCCGTCCATTGCCCGCAAGACGCCGTTTTTGATCGGCATGATCATGTCGACGATTCTGGTGCTGGCCAACTTCGTCGACGCCAACTGGATCGTCATCAGCCTCATGGCCATCGCCTTCTTCGGCAAAGGGCTGGCTGCCGTGGGGTGGGCGGTGCTGTCTGACACGGCGCCGAAAAACATGGTCGGCCTGAGTGGCGGCGTGTTCAACGGCATCGGCAACATTGCCGGGATCGTCACGCCGGTAGTGATTGGCTACATCGTCGCGGCCACCGGCTCGTTCAATATTGCCCTGTGGTTCGTTGCGGCCCATGGGCTGCTGGGTGTGTTTGCATACGGTGTACTGGCGGGGCGTTTCGAACGACTGCAAGTGCGCTGATGCGGATCCGGCGCGAAGGAGCGACCCCTTCGCGCCGGAGACTGGAACGCCTCAGGCTGCCGAGGCTTCCTCTTTGAGCGTGGCCATGTCAATGACGAAGCGGTACTTCACGTCACCCTTGACCATGCGCTCGTAGGCTTCGTTGATGTCCTTCATGTGGATCATTTCGATGTCCGAAACGATGCCGTGTTTGGCGCAGAAATCCAGCATCTCCTGAGTTTCCTTGATCCCGCCGATCAGTGAACCGGCCAGGCTGCGACGCTTGAAGATCAGGTTGAACACCGAAGGCGACGGGTGCGGATGATCCGGCGCGCCCACCAGGGTCATGGTGCCGTCGCGTTTGAGCAGGTTGAGGAAGGCGTCCAGATCGTGGGGCGCGGCCACGGTGTTGAGGATGAAGTCCAGCGAGTTGGCCTGTTTGGCCATTTCATCGGCACTCTTCGACACCACGACCTCATCGGCACCCAGCCGCTTGCCGTCTTCGCGTTTGTTCGGCGAGGTGGTGAACAGCACCACATGCGCGCCCATGGCGTGGGCGATTTTCACCGCCATGTGGCCCAGACCACCGAGGCCGACCACGCCGACTTTCTTGCCGGGGCCGACGTTCCAGTGATGCAGTGGCGAGTAGGTGGTGATGCCGGCGCACAGCAGCGGAGCCACGGCAGCCAGGTTGTCGCTGTGGGAGATTTTCAGGACGAACTTCTCTTTCACCACGATCTTGTCGGAATACCCGCCGTAGGTGTTTTCACCGCCGAAGACCGGGCCGTTGTAGGTCCCGGTGAAGCCGTTTTCGCAGTACTGCTCGTCACCTTCGGCGCAGGACGCGCAGTGCTGGCAACTGTCGACCATGCACCCCACACCCGCCAGATCGCCCACCTTGAAGTGCGTCACGTTGGCGCCAACCGCCGTGACCTTGCCCACGATCTCGTGACCCGGCACCGAGGGGTACAGGGTGTTGTTCCATTCATTGCGGGCGGTGTGCAGGTCAGAGTGGCAGACCCCGCAATACAGGATGTCGATCTGGACATCGTCGGCGCCCGGATCGCGGCGCTCGATCTGGAACGGTGCCAGCCGGTCCGTGGGTTTTTGTGCGGCGTAGCTGTAAGTCTTGATCATGTTGCGATCCTCTGCGTTGAGCTAAAAGGTTTCAGTCACAGCATTCAGAGACAGGCGGATGGTGTGAAAGGTCAGTGCAGGTCGACCGACATCGGTGTGAACGGAGCGATGTCGGACAATCTGACCGGCGTGCGCCGAAATGCTTTCATTTCGAGGGCGACCTGCCGATAACGAGACAGATGTCACGTGAAATGTCGTGAAATCTCGATTTTCGGTCGTTTACAGGCAGTAAAAACGAATATGGCGCTTGCAACCATCTGTCAGACCCCATGAAGATAGCCCAGTCCCACGCTGGTATTGGAGCGCCCATGAATTCCCACGTGTCGAACCCCTCCCAGCGCTCGCCATTTGCCGACGGACAGGCACTATTGACCGGTGATACAGGATTGGAAAACGCCTCATCGATGACCGACGAACATTCCCTTGATGCGTTATTGAAAGCGGCCAGCGCGGCAGCCCCACAACTGAGCTGGGCCGCCTACCGTGCCAATCGACATCTGCATTTGCTGGGGCAGGGCGATGCCTCCACCGAATGGCCGACGCTGATTCCCCGTGAAGGGTTCGACGCCTTTTGTCGCGACCATGACTTGCACCGCTGGGTCACCGGGCACGGCGAGGCGCCGTTGGGCTGGCTGCTGACGCCGGAGCGGGAGTCCGGCAACCCGTTTCTGCTGAGCCTGGCGAACCGCCTGGGCCTGCGCTTGCAGACCGTTGCCTTGGCCCGAGCGCAAGCGACGCAACGCGTGTTGTATGAAATCAGCTCACTGGCCAGTTCGACCCGGGACCGTTCGGCGTTTCTGCAAGGGGTGCACCAACAACTGGCGACGCTGATCGACGCGGAAAACTTTTATCTGGCGCTGTACGAAAGCCACAGCGGCAAGATCACCTATCCGTATTACATCGACATTACCGACGTGGACGCACTGGAGGCCGAAACACAGGAGTTTCTCGACCCGGAACGCCTTTCGATGACCGGTTACGTCTTGACCACTGAGCAGCCGCTGTTCGTGGACGCGGCGGGCATCGAACGCGCCCGGGCCTCGGAGCGTTTCCATTGCGTGGGCCATCGGCCGGAGTTCTGGATGGGCGCGCCGCTGAAAAATGCCACGGACGAAGTGTTCGGCATGCTGGCGATGCAGGTTTATGACGTATCGCGGGTCTACAGCGTCGAGGATCAGGAGTTGTTTCTGGTGGTGGCGCGTCACGTGGCCATGGCGCTGGACCGCATTCTGCACCGCGCGCACTTGGAAGAAACCGTGGTGCGCCGCACCCTGGAGCTGTCCCGGCTCAATGACGCCCTGAGAAACGAAGTGGCGGACCGTGAGCGGGCCGAGCATTTGCAGACGGCGCTGTTCCAGATCACCGAACTGTCGAGCCAGCAGGGTGACATGGCCGACTTGTTCAAGCGCCTGCACGGGATCGTCGGCGAGTTGCTGTTTGCCCTGAATTTCTACATTGCGCTGTTCGACGACACCACGGGCGAGGTGACCTTTCCGTACTACGTCGACGAACGCCTGACCCGCCGTCCCGACCCGCGTCGTGGCGAGCGCGGCTTCACCGAGTACGTGATCCGTCAGCGCCGCCCCTGTCTGATCGACAGCGCCGAAGCGCGGCGTCTGGAAGGCAATGGCGAAATCACCTTGCAAAACGACGTCAACCGGTCCTGTTCGTGGTTGGGCATCCCCTTGTTCGACGGCGACACCGTGCGCGGTGTGCTGGCGGTGCAGAGTTACTCACCGCATGTCAGCTATTCGCTGCGCGATCAGGACCTGCTGACCTTTGTGTCCCGCCACATTGACACCGCCCTGTCGCGGCGCAGTGCCGCCGAGGCCATTCATGCCGCCAACCTGCAACTGGAAGCCCGGGTACAGGACCGCACGCGCGAGCTGGATTACGCCAATGCCAAACTGCAACACGAAAACGCCCACGACTCCCTGACCGGCTTGCCCAATCGCAGCCACCTGCAACACCGTCTGCAACTTGCCTGGCAAGAATTCTGCGACAAGGGGCGTGAGTTGGTGGTGATGTTCATCGACCTCGATCGCTTCAAGATGGTCAACGACAGCCTGGGGCATCACTCCGGAGATTTATTGCTGATTCAAGCGGCCGACCGCCTGCGCAGTTGCATGCGCGACAGCGACCTGCTGGCGCGGCTCGGCGGTGACGAGTTCGCGGTGCTGGCCTACGCCGCGCCGCCGGACGTGACCGTGGCCATCGCCGAGCGCATTTTGCTGGCCTTCGATGCGCCTTTTTATATTGACGGCCACGCGGTGTTTTCGTCATGCAGCATCGGCGTCGTGGCCGCGGACCTGCAGTTTCACACCGAACCCGCCGACCTGCTGCGCGATGCCGACACCGCGATGTATCGGGTCAAGAATGCCGGGCGTGACAGCTACGCGGTGTTCAACCAGGAAGTGCGGCGTGAGGTGTCCGATCAGATGGAGCAGGAGGGCGCGTTGCGTAACGCGCTCAAGCGCACCGACGAATTGCTGCCGTATTTCCAGCCGATCATTGACGTGGCAACGGGCAAGATTCTCGCGCTGGAAGCCCTGATTCGCTGGCGCCAGCCCGATGGCCGGATCATCGCGCCGGGGCAATTTCTGCCCGCACTGGAAGGCTTGCGCCTGATCGGCAGGCTGGATTTCTACATGCTGCAACAGGTGGTGGCGATGCTCGCCCAGCCCAGCCATGCCCACTGGCCGACCGTGCACGTGAACTGTTCGAGTTACAGCATCAGCCGACCGGAATTCGCCAGCGAGGTTCTGGGGCTGCTTGCCCAGCATGATGTGGCGCCGTCGCGTATCTGCCTGGAGCTGACCGAAGGCGCATTGGTGGCTGAGCCGGAACTGGCGCGTCAGGCCATGAAGCACTTGGCGGAGAATGGCGTTTCCACCGTGCTTGACGATTTTGGTGCCGGGTTCTCGTCCCTCAGTTACGTGCACCAGTACCATTTCAGTGGGTTGAAAATCGACAAGTCTTTCACCCTTGAACTGACCACCAGCTCCCGCAGCCGCGCCATCGTCCGGGCCATCGTGCGCATGGCCGAATCGCTGGGTTTGAGCGTGGTTGCCGAAGGGGTGGAAGACGCCGACACCCTGCAATTGCTCAGGGAAATGGGCGCCGGGCAGGCGCAGGGGTACTACTTCTCGATGCCGGTGCCGCAACAGAAGCTGGATTTGAGTGCGTTGGTTTGAGCGGTCCCGTACTGCGGATCTTGTTCTTTGCACAAAGAGCAGGATCAAAGGCGAACGGGAGGTGAAGACAGAGACGGCGCGGATTTTCAGATTGACTCGCTACAGCCCCTTGCTAGACTCGCGCTCATGTCAAAGACCAAGTCCGAATCCCCAGAACCCTTTCCCACCTACGCCTTTTGCCCGGTGATCACCGCGCTGGAAGTGATCGGAGAACGCTGGGTGATCCTCATCCTGCGAGACCTGCTGCGCAATCCAACGCGCCGTTTTCAAGACCTGCAGGACTCGCTCAAGGGCTGCGCGCCAAGCACGCTGTCCACGCGACTCAAGGCACTGGAGGCCAACGGCCTGATTGAACGTCGTCTCTACGAACAACATCCGCCGCGGCTTGAATACCTGCTGACCGCCAAGGGCCGTGAAGTCGGTCCGGTGGTGGCCTCGTTGCGTGACTGGGGGTTGCTGCTGCAAGCGCAGAATCCGCCAGAGTAGGCCGCTGCCACGCCTGTTGCGGCGCAGATCACCCTGTGGGAGCGAATTCATTCGCGATGCGCCGGTGCATCAGATGAAGATGTATCGGATGTGTCGCCCTCTCGCGAATGAATTCGCTCCCACAAGTCCTGCGGCGACATCGTCTCCACTCTGCATTTCATCCCCTCGTCCAACGCCGCCAGACCAACCGGCTACGCTCATTCCTGCGCGCGACGGCATGGTGTCAGACGTACATGGTTTTCCTCGGCCGCAACACTGAAGTCTGATCGTCTGGGGGAAGACACATGAATCTGTGCCGATGGGCGCGCCAGGCGCTGTGTGCGTGGCTGGCAATAACGGGCGTGTGCCTGGCGAATGCCGCTGAACAACAGTTGGCGAGTATTGGCTCGCTGAGCATGGTAGGGGGCAAGATCAAGCAATGTTCATTGGGCTATCGGACCTACGGCACGTTGGCGGCGGACCAGAGCAACGTGGTGCTGGTGCCGACGTGGTTGACCGGCCGCACCGCTGATCAGATCGACCTCATCGGACCGGGCAAGTTGATCGACACGGACCGCTGGTACGTCATTGCACTGGACGCGGTGGGGAATGGCGTGTCCTGTTCGCCCTCCAACAGCAAAACCCACCCTGGGTTGAAATTCCCCGAGTTTGGCATCCGTGACATGGTCAAGGCCCAGCATCGCTTGTTGGCACTGACCCTGGGCATTGACCACGCCCACGCGATCATCGGCTTTTCCATGGGCGCCATGCAGGCGCTGCAATGGGGCGTGATGTACCCCGATTACGTCAGCCATCTCGTGACCATCGTGGGCACGCCGCAACCCTCGATGCGGGATCTACAGGTCTGGAAAGCCGAACTGGCCGCTATCGAGAGCAATCCTGGCTGGAACAGCGGCAACTACCCACCGGGCACAGCGTTCAAGAAACTCACCGCGTTGCACACTGAATCCCTCTGGACGCCCGAACACCGCGCCGCCAAGGCCGTTGCGGGCAAGCGTGCGACCGAAGACCGTCTGCACGCCACCCAGACCAGCCAGCGTTTCAGCGCGGTGGACTGGTATCGGCAATTGCAGGCCATGACCACCTTCGATCTGGTCCGTGATGGCGACATGGCAGCACTGGCGAAGAAGATCAAGGCGCCCCTGTTGGTGATCGTGTCCGAGCAGGATCGGCTGGTGGACCCGGCGCCTGCCAAGGCATTGGCCGCCGCCAAAGGTGCGAAATTGCTGGTACTGGACAACGACTGCGGGCACATGGCGCCAGTCTGTGAAATGGGCAGGGTCGATGAGGCAGTCAAGGCCTTCTTGAAATGAGGTGAGGCGTCAAGAAGCGGCCAGTGACTGCCGCATGCGGCAAGCTTCTGTCGAGTTTGCCGCCTCATACGCCAACGTCGCTCAGCCACGAAGCCTTGTAGGACGTGGCCTACAGTTAATGTAACCTCATGTGGCACTGCTTTTGCTGCGCAAGCCGATGCATCGATGACCTGATAAGGAGGTGAAAGATGATTATTGGTAACAGTGCCATCCAGCACTTCGTGTCCAAAGCGGTTGCTCACACGCAATACGACACGACAGACAAGGATGCGTACACCACCGCCGCGATGGCGGGCTCGACGGCGCCGGTCGCGGCTATCGCGAACAGCAACAACGGTTCGACCCAAAGCAGCACCGACCAGAGCTACGACGAGTCCTTCGCCAAAATGATGGTGAACCTCAAAGCTGCTCTGGCCAACACCACGGCTTCGGTGACGGACGATGACAAGGCGGCTGCCGCTGCGGCGTTCTCATCCAGCACCGACAAGCAGGTCGCGGCGTCGGACAGTGTGACCAAAACCGTCGATAAAGAAATCGCTGCGGTAGACAGCAGCGACTCAAGCTCGTCGGCCACCACGTCTGCCCAGGCTGATTTTCTGGCGTACATGAACCAGACCGATGCCGAGAAGGTGCGTCAGCAACTGACCGGCGTTTCGAAGGAAGAGTACGACAACATGACGCCGGAGCAGCAGGCGGCAGTGGACAAGAAAGTCGCCGAGTTGCAAAAGCAAAAGACTGACCAGCAAATTGCCGAGCAAGAGGTCAAGACCAAGATCGCCATGGCGAAGGCGGAACTGGCCTGAGGTGATGTGGGCGGTACATGAGAAGGGGCAGCGGTGTCGACCGGCTGCCCCTTTTTTGACGTTCATGGACGGGCCAGTTTTTCCAACGCCGCATCGGCCAAAAATGATGACCGGCTTTTGATGTTGTGATCACGAACGTAGTGGTCAATGCGTTGGATAACGAAACCGGGCAGGGTGACATTGACCTTTTCGGTCTTGCCCAGATAAGGCGTGATATCGATTTCCAACATGCCCCAGCCCATTGCGGCGTAGTCCGGATGATCGTGATGGTTTTTGACGCAGGTCGGCATTGGCAAGGGGTGCCCGCTGGTCACTTGCTCCTCAAGCATGATGTGGGCGATTTCGATGGCCGCGTTATAGGCTTCCTCAAAGGTATCGCCTGCAGTCACTGCACCGGGAATGTCCGGAATATGAATGCCGGTAGCAGTGGTTTCGTTGCTCCACTCGATAGCAATGGGATATTGCATAGTGTGCTCCTGCGAAAGAGTCAGCGCGGTTCGGACGGCGTTAGCCATGCGCGCCTCCTTCTCTACTCTTCACCATCAGTATCCCTTTGATGTGCAAGAGGGCTGATGGTGGAGAGAGGGTGATGTTAGATCAAGAAGAGAAGATGTATCTAGAGGTATGAATGACGAATCAAACCACCTGATCCCTATACGGCAAATCCGGCCCCACCCGCGTGCAGGTGACTGCCGCTGCGGCCACGGCAAAATTCAGCATTTCGGTCAGCGTCTCGCGGCTCAGGGTTGGCAGGCTGTCTGGCGTATCGAGCTGGCGTTCGGTGAGAAAGGTGATCAGCGCGGCCTGGAAGGTGTCGCCTGCGCCCACGGTGTCGGCGGTTTTGACTTCGCGGGCCGGGACGGACCAGTGGCCCAGTTCGCGGGTGAAGACGGTGGCGCCCTGGCGGCCACGGGTCATGATCACCAGTTGGCAGTTGTTTTGTAGCCAGCCTTGCGCCACGGTTTCAGGTTCGGCGTCGGGGTAGAGCAGGTGGAGGTCTTCATCGCTGACTTTGATGATGTGCGCATGCTCGGCGAATTTGGCCACCTGTTTGCGCCAAAGGTCGATACTCGGTGCCGGGTTCAGCCGAACGTTGGGGTCGAAGGTGATCAGGCGCTGGCCACTTTCTCGCTGCACCAGTGCCATCAGGGTGTCGGCCACCGGTTGCACCACCAGCGAGAACGAGCCGACGTGCAGGCCGCGCACCTTGGCGTCGAGTGTCGGCAGGTGCTTGCTCAGCAGCAGGCGGTCGGCGCAGCCTTCGCCACGAAAGCTGTACTCCGGCGAGCCGTCAGCGCCTACCGCGACCATTGAAAGGGTGGTCGGTGCATCGAAGTGAATCAGGAAGTCATCCCGTACGCCTTCTTCGTCAAGGACCGTTTCCAGGCGTTTGCCCAAGTAGTCGTTGGAGATACCGGCAAAGAAACCGGCGTCTACGCCCAGCCGACGCAAGCCGATGGCGACGTTGAAAGGCGACCCGCCCGCGATGGCTTGATAACCGATTTTGTTGCTCTTGGAGTTGGCTCCGTTGTCGTCCGATTGACTGAAAAAGTCGAACAGTGCTTCGCCACAGACCAGGTACATAGGTGCTCCGTTAAGGGCTGACGGCGATCCGTCAGATGCCCTGCAATTGATTGCGGTAGTGCTGATAAACCTGTTGATACGCGGCCACATGCTCGGCGATGGGTCGCGTTTCGCTTCCCGAATCGAGGCTGACACATCGCTCACTCAACGTCTGCAACGATTCGTTGCCACCTGTGGCATGGGCATGACACCAGGCCGCTTGAATCGCCGCGCCCAAGGCAGCCGCTTCGGTACCGGTGGTGCAGATGACCGGGGTGTCCATGATGTCAGCGACGATCTGCCGCCAGACCGCGCTCTTCGCACCGCCGCCGATCAAACGAATGTTGGCGCTCTTGATCCCGCTGTCGCGCAGCAGGTCCAGCCCGTATCGCAAGCCGAACGTGGTGCCTTCGACCACGGCCCGGCAAAGATTAGCCTGAGTCAGGTTGGTGCTGTCCAGCCCCAGAATACTGCCGGTGGCGTGGGGCAGGGCGGGCACCCGCTCACCGTTGAGGAATGGCAGCATCAGCACCCCTTGCGCGCCGATGGGCGACGAAGCGATGGCGGCGTTGAAGGCGCCGATGTCCAGCGCGAACAGCTCGCGAATGGCACTGGTGGCGTTGGTCAGGTTCATGGTGCAGATCAGCGGCAGCCAGCCGCCCGAGGACGAGCAGAAGGTGGCGACCGAGGGCTGAGCGCTGACGTTACCCGCGTCCGCATAGGCGTACACCGTGCCGGACGAGCCCAGGCTCATGGTGATCGAGCCAGGCACGATGTTGCCAGTACCAATGGCGCCCATCATGTTGTCACCGCCACCGCTGGAGACGAGGGCGTCGGGATTGAGGCCCAGACGATCGGCAATCGCAGGCAGGATTTTGCCTACGGGCGCATGGGCTTCCAGCAGTTCTGGCAGGGCCTTGACCAGCCGACCGCTCGGATCGATGTGGTTGAGAATGTCCAGATCCCACTGGCGAGTGCGTACGTTGAAATAGCCGGTGCCCGACGCGTCGCCGAATTCGCTGCAGCAACGCCCGGTCAGCCAGTAGTTGAGGTAGTCGTGGGGCAGCAGGATTTTGTCGATGCGGGCGAACAGCTCGGGAAACTGCTCTTTGCTCCAGAGCAGTTTGGAGACGGTATAGCCCGGCGCGATGGCGATGCCCAAACGTTCCAGCGAGCCTTTTTCGCCGCCCAGATAGTCCAGCAGGCGATCATTCTCGGGCGCTGACTCGGTGTCGCACCAGAGTTTGGCCGGGCGCAACACCTGACCATGTTCGTCGATCATCACCAGCCCGTGCTGCTGCCCGGACACGCCGATGCCCTGAATCTCCGCACCGGAAATGCCCGCTTGCTTCAACGCTGCTGCGGTGGCCTGCTCGAACGCTGTCAGCCACTCCTGCACATCCTGTTCGCGACGCCCGTTGGCGCCGCTGATCATGTGATGGGCACCTGAGCCTTCGCCCAGAACCTTGCCGCTGACGGCATCCAGAACAATCGCCTTGGTGCCTTGGGTGCCGCAATCGATGCCGAGAAACATGCTCACCTCTTCACCTCAGACGGCTTTCGCCAACAGGTTTTCCAGGGTCTTGCTGACGCCCAACTGCTTCAGGCTGTTCAGGTTGTGCTCGAATGAGGCGACGAATTCAGCGGATTTCGGGATCGCCGCGCCGAAGATTTCTTCGACCTCCAGCAAACGTTGGGTCACCAGCACGTCGTCAGCGACCAGCGCCTTGCAGAAGTCGGCGCGGGGATCGACCACCCTGTACTCGACGCCGTTCTCGCCTTTGAAGTCGCCATTCTTGTTGCCTTGCAGGTACAGCGCCCAGGCCGCAACCACCAGCGAGGCGCGGTCCATGTTGCCCTTGTCGACGATCAGCCGGTTGATGGTCGGCACGGTGAATTTCGGGAATTTCGACGAACCGTCCGAGCACACGCGCTCCAGTTGGTCGGCGATGGCCTGATTGGAGAAACGGTCGATCAGGGTCTGTTTGTAATCCGTCAGATCGATGCCCGGTACTGGTGACAGCTGTGGCGTGACATCCAGATCCATGTAAGTGCGCATGTACTTCACGAACAACGGGTCGTTCATGGTTTCGTGAACGAAACGATAGCCCTTCAGCGCGCCCAGGTAGGTCAATGCCAGGTGGCTGCCGTTGAGCAGCTTGATCTTCATCTCTTCGTAGGGCGTGACGTCGTCGGTGAATTGCACACCAACCTTTTCCCAGGCGGGACGGCCGTTGACGAATTTGTCTTCCAGCACCCACTGCACGAACGGCTCGCAGACCACCGGCCAGGCGTCGTCGATGCCTTTCTCGTCGTGCAGTTGCAGACGATGGGCAGCGCTGGTCATGGGCGTGATGCGGTCGACCATGGCGTTGGGGAAGCTGACGTTAGCGGCGATCCAGTCATGCAGCTCGGCATCGCGCAGTTTGGCGAAGGCCAGCAGTGCCTTGCGGGTGACCGCGCCGTTGTGCGGCAGGTTATCGCAGGACATCAGCGTGAACGCCGGAATGCCTTGTGCACGGCGCTTGGCCAGCGCGGCACACAGGTAGCCGAACACGGTTTTCGGCGTGGCCGGGTGGGAGAGGTCGTGCTGGATCTGTGGCAGGTGGCTCATGAACTCGCCGGTGCTGTCGTCGATGCAGTAGCCGCCTTCGGTGATGGTCAGCGAAACGATGCGGATGTCCGGGCTGGCCAGCTTGTCGATCAGGGCCAGGTCGTTGTCGGTGGACATCAGCATCTGGCTCATGGCGCCGATCACACGGGTTTCGGTGTCCGGCGTGTCGCCCAGTTCGAACAGCGTGTAGAGGAAGTCCTGCCCCTTCAAGGCCTCAAAATTGGCGCGGTCTTCTTCACGCAGGCTGACCCCACAGAAGGCCCAGTCCAGGCCTTCGCCGGTCTGTTCCTTGGCGCCGAGGTTCATCAAGGCATCGGTGTAAAACGCCTGATGAGCACGATGGAAACCGCCGACGCCGATGTGGGCGATGCCCTGGCGGCGGTTTTCGAGGGCGTAGGCGGGCAATTCAATGCCGTCACCCAAATTCGACAGGTTCTGTTTGTTCAGTTTCATGACTGCATTCCCGATTCTGTGAGCGCGGCGGACTCAGGCCGCGGCTTGCATGGCTTTGCGAATGACCTGGCCTTGGGCGTCGAACAGGTGGCAATGGGCGCTGTCCAGGTGCAGGTTCAGGGTTTCGCCGTACTGGCTGGCCAGATCGCCGCGAATCCGCATGGTCAGGGCCTCGCCGGATTGCGTGCGCACGTGGCAATAGGTGTCGCTGCCCAGTCGCTCGCTGACATCGGCCACCACTTGCAACTGGCAGTCGCCGGGCTTGGCGATCTCCAGATGTTCAGGGCGAATACCCAACGTCACGGCGTCGCCAACGCTTTGCTGGGCATTGGTGAAGGGCAGGTTGATCTGGGTCCCGGCGTCCAGCGTGACTTCGCAGCCAGTGGCCTCGACGCGGCTGACTTTCCCCTTGAGGAAGCCCATTTTCGGTGTGCCGAGAAAGCCCGCGACGAACAGGTTGGCCGGGTGGTGGTACAGCTCCAGCGGCGAGCCGACCTGTTCCACGCGACCGCCGTTGAGCACCACCACCTTGTCGGCCAGGGTCATGGCCTCGACCTGATCGTGGGTGACGTAGATCATCGTCGCTTCCAGCTCTTTGTGCAGGCGCGACAGCTCAAGGCGCGTCTGCACCCGCAGCGCGGCGTCGAGGTTGGACAGTGGCTCGTCGAACAGGAAGATTTTCGGGTTGCGCACGATGGCGCGGCCGATGGCCACACGCTGACGCTGGCCGCCCGAGAGTTGCTTGGGTTTGCGCTCCAGCAAGGGGCCGAGTTCCAGAATGCGTGCAGCTTCGGCGACTTTCTTCTCGACTTCGGCTTTCGGTGTACCGGCCAGGTCCAGGGCGAAGGAGAGGTTCTTGCTCACCGTCATGTGCGGGTAGAGGGCGTAGGTCTGAAAGACCATCGCGAGGTCGCGCTTTGCCGGAGTGACTTCGGTGATTTCCCGGCCATCGAGAGCGATGCTGCCGCTGGTGACGTCTTCAAGGCCCGCGATCAGGCGCAGCAGGGTGGACTTGCCGCAGCCGGACGGACCCACGAAGACCACGAACTCCCGGTCTTTGACGTCCAGGTCGATGCCTTTGATGATCTGGTGGCCGTCGAAGCCTTTTTGCAGATTTCTGATTGTCAGGTTAGCCATGTGGGGCTCCAGTTTTGTTCTTCATGAATCGCTGTGAAGGATCAGGGTGCGAAGCTACGGTTCTGTGGGAACCGGCTCCCACGAAGTGAGATCGTGGCGTGATTCATTTCACCGCACCAAACGACAACCCACGGACCAGCTGTTTCTGACTGATCCAGCCAAAGATCAGGATCGGCGCACAGGCCAGCGTCGACACTGCCGACAATTTGGCCCAGAACAGCCCTTCAGGGCTGGAATACGAGGCGATCAACGCCGTCAGGGGCGCAGCGCTGGAGGACGTGAGGTTCAGCGACCAGAACGCCTCGTTCCAGCACAGGATCAGCGACAGCAGCGCCGTTGAGGCCAGGCCGCCTTTGCAGATCGGGATCAGCACCTTGAAGATTTCCTGCCCGGTGCTTGCGCCGTCCAGCCGCGAGGCTTCGAGGATTTCCCCGGGGATGTCCTTGAAGTAGGTGTAAATCATCCAGACTACGATCGGCAGGTTGATCAGGGTGTAGATCACGATCAGTGCGATGCGCGAGTCGAGCAAGCCGAACGTCTTGGCCAGCAGGTAGATCGGCATCAGCACGCCCACTGGCGGCAGCATCTTGGTCGAGAGCATCCACAGCAGGGTCTGTTTGGTGCGCTTGGTTTCGAAGAAGGCCATGGAATAGGCCGCCGGAACCGCGATCAACAGGCACAGAATCGTCGCGCTGAACGAAATCAACACCGAGTTCCAGGCGAAGTGGAAGTAGTCACTGCGCTCCTGGATGTGCAGATAGTTTTCCAGCGTCGGCGTGAAGAACAGCTGCGGCGGCGTGGCGAAGGCGTCCAGTTCAGTCTTGAAGCTGGTCAGCACCATCCAGAAGATCGGGAAGAAGATCAGCGCCGCGACCAGCCATGACAGGCTGCCGAGCAGCAGGCTTTGCAGGCGACGGGATTGTTTGAGCGTCATCATGTCCGTGCCCTCAGGATTTTTCGGTGAGGTTTTTGCCGATCATCCGCACCAGGATGATGGCGGCGATATTGGCAATGACCACCGCGATCAGGCCGCCCGCCGAGGCCATGCCCACGTCGAACTGCAACAGCGCCTGGTTGTAGATCAGGTAGGCCAGGTTGGTGGAGGCGAAACCCGGACCGCCGTTGGTGGTGGTGAAGATTTCCGCGAACACCGAGAGCAGGAAGATGGTCTCGATCATCACCACCACCGCGATAGGCCGCGCCAGATGGGGCAGGGTCAAGTGCCAGAAGATGGCGATGGGACCGGCGCCATCCAGACGTGCGGCTTCTTTCTGCTCCTGATCCAGCGACTGCATGGCGGTCATCAGGATCAGGATGGCGAACGGCAGCCACTGCCACGACACAATGATGATGATCGAGAGCATCGGGTAGTTGGCCAGCCAGTCCACGGGCTGGGCGCCGAACAACTTCCAGACCCAGGCGAGAATGCCCGAGACCGGATGGAAAATCAGGTTCTTCCAGATCAGCGCACTGACCGTGGGCATGATGAAGAACGGCGAAATCAACAGCACGCGCACAATGCCGCGCCCGAAAAACTCGGTGGCTTCCAGCAGTGCGGAAATCAGTACACCCAGGATCACGCTGATGGCCAACACGCTACCGACCAGCAACAGGGTGTTCATCGCACCGGGAAAGAAGCCTGAATCCGTGACAAAGAATTCAAAGTTATCCAGGCCAACGAATTCGTTTTCACCCGGATTGAGCAGGTTATAGCGAATCAGCGAGAAATAGATGGTCATGCCCAGCGGGACGATCATCCAGACCAGCAGCAGGGCCACCGAGGGGCTGACCAGAAACCAGCCGGGTTTGGTGACGCTGGCTTTTTTCGGGTCTTTTTCGGCGACCTGAGCCGCGCGAGGGGGAATGGTTGAGGTGTTCATGATGACTCCGAACCGGGGCAAAAGCGTGAGCAAGGCAGCGACCCGATCAGGCCGGTCGCTGCCCGGAGACGAGCGGGATCAGCCCTTTTTCGGGTAACCCGCGCGCTTCATTTCACGCTCGGACACGCTTTGCGCGTTGGTCAGGGCCTGATCGACCGAGGAGGTGCCCACCAATGCCGCCGAGAACTGCTGGCCGACCGAGGTGCCGATCGACTGGAACTCAGGGATGGTCACCAACTGGATGCCGACGTAAGGCACAGGCTTGAGGGTCGGCGCTTTCGGCGTGACCGCCTTGAGCGATTCCAGGGTGATGTCGGCAAACGGCGCGGCTTTCTTGTACGCATCGGTGTAGGTCGAAGCGCGGGTGCCTGGCGGCACGTTGGACACGCCGTCTTTCTCGGCGACGAGCGCGGCGTACTCTTTGGAGGTCGCCCACTCAGTGAAGGCGCGGGCGTCCTTGTCATTCTTGGCGCTGGTCGGGATCGCCAGGGCCCACGAGTACAGCCAGGCCGAGCCTTTGTCGGTGACTTCGTGAGGCGCGTAGGTGAAGCCGACGTTATCGGCGACCTTGCTCTGAGATTTGTCGGTCACGAAGGAGCCGGCCACGCTGGCGTCGACCCAGATGGCGCACTTGCCGCTGTTGAACAGCGCGAGGTTTTCGTTGAAGCCGTTGCTGGAGGCGCCGGGTGGGCCGTCTTTTTTCATGACGTTGGTGTAGAAGGTCAGCGCGTTTTTCCACTCTGGCTGATCGAACTGCGGTTTCCACTGTTCGTCGAACCAGCGTGCACCGAAGGCGTTGGCGACGGTGGTGATCAGCGCCATGTTCTCACCCCAACCGGCCTTGCCGCGCAGGCAAATGCCGTATTGCTCTTTGGACTTGTCGGTGAGTTTGTCGGCGAATTCGGAAATCTGGGTCCAGGTCGGACGCTCCGGCATGGTCAGGCCAGCGTCTTTGAACAGGTCTTTGCGGTAATAGGTGATCGAGCTTTCGGCGTAGAACGGCAGGGCAAACAACTTGCCGTCGACGGACAGGCCGTCACGTACCGAAGGGAACACGTCGTCCAGCGCGTAGGACGCTGGCAGGTTGTCCATTTCTTTCAGCCAGCCTTTGGCACCCCACAGCGAGGCCTCGTACATGCCGATGGTCAGTACGTCGAACTGGCCGCCTTTGGTGGCGATGTCCGTGGTCAGGCGTTGACGCAGGACGTTCTCTTCAAGGACCACCCACTTGAGTTTGATGTCGGGATGCTGTTCTTCGAAGGTCTTGGACAGCCGCTGCATGCGGATCATGTCGCTGTTGTTGACGGTGGCGATGGTCACCTCGCCCGCTGAGGCGCTGTTGCAGAGGGTCAGGCCGAGTGACAGAGAGGCGCAAGCAAGCAGAACGTTTGCAGAGGTCTTCATGTATCTCTCCTCTTCTGAGCCTCGCGGCGCCAGAAGCTTGGTTTATTGTTTTTGTTCCTTCCAAAAGACCTGGAAGAAGTCCGTTGATTACAACGGCCCGCACAGACGATGACAAATCCTGCGACACACTTGAACTGATACTTTCTTGCACTGAGAGTTCAGACGGCAACGCACCAGAACTGCGTTCCAGCATGGTGTGGCGCAGTTCCAGCGTAGTCGATGGGGGCGAGAGGGGAGCGAATCAGTACAGGTTTTGCTCGGTCAGCCGCTGCACCGCAAGCCGACGATAATGGGACGGCGTCATGCCTTTGAGTTGCTGAAAACGCCGGTTGAAGTTGGAAATGTTGTTGAAGCCGGACTCGAAGCACACGTCCGTCACCGGTTTTTCACCATCGGCGAGCAACTCGCAGGACTTGCTGATGCGCAACCGATTGACGAACTCGACGAAGGTTCGACCGGTCGCTTGTTTGAATACGCGGGAGAAATAAGTCGGTTTCATCCCCAGATGATCCGCCACCTCTTCGAGGGTCAGCTCCCGAGCGTAATGCGTGAAAATGTAATCCACCGCCTTGTTGGTGCGCTCCACGGCGTGGTCATCCGACAGTTGTGAGGCGGTGGTGCCCGACAACAATTGGAAATCATCACTGGCCGCCAACAGCTCCAGGAGAATGAAAAAGTGCCCCAGGCGAGTCATGCCGGTGGAGTCAGCGATCTTCTGCATCAGCTTCATGGCCTGACGAACAGTGCGCTTGCAGCGAAATTCGATGCCGTATTGCGCCCGTTCCAGCAGCGGCGTGAGGGTCTTGAGTTCGGCGAACACCTGATTGCCGCTTTCCAGCAACTCCTCAGTGAAATTCACCAGCATGTCACGCTTGGGTACGACCTCGTCTTCACCGATCTGGCTGATCCAGTTATGCGGCAGGTTGGGGCCGGTCAGAAACAGCGTGCCGGGATGGAAATTGCCGATGTAATCACCGACGAACACCTTGCCCGAACTGGCAATGATCAAGTGCAGCTCGTATTCCTTGTGAAAGTGCCAGCGCACCAACGGGCAAGGGAAACCATGCTCGCG
Organism: Pseudomonas sp. NPDC088444; assembly: GCF_044900175.1. NCBI lineage: Bacteria > Pseudomonadati > Pseudomonadota > Gammaproteobacteria > Pseudomonadales > Pseudomonadaceae > Pseudomonas > Pseudomonas sp. NPDC088444. The sequence continues at coordinate 115,368 of NZ_JBJDNK010000014.1, forward strand.
ATAGATGATCGACAGGCCATTGTGGTCGTCCATCAGTTCGTAGGAAGGGTCGGTGATTTTTGTTGTTTTGGTCATGCTGTTGCCGGGATTTCGAGAATGGCCTACGGGTAATGTGCACTAATTTCGACGTGTGTTACATCCAGTCTGATAAAACCATTCGTTGTAGCCGGGTTCATTGAATTCTGGTGTGTACTATACACATCGGTCAATTCAGGGGTAGGCTGATGCGTAGCAGGGAGATGATTCGAAGGATAGAAGACGATGGCTGGGTTCTGATTGAGGTGCGTGGCAGCCATCGTCAATACAAGCACCCGATCAAGAAGGGCCGTGTCACCGTTCCGCATCCCAAGGATGATTTACCCAAAGGGACGATTCACAACATTCTGAAGCAGGCGGGGCTCAAATGAGTTCAACAGCGGCTGTTGAGCCTGGAAGGAAGCGAGCATGAAATTACCTGTGGTGCTGCACAAGGACGTTGACTCCGACTATGGTGTCACGGTCCCGGATATCCCCGGCTGTTTTTCGGCGGGCGCGTCGGTCGGCGAGGCTCTGGACAACGTCAAGGAAGCACTTGCCTTGCATTTCGAGGGGCTGGTGGCCGATGGCGAGCCGTTGCCTGCTGTCCATGACATCGATACCCATATCAGCAACCCCGACTACCAAGGCGGCGTGTGGGCGGTGGTGGAGTTTGATGTAACGCCTTATTTCGGCAAAGCCGTTCGATTCAACGCCACGCTGCCCGAATTTCTTCTGGAGCGCATTGATGCCCGGGTCAGAACCGACCGGCGCTACAGCTCCCGCTCCGGATTCCTGGCGACTGCCGCATTGCGCGAACTACACGAATAGGCCGGAAGCCTTTCCCATGAAAAAACTCCTCCTCATCGGCATTGGCCCCGGAAACCCCGAGCACTTGACGATTCAGGCGGTCAAGGCGTTAAACCGGGCGAAGGTGTTTTTCATCCTCGACAAGGGCTACGCCAATGACGACCTGCTGCGGCTGCGTCGTGAGGTGTGCGAGCGTTATATCGAGGGCGATGATTACCGTTTGGTGCAGGTGCGTGATCCTCGACGGGAAGATGACCCTGCTTCTTACCAGCAGGGCATCGAGTACTGGCATGAGCAGCGAGCAGCGTTGTTCGAGCAGTTGATCGCCGATGAGCTGGGCGATGACGACGTGGGCGGTCTTCTGGTGTGGGGTGATCCAGGATTGTATGACAGCACGCTGCGTATTCTGGAGCGGGTGCTGGCGCGTGGTCGGCAGTGTTTCGACTACGAAGTGATTCCCGGCATCACCAGCGTGCAGGCACTGGCGGCGCAGCACCGGATACCGCTCAATCGCATTGGCGAGCCGATCCGCATCACCACCGGGCGGCGTCTGGCACAGGGTTCGGCCGATGCGCTGGACAATGTCTGGGTGATGCTCGACGCGCACTGCACCTTCGAGCGCTTCGTCGATCAGAGGCTTTACATCTATTGGGGGGCGTACGTGGGCACGCCAGATGAAATCCTGATTGCCGGACCGCTGAACGAGGTCAGTGAGCGCATCAGGCAAACCCGCGAAGCGGCGAGGGCCGAGAAGGGCTGGATCATGGACACCTACCTGTTGCGTCGCCCGATGGATTGAGCAGGACAAAAAAGCCCCGGTTTCGAGTGAAATCGGGGCTTTCGTTTTTACGCGTCCGTATGGATCAAGCGACATCCACCAGCACGATTTCGCTGTCTTCGATGGCGGTCACCCGCAACACGCGCTCTTCAGCGACTGCCACGCCGTCGCGGGCTTCGGCACGCAGGCCGTTGACCTCGATGCTGCCGGTCGCCGGTACCAGGTATGCCCGGCGACCTTCATCCAGTGCGTATTCAGCGGTTTCACCGGCCTTCAGGTTGGCGGCGACCAGTCGAGCGTTGGCGCGGATACGCAGTTCGATGTCGTCGTCTGCCTTGCCGCTGGCCAGGGTCACGAAGCCTTCGCGGTTGCCTTTCGGGAACGGTTTGGCGCCCCATGAAGGCGGAGCACCGACTTCGTCCGGCATGATCCAGATCTGGAAGATTTTGGTGTCTTTCGCTTCCAGGTTGTATTCGCTGTGCGCCACGCCGGTCCCGGCGCTCATCACTTGCACATCACCGGCTTCGGTGCGGCCACGGTTACCCAGGCTGTCTTCGTGGGTGATCGCGCCTTCACGAACGTAGGTGATGATTTCCATGTCGCGGTGCGGGTGGCGAGGGAAGCCAGTACCGGCTTCGATCACGTCATCGTTCCAGACCCGCAGTTGGCCCCAGCTCATGCGGCCGGGGTCGTAATAGTTGGCGAACGAGAAGTGGTGATGTGCGTTCAGCCAGCCGTGGTCAGCGCCGCCAAGGGATTTGAAAGGGCGAAGTTGCAGCATGATCAGTTCCTCCGTTAGCAGTGCCGGGCCGTTGAGGTGGGCGCCGCTGTTAGTTGATGGGGCCATGATCTATCAATTTGATATCGATAAAAAGCGTAAGTTTTGCGTGATTTTGATCGAAATGTTAAATGTATTTGGGGTGGGTAATTTACCGTTATGGCTGCAATTGATCGGCTAACCCCATGACCGCAAAGCATTTCGCTGGAGCTTGGCGCCGAATGGGGCGACCATAGGCGCTTTCTCGTTCACCGCTGATACTCGGAGCCTGCGTGTCGCACGATTTTTCCGCCGAGCCACCTCACGAGCTGCCCCCTGACCTGAACACGCCGGATCGTTTGCCGTTCTTCAAGCGCCTGCTGGCGCGTCTGATCGGCGGCGGTCTGTCGCGTCTTCAGGCGCAACACGTGCCCTCGTGGCGGCAGGGCCATGCCGACGGTTTCCTCAATGGCCACGCCGAAGGCATGGACGAGGGGTACGCGGAAGGGCGTCTGGACGGTATCGAAGAGGGGCGCCGCGTGCTGGTGATTCGCGACACCCGGCCGCAGGAGCATCGCGGGCCGCGGGTGGACGACCACCTGTTCGATGACTGGCGTTTGCCGCTGACAAACGAACTGAAAAAGCGCGTCAAGGCCGATGTTGCGCAAAAGCTGGCAGCCCACGCTCAGCCGACCACCGCGCAATGGAAGATGATCTTTAGCGACACTCCGTCCACCTACGTCATCGCCGGGGCCGGGGCCGGGAAGTCCACTTCGTTGGTGCTGCGGGTGCTGTTGCTGCATCACTATCTGGGGTTCGAACTGGACGCGATGACCGTGGTGACCTTCACCCGCGAGTCACGCAAGGACTTCATCAACAAACTCATCGAGATCATGGGCCTGTGGGGCCATGATCTGTCGCTGCGTCAGGCCCGCGACGTGGTGCGTACTTTCCACTCCCGGATTCTGCCGCTGGTGCGCAGCCTGCCAGGCTTCGAGCAACTGCAGGCGTTCGAAACCCTGAGCAGTCAGAGCGAAGACCTGTTCGGCAATCCATCGCAGGACATGGGCGCTGACAGCAACCCGTTCGACCTGCGTATCAACGACACGCAACGTCAGCAGATGAACCTCTGCTACCGCGACCTGTACGCGGCCAACCCGCGCTTTCGTGAAGTGATGGCGCCGCTGTATCGGCATTCCCTTCAGCTCAAGGAACTGGACCGCGACCACCCGGACGTGCAGAAGCGCATCACCGTGATGGGGCTGTCTTCGTCCCGCGATGAAGAACTGTGCGATGTCATCGAAGACCTGTGGATTCGCAAGGGCATGTGGCCGATTCAAGGCGTGGAGCCGATGCGCCAGACGGTTGAAGTCAGCGGCCTGGCGTTTCACGTCCACGGTTATGCCGCTGAACTCGATGCGTGGATCGTGTTGGGCTTCGACCCGAGCGAAGATCAGCACCTGCGCCGCCCCGATGCCAAACTGCCGGTCTGGGCGGAGTGGGTGATCAAACGCACGCTGTTTCAGGCGTTCTGCCGCAAACCGGTGATCTGGCTGGAAAACTACGAGGCGTCACGCGGCATGATGCAGTCGTTGTCGGGTGCGGCCGTGGCGGGGCCAGGCTTCGATTACAAGGTCAAGGGTGAACTGAGCGCTGCGCCGTTGCTGGATTGCTTTGTCGCGGCCGCCGGGTTCATCGAAAACCTGGGCCTTGATGTGCCGGATGCGGTGTCGCGCATGAGCTTTTCCGATCAGGACCCGGACCGGTTCTTCTTCGAAGCCTTGAGTCTGTTCTGGAAGGCGTTTGAAGACCATCTGCTGGCGCAGACACCGCCGGTCATGACCTACAACCGGATGTTCGCGCTGTTCGGTGAACACTCGCCGGAAAATCTCAAACTGGTCAGCGACGAGGGCTTGCGCCCGCTGTCGCATCTGATGATCGACGAATTTCAGGACGTGTCGCCACAAATCGTCTCATGGATTCGTGCGAGTCTGCGTGAAGTGCGCAGCCGCGGATCGTCGTTGCACAGCGGGCGTGGCGCTCAGCGTTCGTCATTATTGTGCGTGGGCGACGACTGGCAGTCGATCTATGGCTGGCGTGGGAGTTCGCCGAAGTTCTTCATGGAATTCCCCAAGGAGTTTCCTTCGCCGTCGACCACCAAAGTCATGCTCAGCGACAACTTCCGTAGCCATCAGCACATCATCGACGCTGCCGAGCACATCGTCCGCGCCGCACCGGCCATCAGTGGCAAGAAGGCCAGGGCCAGCGGTCCGGTTCAGGAATTGCTGCCGGTGACGGTGCTGGATCGCGATGACGAACAACTGGTGGCGAGCCTCGTCGAGCATTACAACGCAGGTGATTCGGTGCTGTTGTTGTACCGCAAGGGCAGTGAACGCAACAAGTTGCCTGACGCCTTGCAGGCGGTGATCAACGCCGATTACGCACTCCCTCCCCAAGCGCGGCGCCTCAAGCAATTGACCTACCACAGCGCCAAGGGCTTGCAGGCCGACGCGGTGTTTTTGCTGGGGGATTGCCAGCACCTGACCCAGTCGCCCTACAAAAACCAGGTTTATCAGTTGGCCGGGCTGGGTAAGGAAGGGGATCTGGAAGCCTTCGACAACGCCCAGAAAGATGAGGTACTGCGCCTGGCGTACGTAGCTATCACCCGCGCTGTGCGGCATTGCTATTGGTTCATCGACGCGAGTGGTAATGATGAGGCCAACGTGCCCAAGGCGTCGGCGCGGATTGCCGGGGACAAGGTGTTTTTCGAGGATCGGCGTGGGGCGGCAAGCCAAGCTACGCCCGATGCAGATACAACTGCTGCGGCACGAACGTCTCCAGTTCCAGTTCGATGGCCTCGATGATGGTCTCCACGTCGACTGCGTTCATCACCGTCGCACAGGGAATCCCGGCGATGGCAATCACCGTTTCACCGCTGGCGCGGTCGAACAGGCGTGCAACCATGCTGCCGGGGGCATCCATGGTGGCTTCGAAGCCCACTGGATGAAAATGCCAGCGCATCAGCTGGCAGGCGTTAGGGAACGTGACTTTATTCATGGGACCCACCTCGTTCAATCGAGCAATTCCAAAGCTCCGCAGGGCAGGAAAACGGTGTCTGCTGTCTCGCGTCGAGGAACGTCGCAACGCGCGTGCCAGAGCAGGGCGTGGCTTTGTTTTCATCCTTCGTTGTTCGAAGCGAGGCCTCGCAGATCACGAGTCAGGTAAAAGTAGCACCGACTTCTTACAGAGATGAGAAAAAATTCCTACAAGCGAAACATTTTTACGTTTCCTTGATGTCTGTCGTATCTGTTTATTCTTTAAGGCTATTTGTGATTGTTGCTTAAACGTTATTTCGAAATAAGGCGCTTTGCCACTGCTAAGGGGGTAATGATAAAGCGTGGTTGAAAAACCCTAAAAATTCACAGATTTTTTACGGGGTGTAACACACAGTTAACAGGTAAGCGTTCGTTGAGCCTTTATTGGATCCGTAAAAACAAATGTTTTAAAAAAACAGTAAAGCCCGCTGAATAAATACAGAGTGCTGGCCGATAAAAGAGCAAGTGCAATAAGCCTTTCATAGGGGAGGTGTTGTCGCCCTCAATGATCAGTCAGCAGCCTTTAAGTGTTGGATGCTTGAACTTCGCATGGACGCACTCTGCCGGATTTTTAAAGAGAGACATTCCATGTCGATTAGAAACATGAACATCGCGCCGCGTGCATTCCTCGGGTTCGCCTTTATTGCCGTTCTGGTGATCGGGCTGGGCTTCTTCTCTCTCAACCGCATGGCGGTGATCCGTCAGGCCACCACCGACATGGAAACCAACCAGCTCCCCAGCGTGGGGTTTCTGGGCAACATGCTGGAGAACACGCTGCGTTTGCGCATCACCTCGTTCCGCACGCTGGTCAACCGCGAGCCTGCGGCGCTGCGCGAAACGGAGACCCGCATTGCCGAACTGATCAGCAAGTTGCAAGAGGCCAAGAAGAACTATGCCGCCTTGCCCGCTGAAGGTGAGGAACTGGCCACGTACCGTCAGTTCGAGGCGACGCTGGCGACCTTTCTGGATGTGCAATCGCAGGTGCTCGACTTGTCCCGTCAGGAAAAAGTCGAAGAGATGCGCAACTTGATCAATACAAAGATGAAAGACGCCACCGACCTGATGGGCGTGCAGATCAACCAACTCATCACCATTAACAAGGCCAACGCGTCGGCGGCCGCTGTTTTATCGAAACAGCAATACGATGGCGCCAACGTGGGTGTGATCGCGGTGTCGGTGATCGCTGCATTCATGACCATTTTGTTGGCCTGGATGCTGACCAAAAGTATCGTTAACCCGCTGTCCAGAGCGGTGCGTGCCGCCGAGGAAATCGCAGGCGGCGATCTGACGCGTCCGATTGAAGTGGACGGCAAAGACGAGGCCGCGCAACTGTTGAAGTCGCTGGTGACCATGCAACAAAACTTACGCAAGACCATCGAGCTGATTTCCGGTTCGGCCACGCAACTGGCCTCGGCGGCCGAAGAGTTGAGCGCGGTGACCGAAGAGTCTTCGCGTGGCTTGCAGCAACAGAACAACGAAATCGAACAAGCAGCGACCGCCGTCAACGAAATGACCGCTGCGGTAGAAGAGGTCGCGCGCAATGCGGTGTCGACGTCAGAGGCTTCGCAGCAGTCCAACCGCACGGCCAATCAGGGCCGGGATCAGGTGGTGGAAACCGTCCGGTCGATTCAGGACATGAGCCAACGCATTCAGTCCACCACGGCGGTCGTTGAAGGGTTGGCGGAGCAGGGCCGGGAAATCGGCAAGGTGCTTGACGTGATCCGCGCCATTGCCGAGCAGACCAATCTGCTGGCGCTCAACGCAGCCATCGAAGCGGCGCGTGCGGGGGAAGCGGGGCGTGGCTTTGCAGTGGTGGCGGATGAAGTTCGGGCGCTGGCCCATCGTACGGCGCAATCGACCACTGAGATCGAGCAGATGGTGGCGGGCATTCAGACCCGCACCGGGGACGCGGTGCAGTCGATGTCGCGTAACACCGAAAGTGCTCGCAACACCCTGAGTCTGGCCAGTTCGGCGGGGGATGCGCTGGAGCTCATTACCGAGGCCATTGCCCAGATCAACGAGCGCAATCTGGTGATCGCCAGCGCTTCGGAAGAGCAGGCGCAAGTGTCGCGGGAAGTGGACCGCAATCTGGTGAACATTCGTGATCTGGCCGCGCAATCGGCCGCGGGGGCCAACCAGACCAGCGCAGCCAGCCATGAGCTGTCGCGTCTGGCGGTGGATCTGAAAGCGATGGTGACGCGGTTCAAAGTGTGAGCGGACTTCTTGGCTGAATGCGCTCAAAACCTGTAGGCGCCGAGCCTTGGAAACATGATCGGCGCCCAGAGTGTGGGAGCCGCCTTGGTGGCGAGGCGGTGATGCAGCACCTCCATGTTCGTCAATGCCCTGTTGGGGGGTTGCCCCAGTTTCGGGGGCTGTGACTTTCCCCAATTCCCCTTGCTGTCCTCTCTAATTGGCTGATTTTAAACGACTGTTGGTATGGCACGCTCATTGCTCAGAGCCGTTATACGCAGTTGTGTGAGATTCCCGTTACGGAGGACCCGTCACGATGAAGCCCCATTCCTCTCGTCTGCTCAACCTTTGCCTGTCCTTCGGTGCCTTGTTTGCCGTCGAGGACACGGTCGAAGCCGCTGCCCGTTGCGAACGCAACCTGGTGGCCAACGTCGTGGCGCTGGATCAACCCCTGATGTTCAACCGGCTCGGCGCGCAGAATGCCAACGGCATGATCTACGCCTTGCGCCGCGATGTGGTGGATGAAAACAACGTGTTGCTCACTCAGGGTGGTGCGGCGGTGCCGGGCAGGGTGACGCTGCGCCCGGACAAGCGCCCGCGTCCCATGGTGCTGCGCGTGGCCGCCGGGGACTGCCTGACCGTGACCGTGCAAAATCTGCTCGCGCTGCAAGCCAACCCCAACAGCGAAGCAGAAGGGCCTGAAATCGAAGGCGAAGACGGCGACGGGCCAAAGGCCAACATGCCCAAGGAATTCGTGGTCAACGACCAGGTCGCCGAGCGCTATGTAGGCTTTGCGGTCAACGGCATGCAGGCGGTCAACAGCATCGCCGACATGTCCTCCAATGTCGGCAAGAACGGCAATTTCCTCCTGGCCCCCGGCGCCACGCGCTCGTACACCCTGTATGCCGAACGCGAAGGGGCGTTCAACGCCAACAGCCAGGCGGCGACCTTCGGCAGTGAAGGCACCTCCGGCAATATGGCCAACGGCTTGTTCGCCCAGGTGGTGGTGCTGCCCAAGGGCGCGCGGGCCTATCGCAATGTGCTCACCGAAGAAGAAATGCGCCTGGCCAGCAATGGCCGTGCGCCCACCGGCCAGCCGATCATCGATTACGAAGCGCGCTACCCGCAACGCCAGCCCTGGATCACCGAAGGCAAGGCAGGGATGCCGATCATCAACATGGTCAACGGCAACGAGATCATCAACAGCGAAACCGATGCGGTAGTGATGGGGCCGAACACCGACGGCAGTTTCCCGCCCTCGACCTATCCGCTGGAAAGCATTGGCAAGCGCAACCCGGCGATCCCGAACCGCCTGGAGCCGTTTCGCGATTTCGCGGCGGTGTTCAACGATGAAACGGCGGTGACTCAAGCATTTCCCGGTTACTTCGCCGACCCCGTGTTCGGCCACATGCTGCAACCGACTCGCGACACCTTCATGATCAACTACGGTTCTGGCGCCATTGGTGCTGAAGTGATCGCCAATCGTCTAGGCGTGGGGCCGATGCACGATTGCTTGTCCTGTGCTTATGAGGAGTTTTTCCTCAGTTCTCACACCGTGGGCGACATCGGCATGCTGGTGGACGTGCCCGCCAACGTCGGGTTGGAGCAGGTCGTACCGGGTCAGGTGCCGCCAAAAGATGCCACCGGCATCAAGGCCAGCATGGCCCTGTACCCGGGCGAGCCGTCCAATGTCAATCACAGCTACATCGGCGACATGGTAAAGATCCGCAACACCCACAACGGCAAGGAACAGCACATCTTCCACCTGCATGGGCACCAGTGGCTGTTCAACCCCAACGACGACAACTCCGATTACATGGACGCTCAAGGCATCGGGCCGGGCGTCGGTTACACCTATGAAATCGCCAATGGCGGCTCGGGCAACCGCAACCGGGTGTCAGGCGATGCGATCTATCACTGCCACTTCTATCCGCACTTCGCCCAAGGCATGTGGACCATGTGGCGGATTCACGACGTCTTCGAAGAGGGCACCCGGCTGGAGGTCTCACAGGCCAGCAATGACGGGTTCCACACCACGCCGTTCGCCCTGCGCAACGGCAAGCCGGCTGCGGGTGCCCGCGCATTGCCGGACGGTGAAATCGTTGCGGGCACACCAATCCCTGCCATCGTTCCGCTGCCGGGCAAGGCCATGGCGCCCATGCCCGGCAAGGTGGCGGTGGTGCCCAAATTGGGCGAACTGGTCGCCGCCAACGACGATGATGTAGAGGATGACGATCATCCAGATGAAGGTGGCCAGAAAGTCATCGGTTCGGTGGTGCTGGTCGACCGCAGCGACGCCAACCGCAACGCCGACGGCTCGTTGAAGAATCCCGGTTATCCGTTCTGGATCGGCGGCATGGAAAGCACCGTCGGCCAGCGCCCGCCCACACCGCCGCTGGACATGCTCGACGCCGCCAAGGCACAGGCCCTGCGTGACAGCGGCAATGCCCTGTGGGCCAACCTCGACCCGTTGCAGTCCGGCGGCTGGGACGGCGGCTTGCCGCGTCATGCACTGGACGGCGTGGCGGCGGGTGGTGAGGCGGAAACGGTGACCACGGCCACCGATCTGTCGAAAGTCGTGCACAAGGCCAAAGCCGTGTACATGCCGGAAGAGGGCACCGACGTGGAACAGGCGGCGATGCGCTTCCACGCCAAGCCCGATCACCCCAGCTTCGCCACGTTGCCCGGCAGTCAGGTCGTGGCCAAGGCCTTCCGCACCAACGGCGCATTGCCGGTGGCCGGTGCGCCGTTCTACGAGCCGTGCATGGACGACCGGGGCAAGCGCCTGACCACGATGGCGGGTCTGGGCACCTTCAACAGTGGCGAGACCACCGGCGGCATGTCGTTTACCGGGTCTTCCCAGTACACCGCCGACAAGCCGCGGCTGTACAAGGCCGCCAACCTGCAATTCGACGCGGTCTACAACAAGGTCGGTTACCACTTCCCGCAGGCGCGCATCCTGGCGCTGTGGGAGGACGTCTGGCCGGTGATCAACAAACAGCGTCCGCCTGAGCCCTTGGTGATGCGCATCAACACCTTCGACTGCGTGATGTACCAGCAGACCAACCTGATCCCCAATTACTACGAACTGGACGACTACCAGATTCGCACCCCGACCGACGTCATCGGCCAGCACATTCACCTGCCCAAGTGGGACCTGACCGCCGCCGACGGCTCGGCCAACGGCTGGAACTATGAAGATGGCCTGCTTTCGCCTGCGACCGTAGTGGAGCGGGTGCATGCGATCCGCAGTTTCAACCAGTGCACCGAAGCCGACCCGCGTGACGGCACCCCGACGTGCCCGAAAGCCAAAGCACACCCGTATTTCGGCCAGTTCGGGCGGGCCGACTGGCTCGGTGCGCGCACGGCCATGCAACGCTGGTTCGCGGATCCGGTGGTCAACACCCGTGGCATCGACCGTGGGCTGGGCACCATCTTCACCCACGACCACCTTGGTCCCTCGACCCATCAACAACTGGGGCTGTATGCGACCGTATTGGCTGAACCGGCCGGTTCCACCTGGTTCCACTCCGAGACCGGCCAGCAGCTCTACAGCAGTGCTCGTCAGGACGGTGGCCCGACCTCGTGGCAAGCGGTGATCAATACCGGCGATCTGGATGGCGATGGCAAGAACGACAGCTACCGCGAGTTCTTCCTCGAATACAGCGATTTCGTGCACGCCTACGAGGCCGGGGTTTACGTGGGCGCAGGCCCCAACGGCGTGCCCAATGGCCAAGCGTACCCGGCCACCGCCAACAGTTTCCGCTACGCGATCAATCCGCCGGGACGCAAGGACGCGGACAACCTGCTGGAGTCGGTGCTGGAAGTGGCCGGGGGCGTGATGGAGAAGTGCCCGCAACGGCCTTGCCCGCAGGCCATCTCGGTGGAAGATCCCGGCATGTTCGTCGTCAACTACCGCAACGAGCCTCTGGGCCTGCGCATCTTCGACCCACTTCGCACGGCGCCGGACGGCAAGCCGGGGATGCAGGCCAACGGGCTGGCGGGGGATCTGTCGTATGCCTTGCAAACCCGCACCGATCGGGCGATCCCGGCGTTGAACCTGGCGCCCAGCGCGATCACCCAGGCCACCGGGCCAACGGGCGGCGTGACGCTGTTCCCGCCGCACATCAACCGGGGTGGCGACCTGCCGGGTGACCCGTTCACACCGATGCTGCGCACCTACACGGGCGACAACGTGCGGCTGCGAGTACACGCCGGTGGCCATGAGGAAGAGCACAACGTGACCTTGCACGGGGTGAAATGGCTGCAATCGGGTACCGGCTTTGGCAGCAGCTCCAACTCGGGGTGGAAATCCTCGCAGATGGTCGGCATCTCCGAGCAGATGGGCTTCAACGCGCCGGTTGCCACTATGTCCAGCAACGCCAGCGATACCGGCGACTACTTGTACGCCATGGACGCCGCGCTGGAGGGCTACTGGAACGGTATGTGGGGCGTGATGCGCAACTACGGCGCGCAACGCAACGACCTGTTCCCGCTGCCGAACAACCCGAAACCGGTGATCGCCCGCAACACCACGGCGTTCGACGGCGTGTGCCCGCGTTACACCACCAACGCCAGTGGCGTCGGCACCCGACCCACGGTGCAGCGCAATTTCGAGGTGGTCGCGGCGCTGGCCAACGACATCCTGAGCAACCCGTTGAACCTGACCATCGGTGATGCGGCCGGGCAGGGGCAGCATGTGGGCGCTGCGCTGAATCCGGCGGGTGGCACGCTGGTGTTCAACAAGCGCGCGGTGACCATCCCGCAGGCCACGGTGACCGATCCGGAAGACGGCATCAGTTTCACCATTGGCGGGCAGTCCGGACCGCTGCATGATCCGACCGCGATTCTGTACGTGCGCAAAGCCGATCTCGACGCCACCACCGGCAAACTCAAGGTGGGCGTGCCGGTCGAGCCGTTGGTGCTGCGTGCCGCTGCCGGGGATTGCATCAACGTGATGCTGGAAAACCGCTTGCCCGCCGCCATGCCGGACCTGCCCAACGTGGCGGTGATGGCCGGGACCGTGAAGCGTGATCGCAACAGCGCGCAAGGCTCGACCACCTTCAACAACAACCTGATGCGGCCGTCGTCCCACGTGGGCCTGCACGCCCAGTTGGTGGCGTATGACATCAGCAAGTCGGACGGCGCCAACGTCGGCATCAACCCGATCCAGACCGTCGCACCGCGAGCTGGCAGCTCGGGGGCGTGGCCGACCCGCACCTATCAGTATTACGCCGGGCATCTGGAGCGCGAAGGCAAACCGGTGTCGCAACTGGGCCGCGCGGTGGACAACATCGACGCCACGCCCATCGAGTTTGGCGGCTTTAACCTGATGCCGTCTGACCCGATCAAACAGCCACAGAAAGGCCTGGGCGGGGCGATGGCGATCATGCCGTTCGGCGCCACCTGGACCGAGGACACCCGCTCCAGAGCCAACGCGACGGTCACCGTGAGCGGACAGACCGCCTACCGGGACTTCATGCTGGTGATGCAAAAGTCGCTGAACATGCGCTGGGCCAATGGCCGTCCGGTGCCCAATATCGCTGCAGAAGGCAATGGCGCGCCCGCCGATCCGCAGGACAACTCCAGCATGGCGATCAACTATCGCAGCGAGCCTTTGTGGTATCGCTTTGCCAAGGCGCCTGATGCGCCGTTCGGCCACGCCGATGGCCATGGACTCGCTGATGTCCCGAATGCCCACATGGCCTATAGCAACGCGCTGGTGGGCGGCGATCCACAAACGCCCGTGCTCTACGCCAAACCGGGCCAGCCGTTCCGCGCTCACGTGACCTTGCCGGGCGGCGGCAGCCGTGGCACCACGTTCCAGCTCGACGGACACCTCTGGCCGACCCATCCGTTCCAGGCCGAGAAGTCCGACAGCGGCGGCTACCCGATGGGACCGTCGGGCGTGGGGTCGGTGAAGTTCGCCTACAACCCGATGTCGACGTACGTGGGCGCCCAGGAAAGCGTCCTGCCGGCTGCGCACTTCAGCTTCATGCTGCCCAGTGCAGGGGGCACCAATGCCGTGCCGGGTGACTACCTGTTCCGCGATTACGCAGGGTTCGGCAACCTCTCGGGGCTGTGGGGCATCCTGCGGGTGACTAACGACCCGGAGCCCGCGGCCACGCCGTAGGGGACGAATAGCCAGAACAGCGGTTCGCCCTATAACAACAAGGCGGGCGGACCTGACACAACTCATCGGGCCTGATGCTCGCATCGGGTCCACAGGGGGTGCAGCGTGAGTGGATGGATCAGAGGCGTGTTCGCGGGAGGTGCGCTGGCGGCGGCGCTGGTGGTCATGGGGCATTCCGGTGAGCCGGTGAAGAACGCCAATCTGGCGTTGGGCGATACCGAAGGGCCGCAGACGTTTCCAGGGCTTGCCAGTGACCGGCAGCAATGGGTCAGAAATGGCGTGATCGTGAAGTTCGAAGCTCGCCCACTCAACAGCGGCCCGTTGATGGAAGGGATGTTCGCCGACGTGCGCTTCAGCGTCACCGACAGCGCCACCGGTCAGCCGTTGGCGGGGGTTGCACCCGGTGCCTGGCTCGATCCGATGGTGGCCGATGACAAGGGCACTTCCCGCGATGCCCAGTGCAAGTCGCGGGTCGGACTGTACCTGAAAAGCACCATTGGCGCCCGGCCGTTGCTGGACCTGAACAGCTATTTCCTGATGGTGCTGAACAAGGACGCCAGCGCCACGGTGATTGATCCGACGGTGTCGGTGGGCGGCATCACCAGCACCCTGACCCGCATCGCGCTCAGGCAGCCGGGCATGGACTGGACCAGCACCAACGACGACAAACGGGTATTTGTCTCGATGCCGTCGGCGGGTGAGGTGGCGGTGATCGACGGCGAGAAATTCCAGGTACTGGACAATATTCCGGCGGGCAGCCAGCCGCTGCGTGTCGCGTTGCAGCCGGACGAACGCTATCTGTGGGTCGGCAATAACGCGCCGAACGAAGGCGAAAGCGGCGTCACGGTGATCGACGCACAATCGCTCAAACGCCTGAAATTCCTGCCCACCGGCCCTGGCCACCATGAAATTGCCTTCAGCAAGAATTCGCGTTTCGCCTTCGTCAGCAGCCGCGATGCAGGGACCGTCGAGGTGTTCGATGTGGCGACCCTGGCCTCTGCCAGAACCTTGAAGACCGGCAGTCATCCGCTGTCGTTGGCCTATTCGCCATTGTCGGACGCGGTGTACGTGGCGGATGGTCGGGATGGCACCATCACCGTGATCGACGCGCATTCGCTGGACGTGCGCAAGGTCATCGCGGCGCAGCAAGGACTGGGTCCGATGAGTTTCACCGAGGACGGGCGTTACGGTTTTGTACTCAACACCCTGAACAGCCACGCGCTGGTGATCGACAGTGCCAGCGACAGCGTGCTGCACGATCTGGAGGTGTCGCCCGAGCCGTTTCAGGTCACCGTCACCCAGAACTACGCCTACATTCGCGGCCTGGCCTCGTCGCGGGTGACCATGGTCAACCTGTCAAGCCTGGGCCGGGACCGCAAGCCGATCCTGCAATCCTTCGAAGCCGGGCCTGCCGCGCCGCGCCTGGCGGGGGATTTGCCGCTGGCGGCGGGTTTGAGTCCGGCGCGGGACAACGACGCGGTGTTCGTGGTCAACCCGGTGGACAACACCACGTATTTCTACGCCGAAGGCATGAACGCGCCGATGTCCGGTTACCCCAACCGCGGCAATGCGGCGAGGGCGGTGCGGGTGATCGACCGCAGCTTGCGAGAAGTCGAACCCGGTGTGTACAGCTCACGGGTGCGCCTGCCCAGCGCGGGCAACTTCGATGTGGCGTTCATGCTCAACCAGCCTCAGGTCATTCACTGTTTCACCGCGCAGATCGAGGTCAATCCTGCGCTGGAAAAACGCTTGGCCATTCCTCGGGTAACCTTCCTGCTGGAGCGGCGTTTCGAGCCGGTCGGCAAGCTGGTGCCGATCCGCATTCGTCTGGTTCAGGGGCGCAACAACACCCCCATGACCGGCGCCAGGGATGTTTACCTGCGCTACTTCCTGGCCCCCAGTTCACGGCCCAAGGAAGTGCTGGCGGTGGAAGTGGGCGAGGGTATCTATGAGGCCCAGGCCGACCTCAGCGAAACCGGTGCGTATTACCTGCATGCGCGCTCTGAATCCTTGGGCATTCGTGCCAATGAACAGTCTTACGCCAGTCTGCGGGTGATGCCGGTGGACAATTCCCCGGTGCACCTGAGTAACCAGAGTCCCGCTGTTTCCGACAGGACAACGCCATGAAATACGCCCTTGCAGTCTCGCTGTTGGCATCGTTGGTGGGGTTGAGTGTGTCGAACGCCGCGCATGCCCATGGCGGGGCCGACCATGGGCAGCCTAAAACAGCGGTGACCCAGGAAAATACCGTGGTGCATTTTGCTGACGTGTCGCTGACCAACCAGCATGGCGATCCGGTCAACCTCAAGCGGGACCTGGTGGGCGACCGCATTGTGGTCATGGGCTTCATCTACACCACCTGCACCACGGTGTGCCCGGTGATTTCGTCGATCATGGCCAGGGTGCAGGCGCAACTAGGGGCGAAGGTCGGGACCGAGGTGCAGATCGTCTCGATTTCGGTCGACCCGCTGCGTGATACCGCGCCTCGGTTGTTGAGCTATTCGCGCACGTTTCAGCACGGTCCCGGCTGGGCCTGGCTGACCGGCACGCCACAGGCCATCGATGCCACGCTCAAGGGGCTGGGCGCCTGGAGCGCCGACCCGCAGAACCATGCGCCATTGATTCTGGTGGGCGATGGCCGCAGCAGCCACTGGACCCGCTTCAACGGCTTCACCGACCCCGCGCTGCTGGTGGAGCGGGTGGAGCAATTGCGTGGCGACCGCGCCTCCAAAAGCGGGCGTCATGGGGTGTATGTGATGGGGGAGGTGCAGCCATGAAAGCCGATGCTGTGGCAGTTAAGCGTCCTGTGGGAGTGAGCTTGCTCACGAAGGTTTTTTCGGCAGGCGCAGATGTGTCGGCTGTACCGGCCTCATCGCGAGCAAGCTCGCTCCTACAGGGGATGTGGCGTAGGTGGGGCGGAGTGTTTGCAGGGTTGGCGTTATTCATGACGGCCGCCCAGGCCCACGAATCCTCAACCCTGGCCACAGCCGCCTCCGTGCAAGTGGCGCCGCCCACCACGGGCACTCACGACGCCCAACAATATTTCACCGACACCCTGCTCAAAGACCAGGATGGCAACGAGGTGCGCTTTTACAGCGATGTATTGAAGGATCGGCTGGTGCTGCTCAACGTGGTCTTCACCCATTGCAAAGACGCCTGCCCGCTGATCACCCGCAAACTCAAGGAGGTGCGTGACGCCATGGGCGAGGGGGTTGCGAAACAGGTGGTGTTCATCACCCTGACCAGCGATCCGAAAAACGACACCCCGGAGGTGCTCAAAACCTTCGCCGCCAAGCATGGCGTCGATGGCCCGAACTGGCGCTTTCTCACCGGCACCCAGGCGCAAATGGACTTGGTGTTGGGGCGCCTGGGGCATCTGATCCCGAGCCCCGAACAACACTCCACGCAGTTGATTGTGGGCGATGTAGCGACCAAACGCTGGGCGAAGATTCGTCCGGACGCACCGGTGGACGCCATCGCTCAGCGCCTGCAATTTCTGACACTGCCGGTTGCCGGACGTTGAGGGGGCCATCCATGAAGCCGCTGGCGCTGTTTTGCCTGTTGTGTTGCCTGAGCGGGATCGCTCAGGGCATCGAGCTGACCCCGGCAGAAACCGCAGGCAAACGTTTGTACCGCGAAGGCCTGTCGGCCAGTGGCGCGGACGTGTCGGCGCGCATCGGGGTGTCCGGCGCGATCGTGCCTGCCGCAACCGTGCCTTGTGCCGGTTGCCACGGCGCCGATGGCCGTGGGCGACCGGAAGGCGGCGTGCGACCGCCGGACATTACCTGGCGGCGTCTCAGCACGCCCTACGGTCAGCAACTCAGCAGGGGGCGCAACCATCCCCCTTACAGCGACAGCGCGCTGTCTCACGCGGTCATCGAAGGCATCGATCCGGGCGGCAACCGGCTCGACAGTGCGATGCCGCGTTTTGTGATGTCGGCGCAGGACCAGCTCAATCTGCTCGCTTACCTCAAACGCCTGGAAGACGACCGCGACCCCGGCGTACACGCCTTGACCCTGCGTCTGGGCACGCTGCTGCCCACGCAGGGGCCGATGGCCGCACTGGGCGATACCCTCGCCGCCATCCTCAAAGGCTCACTGGCCCGGATCAATGAAGACGGTGGCATTCATGGCCGCCAACTGGAGCTGCAGATTCTCGACCCCGGTCCCGATGCCCAGAGCGCCAAGGCCGCCTTGCAAGTGCTGACCGGCGAGCAGGGGGTGTTTGCGCTGGTTTCGCCACTGGTGCCCGCGCTGGACGGGCAACTGGGCGAGTTGCTGGAACAGGCTCAGGTGCCGCTGGTGGGGTCGGTTTCGCTATTGGGCGGCGACACCGACAGCCCGATGATGTTCGAGCCGTTGCCGGGCACCGCCGAGCAATTGCGCACGTTGGGTCGCTATGCTGCAAACAGCCTGAACCTGTCAGGGCAACGCACGCTGATCGTCTATCAGGACAACCCGCTCGACCGGCATCAGGCCGACACACTCAAACAGGACCTCAACGCTCAAGGCTGGCGGGACGTCTCGCTGCTCGGCTATCCGGCCGATCGCCCTCTGGCTGGCAACACCGCCATGATTGGGGCAAAAGCCCTGTTTTTCCTGGGTCGCCCCACCGATTTTGGGGCCATGGTTCGGGCACTGCAATTGCAAGGTGCTGCGTATGCACCCTACGTATTTGCCGCCTCGGCCCACGTGCCTGCGGATGTATGGTCCATCCCCGGCACGTTTTCCAGACGGGTGTTTCTGGCGTACCCGTTCACGCCGGATGACTGGACGCCTCAGGGAAGAAGCGTTCTGGCCCGGATCCGCGACAGAACCGGGCTGAAGGGGCAATACCCAGTGTTGCAGGTCGATGCGTATTGCTCGGTGCTGCTACTGGCACAAGGGTTGCGACAGATCGGTCGGAGTCCGGCGCGTGGGCCGTTGATCCAGGCGCTGGAAGGATTGCATGACGTGCAGACCGGCTTGACCCCGATGTTGGGGTTCGGACCCGGGCGACGGGTGGGGATGACGGACGCCCAAGTGGTGACCGTGGATGCGCAGCGACAACGTTTCGAACGGGTTGGGACTGACAACGAGGTCAATCGGGTCAGTGCTGCTAACTGAAGTGAGTATTCGCCATGAAGCTCAAGCTGATGTTAATGATGTTGGCGTTCGTGTTACCCGGCGTGCTGCTGACGGTGGGCCGCACCGAAGCCGTGGCCGAGCCTACCTTTGGGCAAATGGCCGTGGCACGGGTCAATGGGGTCGAGATCGGCCAACTCCAACTGGAGCACTATTTCGTCGATTATTTACAGGCTCAGGGGCGGATGGTGGGTTCCATTCGCAACCCGGTGGCCTATGACCGGCTGCGGCGTGCCGCGCTGGATGACCTGATCGACAAGGAGTTGCTGTGGCAGGAGGCGGGCAAGCGCGGCATCCGTGTCGATGAACAGAGCGTTCAAGACAATTATTCGGCCCTGCGCACCGAGTTCACCTCGGATGAAGTCTTCAATCGTCGTCTGGAGGAGGCGGGTTTCAATAGCGTCACCTTCATCGACTACCTGCGCCGCGAGCTGACCAGTCAGCGCATGCTGGCTGAGCTGAGCCAGGTGCAGCCCCCCACGCAGAAGGACGTCGAGGCGTTCTATCGGCAACTGTCCCCCCGCATCCACGCGCGGCACATTTTGCTGCCCGTCGACCCCTATGCAGACCCGGCGGTGGTGGAAGCGGTGCGTCAGCAACTCCTGCAACTTCGCGCCCGGATCGTCTCCGGGGAAGACTTCTCGCGGCTTGCGCAGCAATACTCTCAGGACAGCCGGTCAGCCGAAGGCGGCGATCTGGGCTATTTTTCTCGTGAAAGCATGGTGTCCGAGTTTGCCGACGCCGCGTTCAGCCTCGCACCCGGTGCAGTCAGCGATCCGGTCCGCACCGTCTACGGATGGCACCTGATCAAGGTGGACAACGGTGCGGCCGACCGCGTCATCGACGACGCCCAAGGGTTGGCCATGGCGCGTCGGGCGCTGGATCAGCAACGCCAGGCGCAGGCGACCGCAGCGGCTCTGCAGCGATTGCGTGCGGCAAGCCTGATCGAACGGGCGGCAGAGCGATGACCCGGGTTTTCCCCGAATGTGGGGACAAAACCGGTGAGCGATGGCAACTGCCCCCAGCAGTGGGGTTGAGGTTCAGTCCATGGATTTTCTGTTTTGTCGAAGAAAATCAGTGGGATGGGCGTGAGTTTTTCGACGTGGAGGGTCTGGCATGAACAGTGCTCTTGTACCTGTGCAAGGCGATAATCCCCAGACCGGGCCACAGGACCTGTCCCGATTTCAGGAGTCCCCCTTGTTAAACAAAGTATTGGTGGTCGAGGACGAGCAAATCCTGGCGCAGAACCTTCAGTCGTATCTGGAGGCCAAGCGTCTGGATGTCCGGGTCGCGAACGATGGCGCTGGCGCCATCGACCTCGCAGAAGGATTCGGGCCGGACGTGGTGGTCCTCGATTTTCGCTTACCCGATATGGAAGGGTTTCAGGTACTCGATGCGGTACGGAAACAGAAGGACTGTTTCTTCATCCTGATGACCGGCCATCCGACCAGCGAAGTCTGCGGTCGGGCCACCGATCTGGGTGTCAGCCACATTCTGTTCAAACCGTTTCCGCTGGCCGAACTGGCCCGAGCTGTCTGTGACTTGTTGGGTACTGAGCGACGGTCGACGGGTTCGGCGCCACAGGCGACCGGGTTCATCGAGCGGCGACACAGCCCGGCTGAGAAGTTCCCGTTGCAGTTGTACGACGGTACCTGGGTTCACTCCGACCGTCGGGGCAACAAACAGTCTCCCTCGCTCCAAAGCGATGCGGTGACTGTGGATGGGGAGGGCAAACTCTAGCCGGGACCAGACTGGATCAGCACGCCACGGCTGTGTTGATCACGCTGGAAACGGCACACCGGCCATGGACGGTCAGGCGCGTCGAATGTGTGGTTCCTTTTTTGGGGTCCGGGAGTGCATTCGATGGAAAGTCTTACGCTCGCAGTCGAAAGACCGCCCCTGGCGCAGCCAGTCGAGCTGCCAATACGTTTTCCCGGCAGCCTGCTGGCCGCCGCCAGAGATCGGGCCAACGAGCAGGGCGAGCGCCCCGTCGAGGCGCTCGAAGCCCTTTCAACCCTTGAACCCCTTGCCTTCGTTCGCGCCCTCGGCGTGACCCTGCACTACCCGGTGCTGGACGCCGCGACGCTGTTCAAATGCACCCCCGAGTTCGATCAGGTCAGCCTGGCCCAGGCCTTGAAGCGCGAATTCGTGATGTTGCGCCTTGAAGACGCCCTGATCGGGGTGTTCGCCGACCCTTTCGATGATGCCCGTCTGGCATGGATCGATGAATGCCTGCAAGGCGCCGGGCTCTACCTGTGCCACGCCGCCGATCTGGCGGCGTACCTGGCGCGGCAGGAGGAGGGCTTTCACGCTGTTGCCGCCCTCGACACCCAGGGTGACGAAGCCCACGAATACGACACCCTTGAGACCCTGTCGCTGACCAGCATCAGCGAAGACGCCAGCGCAGTGGTCAAGCTGGTCAACTCCACGCTGTACGACGCCCTGAAAATGCACGCCAGTGACATTCATCTGGGGGTGACCGGCAGCGGGATGGTGATCAAGTACCGCATCGACGGCGTGCTTAACAACATCAGCAAGGTCCAGGGCGCCGAGTTCGCCGATCAGGTGATTTCGCGGATCAAGGTCATGGCCGAACTGGACATCGGCGAGAAGCGCGTGCCGCAGGATGGCCGCTTCAAGATTGGCATCAACGGGCGGCAGATCGACTTCCGGATTTCCATCATGCCCAGCATTTTTGGCGAAGACGCCGTGCTGCGGGTGCTGGACAAACAGGACCTGGCCGACCGGGTCAGCGGCGTGCGTCTGGAAGCGCTGGGCTTTGAAGACGCCACCTTGCTCAGCCTGCGGCGCCTGGCGGCCGAGCCGTATGGCATGGTGCTGGTGACCGGTCCCACCGGCAGCG
>NZ_JBJDNK010000015.1:0-101105 GCF_044900175.1 Pseudomonas sp. NPDC088444
AGCGTCGTGCCAACTCAGCATGTCACGGGAAGAGACGTAATATTTGTTCTCCTTAACATAAAAAATTGATTAACTCCTAAACGTTTGGGTCACGCTTTAACTGCGCCAATACACTGAACGGGTTGGACCGCGTTACCTCGTCCACGCTCGGCTCGGGCTCATCGAGGCCCGCCGGCTGCTGGCATTCTTTCGGATCATGAGCAGGCACAATGGGCAAGGCGAGCAACAGCTCTTCCTCGATCAACGCCAGCAGATCCAATGGATCTTCGCCGAGTTCCAGCACGTCATAGCCTTTCGGCAACGACTGGGTGTTTGCACCCTCCTTTACCACGGCGTAACTGCATTCGCTGTGGATCGGCAGGGTGACCAGCTCAAGACAACGCTGGCAAACCATTTTGACTTCGACGTCGATGTCGCTGTGGAAAACCACGGCGCGTCGCTCGTCTCGTTCAAAAACGAATTTCGCCTGCACTGTACCGAGATTGTCAGCAAGCGGGTCGCAGAGTCTCTCCAAATCAGCCAGCGGCAGCGCTCCCTGGAGAGTGGCGCCACGATCAGCTAATTTGCGCGGGTCAACGTGAGGTGGAATCGGGTCATTCAACATAGGCGCAGCATTCTAGGGACGACCCCGGCGACTGTCAAAGGAAATTCAGGGCTGTTCGCAACCTGACCCGCTGATTACACTCGACTTTCATGTTTCGGAGAACCCCATGCTGCCT
Organism: Pseudomonas sp. NPDC088444; assembly: GCF_044900175.1. Classification (NCBI taxonomy): domain Bacteria; kingdom Pseudomonadati; phylum Pseudomonadota; class Gammaproteobacteria; order Pseudomonadales; family Pseudomonadaceae; genus Pseudomonas; species Pseudomonas sp. NPDC088444. The sequence continues at coordinate 720 of NZ_JBJDNK010000015.1, forward strand.
CTGCTTCTCGCCTCCAGCTCGCCTTATCGCCGTGAATTGCTCGGCCGCCTGAACCTGCCGTTCGTCTGCGCGTCGCCTGATATCGATGAAAGCCACCGCCCTCAGGAGTCTGCTGTCGCACTGGTGAAACGCTTGGCACAGGAAAAAGCCATGGCCCTGGCAGCGCGGTTTCCAGACCACCTGATCATCGGTTCCGACCAGGTCGCGGTACTCGGCGAACACATCCTCGGCAAACCGCACACGTTCGAGCGCGCCGCTGAGCAACTCAGTGCCAGCAGCGGCAAAAGCGTGAGTTTTCTGACCGGTCTTGCGCTATACAACAGCCAGACCGGCCATTGCCAGGTCGACTGCGTGCCGTTCACCGTGCACATGCGCCAACTAGGTACAGATCAGATCAGCCGTTACCTGCACGCCGAACAACCTTACGACTGCGCGGGCAGCTTCAAGGCCGAAGGCTTGGGCGTAAGCCTTTTTCGAAGCACCGAAGGCCCCGACGCCACCAGCCTGATCGGCCTTCCTTTAATAAGGCTGGTGGACATGCTCATGAATGAAGGCGTGCTCATTCCCTGACAACAAAAAACCCGACCAATGGCCGGGTTTCTGTCACCTCGCAACGGTATCAGCGCAGCGAAGGCCCGCCAAAGCCGGCCCACATTGCGATCTTCTCAGCAACGCTGGAACCGATCTTCTTGGAGAACCGGTCCAGTGGCGACTCCTGAACGGTGTAATCGACAATCTCTTTCTCGCCAATCACATCACGCGCAACGTAGCTGGCACTGCCCAGACCATCCACCAACCCCAGCCCTACCGCCTGCTCGCCTGTCCAGACCAACCCCGAAAACAGCTCGGGATGATCCTTGTCCTTCAAGCGATCCCCTCGCCCAGCTTTCACGCTGGCAATGAACTGCTTGTGCGTCGTGTCCAGCACACCCTGCCAGAATGCCGTTTCATCAGCCTTTGGCGGCTGGAACGGATCGAGGAAAGCCTTGTGCTCACCCGAGGTGTAGACGCGACGGTCGACACCCAGCTTCTCCATGGTGCCCACAAAGCCAAAGCTTGCAGCCGTCACGCCGATGGACCCCACCAGACTCGCCTTGTCGGCGTAGATTTCGTCAGCCGCACTGGCAATGTAGTAAGCGCCGGACGCCCCCAGATCACTGATGACCGCATACACCTTGATGTTCGGCTTCTTCGCGCGCAGACGGCGGATTTCGTCATAGATGTAGCCTGACTGCACCGGACTGCCGCCCGGGCTATTGATGCGCAAGATCACACCTTTGGTCTTCTCGTCATCGAACGCAGCCCGCAGACTGCCGACGATATTGTCGGCACTGGCGGCCTCGGTGTCGGCAATCATGCCTTTGACTTCTATCAGGGCCGTGTGGCTGGCCTTGCGCGACGCGCCCTTGCCGAAATCCATCAGCGGCGAGAACAGCGCCAGCGCCGCAAACAGATAGATGAACGTCAGCGATTTGAAGAAAATCCCCCAACGCCGCGTGCGGCGATGCTCTTGAACATTCGCCAACAACGTTTTTTCCAGCAACTTCCAGCTTTTTGCATCCCCCGCGTCGTCCCGCTCTTGCGAAGACGGCGATTTCCATTCGTCCGACATAGTTCATTTACCCCAACAACGAAGATTCGGTGGCTCTCTTGCCTAGCCAGGTGCGCAACTCGGAAAAATGATCGATGGCCAAGCGTGGCGAATATTGAAGGAGAGCGTCCAGCGTCTGGGCGCCGTAACTTACAGCAACAGAATCCATGCCCGCATTGCGCGCCATCAGCAGATCGAAAGACGCGTCCCCGACCATCAATGCCTTTTCGGGCCTTACGCCACAATGCTGAAGAATCTGATTGAGCATCAGCGGATCAGGCTTGCTCGCCGTTTCGTCGGCCGCTCGGGTGGTATCGAAATAATCCAGCCAACCATGAGCCTTGAGCACACGATCCAGACCGCGGCGCGCCTTGCCGGTCGCCACCGCCATACGGTAGCCCTCGGCCCGAAAGGCTTCCAGAGACTCGCGCACGCCATCGAACAACTTGGACGGCTCGGCATCCATGGCCATGTAGCTGTCGGCGTAATGCTGGCGAAAATCGATCAGATCGTTGGCCGTGATGTCCGGGTACAGCGTACGAATCGCCTCTGGCAACCCCAGGCCGATGATGCCCTTGATCGCTTCGTCGTCTCGCACCGGTCGCCCGGCCAGACCTGCCGCCTGTCGCATCGCGTCGATGATCCGGCCAATGGAATCGGACAACGTGCCGTCCCAGTCAAAAATCAGCAGTTCGTAATCAGGGCGCACTCAATCGCTCCACGGTCTTGGCCCACATCTCGTCGACAGGCGCCTGTAATTCCAGCTTGCCACCATCAGGCAGCGGCACGGTCAGCGCGTAAGCATGCAGGAACAACCGCTTGCCGCCCAGATCCCGAATCTCGCGGGTGAAATCTTCGTCGCCGTACTTGCTGTCGCCCGCAATGCTGTGGCCCGCATGCAATGTGTGCACGCGGATCTGATGGGTACGCCCAGTGATCGGGCGCGCCTCGACCATGGTGGCGAAATCGCCGAAACGGCGCAGAACCTTGAACAACGTCAACGCCTCCTTGCCTTCGTCGTTCACCTCGACCATGCGCTCGCCGGACCGCAGATTGCTTTTGAGCAACGGAGCTCGCACCTGCTTCTGCGAAGTCGGCCAGTTGCCACGCACCAGCGCCATATAACGCTTGTCGACACCATCACCGCGCAGTTGCTCATGCAAATGCCGAAGCATGCTGCGTTTTTTCGCAATCATCAGCAGACCGGAGGTGTCGCGATCCAGGCGATGGACCAGTTCCAGTTCTTTGGCATCAGGACGCAACTGACGAAAGGCTTCGATCACACCGAAACTGAGGCCGCTACCACCATGAACCGCGATGCCAGCGGGCTTGTTGAGCACGATCAGGCCTTTGTCTTCGTAGACAATGGCTTCCTCCAGCCGCTGCAAAAGCCCTTGGGCCACCGGCACCGGCTCGTCGCGCTCAGGCACGCGAACGGGCGGAACACGCACGATGTCGCCCGCCTGAAGCTTGTACTCTGGCTTGACCCGCCCCTTGTTCACTCGCACTTCGCCTTTGCGCAATATGCGGTAAATCAAGGTCTTGGGAACGCCCTTGAGGTACGTGATCAGAAAATTATCGATGCGTTGACCGGCAAGTTCCGGCGCAACCTCTACCAGCTGAACGCCGGGGGTTGGGGGGGTGATAGTCGTCATGGCGCAAATCATAACAATTTTTTATGGATTTGAAGCACTTAATGATTGCTGCTATAGTCGCGAACGCCGCCAAAAGCGGCCTGGACAGCGGACAAACGGTAAGACTACCGGCCCTGCCCAACGCAATTCACAAGGGCGCGAGGCCGTCCTACGGGGCTTTCGGTGACAACGAATGGCCAGCCGGTGTAACGAGCGCAGGTGACATGAGGCCTGAAACAAGCCCGATCGCAGAGTGAAACACTCGCCGTCGAGGCCCACGTTCAAGGGCAGTTCACAAAGTGCAGTCGCCGGTGGTTGATTCGAGCGAATGCTTCGCAAACCACGCCTTAATTTGAGCCATGAGGCGCGAACTTCCCATCGAAGATCGCGTAAATGCAAACCCGCTGCGGATTCAGCGCGCGGCAGCACCCGAATTATCAGGGATACGTGTGGGGTGGAGACGCACAACCGTCGGACTGTGTAGCAAAAGGCTTTAATCAAGACGCTTCATATCGTCCGCTACCGATGGTTGATTCCTCCTCCTGACCAAGCTTTTGCTGACAGGGTGTCATTTGTCACCACAGCAAGCAGGAAACGTCGTCGCGACGATGGCCCATCTGGCCGGACATCGCTAGACACTGGAGTGTCCAAGCACTCCTGACGCGCCCTGACACCGACCGTGAGAAGTCGTGTGTGCCGAACGCCGTTTCCGGCAGCCCGGAAACCGACGGTACTACATGAAAAGAATGCTGATTAACGCGACTCAACCCGAAGAGTTGCGTGTTGCGCTGGTAGACGGCCAGCGCCTATACGACCTGGACATCGAATCCGGGGCCCGTGAACAGAAGAAGGCCAACATCTACAAAGGCCGGATCACGCGTATCGAGCCAAGCCTTGAAGCGGCCTTCGTCGACTTCGGCTCCGAGCGTCACGGCTTCCTGCCGCTGAAAGAAATCTCCCGCGAATACTTCAAGAAAGCCCCGGAAGGTCGCGTCAACATCAAGGAAGTCCTGAGCGAAGGCCAGGAAGTCATCGTTCAGGTCGAGAAAGAAGAACGTGGCAACAAGGGCGCGGCCCTGACCACCTTCATCAGCCTGGCCGGCCGTTACCTGGTGCTGATGCCGAACAACCCGCGTGCCGGTGGCATCTCGCGCCGCATCGAAGGCGAAGAGCGCAACGAACTGCGCGAAGCGCTGAACGGCCTGATCGCCCCTGCCGACATGGGCCTGATCGTGCGCACTGCCGGCCTTGGCCGCAGCAGCGAAGAAATGCAGTGGGACCTCGATTACCTGCTGCAACTGTGGACCGCCATCAAGGAAGCGTCCCAGGACCGCGCCGCGCCGTTCCTGATCTATCAGGAAAGCAATGTCATCATCCGCGCCATCCGCGACTACCTGCGCCAGGACATCGGCGGCCTGATCGTCATCGACTTCATCGACATGACGCCGGCCAAGAACCAGCGCGCCGTGGAAGAAAAAGTCCGCGAATGCCTGGAAGCCGACCGCGCCCGCGTACAGATCGGTCGCATCTCGCGCTTCGGCCTGCTGGAAATGTCCCGTCAGCGCCTGCGTCCATCCCTGGGCGAAAGCAGCGGCATCGTCTGCCCACGCTGCAACGGCACCGGCATCATTCGTGACGTCGAGTCGCTGTCGCTGGCCATCCTGCGCCTGATCGAAGAGGAAGCCCTGAAAGACCGCACCGCCGAGGTACGCGCTCAGGTGCCGATCCCGGTCGCGGCCTTCCTGCTCAACGAAAAACGCAACTCGATCACCAAGATCGAACTGCGCACCCGCGCCCGCATCGTCATTCTGCCGAACGACCACCTCGAAACGCCGCATTTCGAAGTGCAGCGCCTGCGCGATGACAGCCCGGAAGCCCACAGCCTGCAATCGAGCTATGAAATTGCTGCCGCCGCTGCCGAGGCCGAAGAGGTTCTGCCGACTGCCGCGACCCGCACCCTGGTTCGTCAGGAAGCTGCCGTTAAAACCGCTCCAGCCCGTGCCAACGCTCCGGTCCCGACCGAAGTGGCTGCACCGGTTGCCGCACCTGCGCCTGTGGCGCATGAGCCAAGCCTGTTCAAAGGTCTGGTGAAATCGCTGGTCAACCTGTTTGCCACCAAGGAAGAACCCGCCGCACCGGTCGCTGCCGTTGAAAAACCGACCGCCGAGCGCCCTGCCCGCAACGAAGAGCGTCGCAACGGTCGTCAGCAGAGCCGCAACCGCAATGGCCGCCGTGACGAAGAGCGCAAGCCGCGTGAAGAACGTGCACCGCGTGCGGAACGCGAAGAACGTGCACCACGTGAAGAGCGTGCTCCTCGCGAAGAACGCGCGCCACGTGAAGCACGTGAAGCACGTGAAGCACGTGAAGAACGTACACCACGTGAGCTGCGTGAAGCCCGCGACGACAGCGCCCCACGCGAAGAGCGTGCACCCCGTGCTCCGCGTGAAGAGCGTCAACCACGTGCCCCGCGTGAAGACCGCAAGCCTCGCGAGGAGCGTGTGCGTGAACTGCGCGAGCCACTGGATGCCGCACCGGCCGTCAACGTCCAGCGCGAAGAGCGCCCGGAGCGTGCGCCGCGTGAAGAGCGCCAGCCACGTCCGCCGCGCGAAGAGCGCAAACCTCGCGAAGAGCAGGCCGTTGCAGCCGCTGAAGACGAAACCTTGTTGAACAACGAAGAGCAGTTGGACGACAACCAGGAGAACGCCGAAGGCGATCGCCCGCGTCGTCGCTCCCGTGGTCAGCGTCGCCGCAGCAACCGTCGTGAGCGTCAGCGCGACGCCAACGGCAATGTGATCGAAGGTGCTGAAGGCAGCGAAGGCACTGAAGCCACTGCCGAAGTCCGTCAGGAAGGTTCCAGCGAAGAAATCGCTGCGGGCCTGGTCGTGACTGAAACGGTTGCCGAAGTGGTCATCAGCGCTCCCGCCGAAGCCGAAGCCAATCGCCAGGCCGAACGCGCAACCGCAGCAGTCGAAGCCCCTGTAGCCGAAGCCGCACCCGTCGAGAAGGCCGAAGCGCCCGTGGTTGAAGCGCCGGTCATTGAAAAGCCAGCAGCTCCGGCCAGACGTTCGGTCATGCCGGAAGTTGAAGTGGCACAGTTCGATGCGTCGCTGAGCCCGTTCGAGCGTCAGGTGAAAGCCGCCGCCGAGGCCGAAGCCCCGGCAGCGGTCCCAGCACCTGCCGCTGTGGAAGCGCCAGCCGTCGTTGAGACTCCCGCTATTGAAGCGGTGGTTGAGACGCCTGCACCCGCACCGGTCGTCGAGGCACCTGCTGCACCGTTTGAGGCACCGAAAGCGGTCGAGCCAGTGATCGAACAGCCTGTCGCTGTCGCTCCAGCCGTGATTGAAGCGCCAGTGGAAACCGCATCGCCGGAAATCGTCGCCGCACCAGTTGCCGCTGAAGCAGCACCTGCGCCAGCCCCGGCAGCCGTCGAGAAGCCGTCCCTGCCAATGGCCAGCACCGGCCGTGCAGCGAACGACCCTCGCGAGGTTCGTCGCCGCCGTCTGGAGGCCGAGCGCCTGCAGAAAGAGGCCGAGGCCGCCAAGCAGGTCGTGACTGAAAACGGTGAAGAGCTGGAAGAAAGCAAAGAACCAAAGCCTTTGTAATCTCCGCTAAATGAAAAGCCCCACCTGTGTGATGCAGGTGGGGCTTTTTTATGCCCGATGATACGGCGGCTACTTGTAGTACAAGGCGGCAGGCACATCCACATCCCACAACACGCCCGGATCGTCGACTGCCAGCTCGTTAATGTTCGCGCCTTGAAACAGCCGTTTTGCGCCCTTCTCTCCAGCCAGCCCCATCAAGGCCGAACCAAACCCGCGCCCAAATCCCACAGGATGACCATAACACCCGTCATGCACGGGCACGCTGATGGCGTCTGGCGCCACAGACTGGGCTACACATTTGAGGGTATTCACCTGAATGAAGGGCATATCACCCAAAACGATCAACCAGCCACGATGATCCGGCTCGGCGGCCACTGCCGCTGCGATGCTGTCACCCATGCCGGGCGAGTCCAGCACCACAACCTCGCAACCGTGGCGCAGACCCAGTTCGGCCACGCTGGTGTAGTCAGGGCGAGTGAGCAGCACGATTTTGTCGACGACAGGGCGCACGTTCACCAGCACATGCTCCAGCACTGCGCGCTCCACACCATCGCGCCCTGCGCATTGCGCCAGCAGTTTGTTGCGATGTGGACCGGCCACCTGCCGATAACGCGACCCATGCCCGGCGGCAAGGACGATGGCACACAGGGTTTCACGCATGCTTTGCCTCTGATCTGGAGGGAATCACATCAAAAAAGCAAAGGCCAGGCCAGAACGCACGTTCACACCCTGCCCTGGAGCAGATCAGTACAGGTTAGGCTCCATTTCCAGCGAAACGCCGAAACGCTCGTGGATGTCTGCCTGGATTCGTTGCGCCAGGTTCAGCAGGTCACGCCCCGAAGCAGCGCCATAGTTGACCAGCACCAGTGCCTGAAGCTGATGAACGCCGGCATCACCCTCACGAAAGCCCTTCCAGCCCGCCTGCTCGATCAGCCAGCCTGCCGCGAGCTTCACCTGCCCGTCCGCCTGCGGATAAGCCACCAGCCCCGGATGAGATTCACGAATGCGCGCGGCCAACTCGGCGGACACTAACGGATTCTTGAAGAAACTCCCCGCGTTGCCCAGCGTGACAGGGTCCGGCAGTTTTTCGCTGCGGATCGCACAGATCGCCCGGCTGACGTGAATCGGCGTCGGCTCGATCACGCCCTGCTCCTGCAAACGCTGGCGCACCGGGCCGTAGTCCAGGTGCAAGGTCGCCGAAAAGCTCAGGCGAAACCGCACCCGCAGAATCAGCCAGCGACCCGGCTGCTGCTTGAAAATACTGTCGCGATAGCCGAATGCGCATTCAGGCAGGGTGAACTCCCGCAGCTCGCCCGTCTGACGATCCAGCGCGGTCAGGCTGTGGAAAACGTCTTTAAGCTCGACCCCGTACGCTCCGATGTTCTGCATCGGGGCAGCGCCCACGGTGCCGGGGATCAGGCTGAGGTTTTCAAGCCCCGACAATCCCTGCGCCAGCATGTCCTGGACGAAGGGGTGCCAAGGCTCGCCCGCTTCTGCCTCGACAACGGCCATGCCGCAATCTTCGTGAGTGATGCGAACGCCACGACTGGCCATGCGCAACACCAGGGCATCGATGTCACGGGTCAACAGCAGGTTGCTGCCGCCGCCAATCACCAACAGCTCGACCTTGTGCTCGGCCGCATAGGCCAACGCTTCGCGCACATCAGCATCGCTGTGGGCTTCGGCGAACAGGCGGGCGCGAACGTCGACGCCAAAGGTGTTGAACGGCTTGAGTGAAACACCGGATTGAATCTGCAGGCTCATCGACGAACCTGCACAGCCACGCGACGGTCCATCACGGTCAGGCCTCCAGCAAGCGCCTGACGCGCTCCAGGTCTTCTGCCGTGTCGACACCCGCAGGTGGCGCTTCCAGTGCATCGGCCACATGAATGCGCACGCCATGCCACAGGGCACGCAGTTGTTCAAGGCTTTCGGTGTTTTCCAGCCAGCACGGCCCCCAACTGACGAAGTCATGCAGGAAACCGGCACGGTAGGCGTAGATGCCGATGTGGCGACGGTACGGCACGCCTTCGGGCAACACGTCACGGCTCTTGGCCAATGCATCACGCGCCCATGGCAACGGGGCGCGGCTGAACGTCAGGGCCAGGCCGTTGATGTCCGAGCTGACTTTGACCACGTTCGGATTGAACAGCGCCGCCACGTCATCGATCGGTTCGGCCAGGGTCGACATCCGTGCTTCCGGGTGTGACGCAAGGTTTTCGGCCACCTGATCGATCACAGACGGGGGAATCATCGGCTCATCGCCCTGCACGTTGACCACAATGGCATCGTTGGCCAAGCCCAATTGAGATGCCACTTCTGCCAGCCGATCGGTGCCTGAATTGTGATCATCGCGGGTCATCAGGACTTCCGCACCGAAGGCCTGGCAGGCTTCCACAATGCGAGGATCGTCAGTGGCCACGACCACGCGTTGCGCACTGCTTTTGCGCGCCTGCTCCCAGACGTGCTGGATCATCGGCTTACCCGCGATGGTTTTCAGGGGTTTGCCGGGAAAACGGCTGGAACCGTAGCGCGCAGGAATAACGACGGTAAACGCTGCAGTCATTTGTCCAGACGCTCATCAGTGGTCAGGGTGCGGGCTTCGCTTTCCAGCATGACTGGAATGCCATCGCGAATCGGGTAGGCCAGACCGGCGCCCTTGCTGATCAGCTCGGTTTTGTCGGCGCTGAGCTTGAGCGGGCCTTTGCAGACCGGGCAAGCGAGGATGTCGAGCAATTTGGTGTCCATAAAAAATCCTGAGCGAGTCATGGCAAAAGCCGGGTTAACTGCACATCGAACCAACTGACGAAGGCCGGAGAAGGCACCGCCTCCACCGCCAGATACCACCAGTCGGGCGCTGCGAAGGAGGTGCACTTCACGGCGTCTTTTTCGGTCATGACCACCGGCAGCACGGGCGTGAACGCCAGGGCCTCTGCGGTAAATTCGGCATGATCGGCGAATGCATGGGGAACAGGGCGCCAGTGTAGTCCTTCGAGGGTGTTGAAGAAACGTTGCGGATTGCCAATGCCCGCTACTGCGTGCACGGCCTGGCCCGCCGGAAAATGATCGACCGCCCGGCGCTCGCCGCTCAGCAGATTGACCAGTGCGCTCGGCTGCAAGGTGAAGGCGTACCCCTCGTCGCGGTCCTCGCGAGCACCGTTGTAAAGCAGCGCATCGACGCTCTTCAGGCGCTCGACCGGCTCACGCAAAGGACCGGCAGGCAGACAACGGCGATTGCCCAATCCGCGAGCGGCATCGATCAGCACGAGTTCCAGGTCGCGGGCGAGGCGGTAGTGTTGCAGGCCGTCGTCGGACAGAATCACGTCCAGCGGCCCGGCAGCGAGCAAGGCGCGCACGGCACGGGAGCGATCGGGATCGATCATCAATGGAACGCCGGTACGCTTGACGATCAGCAGCGGCTCATCCCCTGCCTGATCAGCAGGCTGCTGCGCAAGCACGCACCACGGCAGGCTGGGCGGCTTGGCGCCGTAGCCGCGACTCACCACGCCCACGCGCAGACCGCGCCGACGACAGTGTTCGATCATCCATAAAATCAGCGGTGTTTTGCCCGTACCGCCCACGGTGATGTTGCCGACGACGATGACCGGCACCGGAGCTTTGTAGATATCGCCTTCGCCCGCCACAAAACGTGCGCGCTTGTTGTTCACCACGCGGCGATACAGGACTTCCAGAGGACGCAGAAGTACCAGCGCCGGATGGCCGCCGTACCAGGCGTCGAGCAAACGATCCGTCAGTGCCATCAGTTAGCCGAGGCGGCCTCGACAGTGGTCATGCGCAAATGCGCGAAACCCAGCTTGCCCGCGGCATCCATGGCGGTGATGACCGCCTGATGCGGCGTCTTGCCGTCGGCGCTGATGGACAGCGGCAGGCTGGTATCACCACCGGACTCTTTCTGCAACGCGTCGATCAGGGTGTCCAGCTTGTTGTCGGCCAGCAGGGTGTTGTTCACCGAATAGACGCCATCGGCGTTGATCGTGATGTCGACGTGTTTCTTGTCGACATCGTCCGCCGATGCACCGGTCACGGATTGCGGCAGGTCCACGCGCATCTGCGTCTCGCGGGTGAAGGTGGTGGTGACCACGAAGAACAGCAGCAGGATGAACACCACGTCGATCAGCGACACCAGGTTGATGTCGATGGTCTCCCGGGCTTTGCGACGACGGAACTTCACTTCTTGCGACCCTCGCCACGGGCGGCGGCCTTGAGGTCCGGCTTGGCGTCGGTCAGGTCGACATCACGGTCGCCTTGCACCACCTCGACGAGCTTGATCGCTTCCTGCTCCATGCCGACCACCAGTTCATCGACACGGTTTTGCAGATAACGGTGAAAGAAGATGGTCGGAATCGCCACGGTCAGGCCCGATGCGGTACAGATCAGCGCCTTGGAAATACCGCTGGCGAGCATGCCCGCATTACCGGTCATGCCAGTGGCGGTGAACGAGCCGAAGATGTCGATCATGCCCAACACAGTACCCAGCAGGCCCAGCAGTGGCGCCATGGCGGCGATGGTGCCGAGCGTCGCCAGGTAGCGCTCCAGATCGTGAATGACCCGGGCAGCGGCCTCTTCGATACACTCTTTCATGATCTCGCGACCATGGCGGGAGTTGGCCAGGCCCGCGGCGAGGATTTCACCCAACGGTGAATCGGCGCGCAGCTCCTTGAGCTTGTCGCCGCTCAGTTGTTTGTCCTGAATCCAGCGCCACACCTGACCTAGCAGATGCGGTGGCGTAATGCGGCTGGCGCGCAAGGTCCACAGACGCTCGATGATGATCCCGACGGCGGCGATGGAACTCAAAATGATCGGCAGCATCATCCAGCCACCCGATTTGACCAGCTCCCACACAGCAACCACCCCCTGAAAAAAAGTGGCGCCACTCTACCATAGGGTGACGGCCTCGCCGAACCCGCCGATCAATGAACCTTCACTTCAGTTTCGCCAGAATCGACGAACCGCACGCTCGCTGATCACACCGCCGAATGCGCCTAATTGCAAGGTAATAGCACCCAGCTCGGCACTGTCGTGGGTGTCGATGCCCAGCCAGCGATAACGGGACATGACCAGCGGATGAGGATGGCCAAAGGCATTGTTTCGACCTCGGGAAATGAGCACGCCTTTCGGCGAAACAGTCTGTATGAAGCGCTTGGATGACGACGTGCGACTGCCGTGGTGCGGCGCTTGCAGCCAGTCGGCGCGCACATCGACGCCCTCCTCCAGCAGGGCGCGCTCGGCCTGAGCGTCGATGTCGCCGGTTAGTAACAGGCGTTCGCCCCTGGCGTCGATCATCAACACGCAGGAACCCTGATTGCCTTCTGCGGCCTGCCCCCAGATCCAGGTGGAAAATGTCACCTCGTTCCACGTCCATGCCTCACCGCTCTGGCAGCGCTCGACCGACAAATCGGGCGGCATTCGTTCGACGTCGCCACCCAGCAGTCGCGTAACCGGCAAGGCCTGCTGGATGGCCAGCGCGCCACCGGCATGATCGGCATCGGCGTGGCTGAGCAACATAACGTCCAACGCGCTGATCCCTGCGCGCCGAATCGCAGGCAACACCACGCGCTCGCCGATATCGAACTCGCCGAAACGCGGCCCGGCGTCATACAGCAACGCGTGATCGCGCGTGCGCAACAAAATCGCCAGCCCCTGCCCCACGTCCAGATGCTGCACTTCGACTTCTCCGACAGGAATGTTTTTCTGCGGCGCGAACACACACAACAGCAGCATGGGCCAGCCCAACGGGCGCATTGGCAATCCGTTGGGCAGCAATAAAAGCAGCGCGCCCAACAGACTCAAAGGCCAGACCCACATCGGCACCGCAGGCCCTGTCCACGCAGGCGCGGTCTGGGCGACATAAGAAAGAAACTGAAACAGCCCCGCCATCGCGCCTCCCGCCAGCCAGAGCAACGTCTCGCCAACCAGCGGAATCGCCAGAAAAAACGTGCCGAACAGCGCCAGCGGCAGGATGAAAACACTGACCCACGGCACCGCAATCAGGTTGACCAGTGGACCGCTTACGCTGACCGGCAGATTGAGCGCCAGCAACACCGGCAGTAGCCCGACAGCGATCAGCCACTGCGCCCGTGTCCAGCTTTGCAGCCAATGCCAGGTGCCGAGTCGACCGCCGAATATCAGGATCAGGATGCCGACCGCCGCAAACGACAGCCAGAAACCGGGGCGCAGGCTGATCAGCGGCTCGGCGAACAGCAACAGGTTCAGCGCAATCAGGAACGGCCAGACCACGCCCAGATGACGAAAACGCAACCGCCACAGCAGCACTAACCCCAGCATGACGCAAGCCCGTTGCACCGGGACGTCGAAACCGGCCAGAAAGCCGTAGGCCAACGCCCCGGCAAATGCCAGGACACAGGCCGAGGGCAGCCAGGGCACGGCACGCGGCCACAGCCCCCAACGAGCGAGGCTGGCCACCAGCCCGTAAAGCAGGCCTGCAAGCAACCCGATGTGAGTGCCGGAAATCACCAGCAAGTGGACGGTGCCCGTGTCCTGCAACACCTGCCAATTCTCGGGACTCAGCCCTGAATCGTCGCCGAGCACCAGCGCCGCCAGCCCGCCCTCATGGCCCTGCGCGTCGACGGCCAGCAAACGCTGGCGAACGTGATCGCGCCAAGGCGTTGCCGTGGCCTTCAGCAACTCGCCATCGACCACCGTTCCGGTCGCGCCAATGCGCTGCGCCAACAACCAGGCTTCGTAATCGAAGGCGCCGGGGTTGGCCAGCCCACCCGGTCGCTTGAGTTTGACCGCCAGCCGCCAGCGCTCACCACTGCTGACCGCCGGGCCGCCGTACCACGCCACACGAATGCGCTCGGGCAAACGTGCGCGGCGCGACACGGGATCTGCCAGTTGAAAGCGCACCACTGCGTCGACGGTGCTCGGCAAACCGACCACTTCCCCTTCCAGCCACAAGGTCTGGCCGTCGAGGCGTTCGAGCAGTCGGTCGTCCAGCGCGCCTTTGGCGGACACAACAGCCCACGTCAGTCCGAACAGAAAAAAGGCCAGTGGATAGGTGCGAAACGGCAACAATATGAGCCCGACGATCGGCATCGCCAGCATCAACCAGACCGGCGGCAACACCGGCAAAAAACGCAGCACCAGCAACCCCAGTGCAAGCGCCACCATCCCTGTGCGCATAAGGCTTTCCTTCATGGGCGGATGAAATTCACCTCCATGACTTAGCGCACTGAGTCCATCGTGCATTTATTAATTGTCACAATGTCTGAATTTCCATCCGCCATCATCCATGCATACTTTCCCGACTTCCCCGCCCAGCCCCCCGGATTTCCTGTATGCCACGCCAGTTGATCAAACGGTACATGCCCGATCCGAACAGCATTCGGGAACATAAATCCTTACGCTTTCTCGGCACCTTGCTGCATGATCCGAACCTCTGGCACCTCAATCGTCACTCAGTGGCCAGGGCCATGGGGATGGGGCTGTTCGCCGCGTTGATGCCCATGCCGTTGCAGATGCTGCTGGCTGCTTTTCTCGCCGTGTGGGTGCGCGCCAACATGCCGATTGCGGTGAGCCTGTGCTGGCTGACCAACCCGCTGACGATGCCGCCGGTGTTCTATTGCACCTACAAGATGGGCGCCCTGTTGATGGGCTTGCCGCCGAGAAACTTTCCGGACGAGATGAGCTGGGAATGGATCAGTGGGCAGTTGTCGACGCTGTGGCAGCCGTTTTTGCTGGGTTCTGTCGTAGCGGGAGTGATGCTGGGGGTGATCGGCTATTTCGCGACAATGGGGTACTGGCGCTGGTGGGTGGGGCGGCAGTGGAAAGCGCGTCAGCACAAACGCAGCTCTGGAGGCTGAACGCAATCCACTGTGGGAGATTCTATGTTGGCTGGTCAACCGCCTTCGTCGGAACGCCGCCCGCACCAAGGCGGCTCCCACAATAGCCGCGCCGGATTCAGGCCGTTTGTTCGACACCGACCTGTGGGGGCCGGCTTGCTGGCGACGGCGGTGGGTCAATCACAATAACGTTGAATGACACTCCGCATTCGCCAGCAAGCCGGCTCCCACAACGATCGGCATATCCAGCCCAACTACTGCCGCATCCCGCGTCCACTCACCAACAGCCGTGCGCAACCCAGGTAGAGCACGACCGTCGCCACGACCATGAACGCCAATGCGATGCTGATCTTGATGTCCGACACCCCGAGAATCCCGAAGCGGAACGCGTTGACCATGTGCAGCACCGGGTTGGCCAGCGATACGGTCTGCCAGAACGGCGGCAGCAGGTTGATGGAGTAGAACACCCCGCCCAGGTAGGTCAGCGGCGTCAGCACGAAGGTCGGGATGATCGAAATGTCGTCGAAGTTGCGCGCAAAGACCGCATTGATGAAGCCCAGCAGCGAGAAGATCGTCGCCGTCAGCAGCACGACCACCACCGTCACGCCCAGGTGATGCACCTGCAGGTCAGTGAAGAACATCGACAGGATCGTCACGATCACGCCTACTGCCAGACCGCGCAGCACGCCACCAATGGTGTAACCAATGAGGATGGTATGCGGCGACACCGGCGAGACCATCAATTCTTCCACCGAGCGCTGGAACTTGGCGCCGAAGAAGCTGGACACCACGTTGCCGTAAGAGTTGGTGATCACAGACATCATGATCAGGCCCGGCACGATGTACTGCATGTAAGTGAAGCCACCCATGTCGCCAATCTGGCGACCGATCAGGTTGCCGAAGATCACGAAGTACAGAACCATGGTGATCGCAGGCGGCAAAAGGGTCTGTGGCCAGATGCGCATGAAGCGGCGGACTTCGCGATAGACAATGGTGTTCATCGCGATCAGGTTGGGGCGCAGTTCCGAACTCATACCGCCACCTTCGACAGGTTCTTTTCCACCAGGCCCACGAACAACTCCTCAAGGCGATTGGTTTTGTTGCGCAGGCTCAACACCTGAACGTTCTGCAAGGACAACTGGCTGAACAACGCCGTGATCCCCACGGTCTTGTCGACCTGCACTTCCAGCGTGTGGTTATCCACAAGGCGCGACGGGTAGCCCACCAATTGTGGCGCGACCTGCATCGGGTCCTTGAGGTCCAGCAGGAACGTCTCGACGTGCAGCTTGTTGAGCAGCGTCTTCATGCCGGTGTTTTCGATGATCGTGCCGTGGTCGATGATGCCGATGTTGCGGCACAGTTGTTCAGCCTCTTCCAGATAATGGGTGGTGAGGATGATGGTGATGCCTTTCTCGTTCAGCTCGGTGAGGAAGGTCCACATCGAACGGCGCAGCTCGATGTCCACCCCCGCCGTCGGCTCGTCGAGGATCAACAGACGCGGCTCGTGAATCAGCGCGCGGGCGATCATCAGACGCCGCTTCATGCCACCGGACAGCGAGCGCGAGGGCACATTGCGCTTGTCCCACAAGCCCAGTTGCGTCAGGTACTGCTCGGCGCGCTCCTTGGCGACTTTCGCCGGAATGCCGTAGTACCCGGCCTGGGTCACGACGATGTCGAAGGTCTTCTCGAACTGGTTGAAGTTGAACTCCTGCGGCACCACGCCAATCGAGCGCTTGAGCTGCGCAGGGTTCTTGTCCAGATCGTTGCCAAAGATGTTTACAGAACCGGTGGTCTTGTTGACCAGGGTCGAGATGATCCCGATGGTGGTGGATTTGCCCGCACCGTTAGGGCCGAGCAAGGCAAAGAAATCGCCTTCGGCGACGTCCAGATCGATGCCCTTGAGGGCCTGGAAACCGTTGCCGTAGGTCTTGGTTAGCTGCCGGATGGACAGAGCTGAACTCATGACGGAAAACACACCAATAAAAGGAAATGGGAAAAGGGACGAATACAAAACACGCGGGCATTGCGCAGACCGAGGTGACGTGCCCGGCCTCAGAAACAATCTGTAGCAAACGCGACGCGGACCCCAATGTTGCGTGCCGACGTCGCGCAAGTACAGCGAGATCTATTGATAGTCGTTATTAATCTAACGCGCTAAGGCTTACGTCAGTTCCGTCATCACCGCCTTGCGGTAAGCCGGACGCTGCTTCAGACGCTCGTACCAGGCTTTGAGATGAGGCAGCTCGACACGTTCAATCGGCATTTCAAACCAGGCGTAGATAAAACTGCCCAGCGGGATGTCGCCCATGCCAAATTCAGCACCCGACAAATACGGCTGGTCGGCCAGCGCCTTGTCGACGATGCGCAGCAAACCTTCCAGCGTCACTTTGGCCGCGTTGATCTGTGTCCAGTCTTGCTGCTCGGCCGGGGTACGCAACACGCCCCAAAACACGGTACGGAATGGGCCTGCGAGGGTCGACGTGGTCCAGTCCATCCACTTGTCGGCCTGAGCGCGCGCCTTGGGGTCACTCGGATACAGCGCAGAATTGGCGGCGTGTTGCGCGGCCAGATAACGCACGATGGTGTTGGATTCCCACAACACGAAGTCGCCATCTTCGATCATCGGCACCACGCCGTTGGGGTTCTTGGCCAGGTATTCCGGCTGGTTGTTCAAACCGAAAGCCCCGCCAGCGTTGATCGCTTCATAGGTCAGCCCCAGCTCTTCGGCAATCCACAACGCCTTGCGAACGTTGGACGAATTCTTGCGGCCCCAGATTTTCAACATGGCTTCTTGTTCTCCTGTGCGCGAATGGACGAATTGCTGGCATATGCCTGCGGCCCGTCAGTCTACTCCGAGAAGGGGGTGTTCGAGCCACAACTTCACGCGCATCGGCCAGCGCCAGAACTCCCATGACGGCACGGGGTCACTAACGATGCGCGGGCCAGAGCGACCGCGTGCGAGATTGCGGGTCTTTCTGGAGGGATTCTTATGCTGTTGTTGTGGATCGTAGTGCTGGTGATCGGCGTGGCCTGGATGGCCCATCGGCGTATCGCGCCCTTCCCTGCACTGGGGATTGTGGCGATTTATCTGCTGGCGATGGGTGCGCTGAGTCATGCCCATGGCTGGATGATCATTCCCTGGGTGTTGTGGCTCGCCGTCGCGTTGCCGTTGGCCCTGCCGGACCTTAGGCGCAAACACTTCAGCGCGCCGATGTTCGCCTGGTTTCAGAAAGTGCTGCCGCCGATGTCGGAAACCGAACGCGACGCCATCGACGCGGGCACCGTCTGGTGGGACGGCGAGCTGTTCAGCGGTCGCCCAAACTGGAATACCCTGCTCGCCTATCCAAAAAGCCAACTCACCGAAGAAGAGCAGGCGTTTCTCGACGGCCCGACCGAAGAGCTGTGCGCGCTGGTCAGTGACTGGCAGATTGGTCAGGACATGGATCTGCCGCCCGAGGCCTGGGCACACATCAAGGAACACGGTTTCTTTGCACTGATTATCCCCAAAGAATATGGCGGCAAGGGCTTTTCGGCCTATGCCCACTCCCAGGTCGCGATGAAACTGGCCACCCGCAGCGGCGATCTGGCGTCCACTGTCATGGTCCCCAACTCCCTCGGGCCTGCTGAATTACTGCTGCATTACGGCACCGACGAACAACGCAATCACTACCTGCCGCGCCTCGCCCGGGGCGACGATATTCCCTGCTTTGCCCTCACCGGACCGCTGGCAGGTTCCGACGCGGGCGCCATGCCCGACACCGGCATCATCTGCAAAGGCCAATGGCAAGGAGAAGAGGTCGTTGGCCTGCGCCTGAACTGGGAAAAACGCTACATCACGCTGGGGCCGGTCGCGACCCTGCTGGGCCTGGCGTTCAAAGCCCATGACCCTGAGCACCTGCTGGGTGACGAGGAAGAATTGGGCATCAGCCTGGCCCTGATCCCCACGGACACACCGGGCGTGGAAATTGGTCGTCGTCACCTGCCGCTGGGCGCAGCCTTCATGAACGGTCCGAATTCGGGCAAAGACGTGTTCATCCCGCTGGACTACCTGATCGGTGGCCAGGCCATGCTCGGCAAAGGCTGGATGATGCTGATGAACTGCCTGTCCGTGGGCCGCTCGATTTCCTTGCCTGCCGTGGGCACAGGCGCGGCGAAATACACCAGCCTGGTGACCGGTCAATACACCCGCGTTCGCGAGCAGTTCAACGTGCCCCTCGCGGCTTTCGAAGGCATTCAGGAATCCATGGCGCGCATCGGCGGCAACGCCTGGCTGATGGACAGTGCCCGTATGCTGACCGCCAATGCCGTGGATCTGGGCGAAAAACCGTCCGTGCTGTCGGCCATTCTGAAATACCACCTGACCGAACGTGGCCGCGAGTGCATCACCCACGCCATGGACGTGCACGGCGGCAAAGGCATCATCATGGGGCCAAACAATTATCTGGGGCGCTCATGGCAAGGCGCGCCGATTTTCATCACCGTCGAAGGCGCGAACATTCTGTCGCGCAACCTGATGATCTTTGGTCAGGGCGCCATTCGTTGCCATCCTTTCGTCTTGAAGGAAATGGTGCTGGCCGGACGTGAGGATCGTGACCAGGCAGTGAAGGAATTCGACGACCTGTTGCTGCAACACATCGGTTTCGCGGTGCGCAACGCGGCCAGTACGCTGGTGCTGAATCTGGGATTCGGTCATTTCGACAGCATGCCCGGCGACCGCTTGAGCCAAGGCTATTTCCGCGCACTCAACCGTCAGGCCGCAGCGTTCGCGATGCTGGCCGACCTGAGCATGATGTTGCTGGGGGGCGAACTGAAACGGCGCGAACGGCTGTCGGCGCGACTGGGTGACGTGTTGAGCCATCTCTACCTCGCCTCGGCTGCGCTCAAGCGCTACCACGATCTGGATTATCCCGAAGCGCTGATGCCGCTGTTTCGCTGGTCGATGGAAGAAGCCCTGGGCGAGTCGGAACGTGCACTGGATGAACTGCTGAGCAACTTCCCGAACCGGGTGCTGGGCGGATTGCTTCGGGCAATCGTGTTCCCGCTGGGCCGCCGTCACACAGGCCCTTCGGATGCGCTGGATGCCGAGGTTGCGCAGATCATCGGTCGCACCAAAGGCGACCCGGCGCTGGAATCATTGCTCGCCGGTTGCTACCGCCCGACGTCGGAAAACGATCCGGTCGGTGCGTTGCAGCGGGCTGTGGATCTGTTGAATGACGCCAGACCGCTGTACGAAAAACTGCACCACGCAATGAAGGGCGGCCAGTTCAAAGCAGCGGGCGGCGAGCACGTGATCGATGCGGCATTGAACGCGGGCGTGCTGCAAGCGAGCGAAGCACAGAAACTGCACGCAGCGGAAGCGGCGCGACGCAAGGTGATCGATGTGGATGATTTTGATAAGGAGGAGTTGAAGCCCTCTGAAGGAAAAACCCGTTAACCCTGTGGGAGCGAATTCATTCGCTCCCACAGGTTTCGTATTCCACCAATTGAATGTGGTTTTCTTGAAATAGCGCTCTAGCCTGCACATTTCTCGAACCCTGTCCTACACTCCCCGGTAACAACAAGAAAACACCAAGGGGACGCATCATGATCGATCAACGCATGACTCATCGCTGCCTGCTCGCTGAAATCGCCTCGGGGGAGGATATCTTCAGCGGCAAACCCACCCAGACCCTACAAACCCTGCTGCTCATCGGTTTTGTCACGCGCCAGCCGAACCCCAACCATCCTTATGCGAATCTGGCCCTGACGGATGCCGGGCACCGTTATCTGGCCGGCTTATGGCATTGAACTGACACCCTGCTTCGGGGGATGCGTCGGCCTGCTCGGGGATCTATACTCCCGCGCCTGTTTTTTGTCTCTGAGGACTTCATCATGGCCGACGCCAATCTCGACCGCACTCTCAACCTGCTGACGCACCTGCGTGGCATTCTGGTCGCGCTCGGTGAAGCCGAACAGGTGCCCGAAGAAAGCCACGCGCTGTTCATCGAACGTTATGACGAGTTGCTGGCTCTGCTGCCGGTCGAGCCCATCGAAAGTCAGTATCTGGGCCAGGATTTACTGTGTCAGGTCATCCAGCGCTACCCGCAAATCGCGCACCTGGTGCCTCGCGACCTGCTCTGGTACTTCGGCGGCGATTGCCTGCATTACATGCCCGACGAAGAAATCGACCTGTACACCGCGCTGGAAGAGCGCCGCTACGAGGCCGAGCAGAACGAGGAACCGTTCGACTGGGACCAGGAAAAGCAATTGCTGGCGATGGGGCAAGATGGCTCGCGTCACTAAGCGGATTCAGCGCAACAGTCCCCCATGAACGCTGGGAAGGTCGCATGAATGTCACTCCTGATAGCGAAGGTTCTCTGGTGGTTTGAGGCCTGTAGCCGTCCGGTTTGCTGACGGTGGCGCCATCGAATTCGCTGCCGCCGGCAAGCCGGACCGCTACAGAAGACCATCCCCAGCCCCTACTCGCGGTACGCCGTCCCCTGCCGATCCAGTTCGCGGATCAACGCATTCCAGTGCCGCGCTACGCCAGGGCCTCTGCCGTCGTGAAACACTCTGGCCTGCTCCTCGACCTTCTTCACGACGTCCTCGGGCGGGAAGATCAGCTCTGCGTTGCCCGCAGCCTGCGCAGCGATCTGGATATTGCAGGCGTATTCCAGATTATGCAGTTGCTTGAACGCATGCTCGACACTGACGCCCGCCGTGAGCAAGCCATGATTTCTCAGAATCATCACGCTCTTGTCGCCCAAATCCGCCACCAGCCGTTCACGCTCGCCCAGATCCTGAGCGATGCCTTCGTAACCGTGGTAGGCGACACGCCCGGAAAACGCCAGCGCGTGCTGAGAGATCGGCAGCAAACCCCTCTTCTGCGACGACACTGCGATGCCATCGCGTGTGTGGGTGTGCAGCACCGCTTGCAGGTCGGGCCGCGCCGCGTGAATGGCGCTGTGGATAACATAGCCCGCGTTATTGATCCCAAGGCCGGTCGGGTCATCGACAAGGGTGCCGTCGATGTCGACCTTGACCAGATTCGATGCAGTGATTTCGTCGAACATGAGGCCGAAGGGGTTAATCAGGAAATGCTCGTCAGGCCCTGGCACCCGCGCTGAAAAATGCGTGTAGATGTGATCTGTCCAGCGCTTGAGTGCGGCGATGCGGTAGGCCGCGGCGAGCTTGACCCGTACGTCCCACTCTTCAGGACTGACCCGCTCTCGCACATTGTTTGAACCAGGCGGGACGGGCAAAGGACTGACGTTGCTCATGCATGACTCCCTGTAAGTCTGGAATAGACGTGTCGACGGAGCCTAAGCGTGCGCGAAAATGTTTAAAAATCACATTTTCTTCTAAGCTAATTATCAATATTTTTTATTATCATGACCAACGACTCAGGCTGCCTCTCGCGCCTGCTTCAACGCATCGGCTACCAATCGTCCGAACAGCGAGACCGGCGCCTGCAAGTTCCCCAGAAAGCGCGGGTAGATCAGCCACAAATCCAGCACGGGTTTGAAATCCTTCAGCGGCATCTCGGCCAGCAAATCGCGGTGGGCACTGCGCTCCAACAACGGACGCGGCACCAATCCCAGCCCCATGCCGTCCGCGACCAACCCCAATTGCAACTCAGTGCCAAAGGTCTCCAGATTGACCTTCAGGCTCAGGCCCTGATCAGCCAAGGTACGTTGCAGACCGGCACGAAAGCCACAGCCGTCGGGGTTCAGCACGAAGCCCTGCTCGAAACAATCGGCCAGCTTGACCGGCTTCTTCGGCAAACGCTCCTTGTCACAGACCACCACCAACTCCATCTTGCCGATGGATTCGCCAATGATCGCCTCGGGAAAAATCTTGCCTGCGGGGAACAGCGCCGCTGCGGCATCCAGCTCGCCATTCTCGATCTTGCCGATCAGGTGGCTGCCCCAGCCGGTGACCACCTGAGCGCGCAGGTCAGGAAATCGCCCGCGCATGTGCTTCAACGCGTCCAGCAGCACGACATCGCCGATGGTTTGCGGCACGCCTAGACGCAGAAGACCGCTGGGCGGCGTGTCGCTGGCCACCAGTTCACGCAGCGAATCCATTTCACGCAGAATCGCCAGACATTTCTGATACACCTGCATGCCCATGGCTGTCGGCTTGAGTGGCTTGGTATTACGGTCGAACAGCTCGACACCCAACGCTTGCTCGAAGTTCTGTACCCGACGGGTGATCGCCGGCTGGGTCAACTCCAGCGATTCAGCAGCGTGACTGATCGACTGGCAACGAATCACCGCCACGAAGGCATCGATATCATCAATTTTCATTCGGTTCGCACATGGAAAAAGAGAGACAAGATAGGCAAAAAGCATAATTCCAATCGACGTGGCTGGATACCCCGAGCGCCGACAGACGCCGAACAAATGCTTTTTCGTTATATCCTAATCATCAATAAATAGCATATTAATAACAATTATTATGCTTATATTGGCTAACCGAACTCGTCACGGAGCCGACATGAGCCAACCCCGACACCCCGAACGACTGCGCGCTTTCATTGGCGCACTGGCCGAACTGATTGACAGCAACCCGCGAGAGGGTGACCTGCTGCATCGTGGCGGAAAACTGCTCGGGCAACTGGTGAAACATGACGATTGGCTGCCCGATGAGTTCGCCGTACCCGATCCGACTCGCTATCAGCAATTCCTGCTGCACGCCGACTCCCGCCAGCGCTTTTCCGTGGTCAGCTTTGTCTGGGGGCCGGGGCAAAGCACGCCCATCCATGATCACCGTGTCTGGGGTCTGATCGGCATGTTACGCGGCGCCGAATATTCGCAAGGGTTCGCTCGCAGCGCCGATGGGCGTCTGGAAAAAGAAGGCACAGCCATTCGGCTCGAACCCGGCCATGTCGAGGCGCTGTCCCCCCGTAGCAACGACATACACCAAGTCAGCAACGCCTTCGACGATCAAGTGTCGATCAGCATTCATGTCTACGGCGCCAACATCGGCGCCGTGAAACGCGCCGTCTACCAGGCTGACGGCAGCGAAAAACTGTTCATTTCCGGCTATTCAAACGCTTACCTCCCGAACATCTGGGACCTGTCCAAAGAGAACCAAGCCCAATGACTCACAGCACTCGTTCATTTGCCGATATTCGCAACGCCCTGCTGGCCAAAGAAGAAGTGGCACTGGTTGACGTGCGCGAAGAAGCGCCGTTCGCAGAAGCCCATCCGCTGTTCGCGGCCAACATCCCGCTGTCGAAACTGGAGCTGGAGCTGCTGTCGCGCATTCCTCGTCGGGATACAGCCATTACGCTGTACGACAACGGCGAAGGGCTTGCGCAGATCGCCCTCTCCCGCTTGTCGGATCTGGGCTATAGCGATGTCAGATTGCTGGAAGGTGGATTGCAGGGCTGGCGCGAAGCAGGCGGCGAACTGTTCATCGACGTCAACGTGCCAAGCAAGGCGTTCGGCGAACTGGTCGAACATCATCGCCATACCCCGTCGCTGGCGGCGGAGGAAGTCAAACAACTGCTGGACGCCAAAGCCGATGTCGTCGTCCTGGATGCCCGCCGGTTCGACGAGTATCAGACCATGAGCATTCCGACCGGGGTGAGCGTGCCCGGCGCCGAACTGGTACTACGTGCCCGCGAGCTGGCGCCGAACCCGCAGACCCGCATCATCGTCAATTGTGCCGGGCGTACGCGCAGCATCATTGGCACTCAGTCGCTGGTGAACGCTGGGCTGCCGAACCCGATTTCTGCTTTGCGCAACGGTACCATCGGCTGGCTGCTGGCCGGCCAGACACTGGACCACGGGCAATCTCGGCGATTCCCGGCGGTCAGCGACGACACCTTGAACATAGCCCGCAGCGATGCCCGCAACGTGGCGGACAAAGCCGGGGTGAAGCGCGCCACCCGCGCCGATCTGAACGTCTGGCACGCTGACGCGACACGCACCACCTACCTGTTCGATGTGCGCACCCCGGAGGAATTCGAGGCCGGGCACCTGCCAGGCGCGCGCTCGACACCGGGCGGCCAACTGGTTCAGGAAACCGATCACTACGCCAGCGTGCGCGGTGCGCGGATTGTGCTGGTGGACGACAACGGCGTGCGCGCCGATATGTCGGCCTCCTGGCTCGCGCAACTGGGCTGGGAGGTGTACGTGCTCGATGGCGTGAAGGCTTCGGAATTCAGCGAAAAAGGCGCCTGGCATGCACCCATTCCGACGCCTTGGCAGGTCGAGGAAATCAGCCCGGACACCCTGCGCCAGTGGCAGCTGCGCGGCAGCGTGGCGGTGCTGGATTTCACAGCCAGCGCCAATTACGTGAAGCAGCACATTCCCGGCGCCTGGTGGACACTGCGTGCCGACCTGTCCAACGCCCTGCGCAAGATTCCGGCTGCCGAGCAGTACGTGCTGACGTGCGGCAGCAGCAAACTGGCGCGTCTGGCGGTCCCGGAAGTCGAAGCCCTGACTGGCAAACCGGTGTTTCTGCTCAACGGCGGAACCGCGAGCTGGGTTGCCGCCGGATTCGAACTGGAAAGCGGCGAAAGCCACCTCGCCTCGCCCCGCATCGACCGCTACCGCCGCCCCTATGAAGGGACCGATGCGCCGCGTGAAGCGATGCAGGCGTATCTGGATTGGGAGTTCGGGTTGGTGGAACAGCTGGGCCGCGATGGGACCCATGGTTTTCATGTGATCTGAGCCCGAAGCCACGTAGATATTTTGCTGCCGAACACACCTCCCGTGTGGGAGCCGCCTGGGTGGCGAAAGCAGTAGGGTCAGTCAGATCTCCCATAACTGACTCACCACTTTCGCCAGCAAGCCGGCTCCCACAAGAACGGCGTCTAACTCAAACACACTTACAACGCTATGCCGACCCCTTCTCCAGGCGGAGGCTGCCTACCTGACTTCAAGCCTGGAGAACACGACAATGTTCACCCTGTTTCCACCCCTGCGCCGACGCAAGCCATGGCTGCTCGGCGCGCTGTTCGCCCTGTCTTTCACTCAATTCGCCCACGCTGCCGAAGCCCTGCAACCGCTGCTGGTGGCCAACCAGAAATCCGCGCTGAAGGTCCTGCTGGACGTCTCCGGCGAGCTGAAAAACGTTCCCTACGAAATCAAGTTCTCCGAATTCCCCTCTGCTTCTCCACTCGGTGAAGCGTTGAACGCGGGCGCTGTCGATGTCGGCGCGCTGGGCGATGCGCCCTACGTCTTCGCCCTGGGCGCGGGCGGTCCGTTGAAGGTGATCAGCATCACCCACGTCAACGGGCGCTACACCACCGCGCTGATCGTACGCAATGATTCGCCGATCCAGTCCGTGGCCGACCTCAAAGGCAAACGCATCGTCACCGGGCGTGGATCCATCGGCCATTATCTGGCGATTCGTGCGCTCAACGAGGCCGGGCTGAAAACCAGCGATGTCAGCTTCGTCTATCTATTACCGAGCGAATCGCGACTGATCCTCGACAACGGCGACGCCGACGCCTGGGCCACCTGGGCGCCGTATACCACAGTCGCCACACAGAACGGCGCGCGCATCCTGCCCAACGGCCCGGACCTGCTGACCAACCACTCCTACCTCGCGGCCACGAGCAAGGCCATCACGGAAAAACGTGCGCAACTGGATGATTTCGTCGTGCGTCTGGACCGCGCCTATCGCTGGGTCAACGCCCATCCCAAGGAATACGCGGCGGCGCAGGCCAAGGTCACGGGGCTGCCCGTCGAGGTCCATCTGGCGGTCAATCAAGATACAAAAATGGAGCGTGTCAGCATTGATGACAACGTGATCCAGGGGCTGCAAAACACCGCCGACATCTACGAGCGCGAAGGCATCCTCAACAAGCACGTCGACGTATCCCACGGCTTCGATCCCCAATTCAACGCCATTCGCCTGGCCGCCGAACAGGCTGCCGAGAAAACCGATTCACAAGCGGCACGCTGAGCGGCCAGGAAAAGGAGAGCATTCCCATGAGCACACCTCGTCAACTCAAACTCGGCGCGATGGTTCACGGTGTCGGCCACGGCTGGGGCGAGTGGCGCCACCCGGATGCCGTCGCCGACGCGAGTACCAATTTCCAGTGGTACAAGGATCAGGCGCAGTTGGCAGAGAACGCGAAATTCGACTTCGTGTTCATCGCCGACAGCCTGCACATTCACGAGAAATCCAGCCCGCACTACCTCAACCGTTTCGAACCGTTGACCATCCTGTCGGCGCTGGCGGCCACGACCTCGAAGATCGGCCTGGTGGCCACCGTCACGGTCAGTTACACCGAACCCTTTCAAGTGGCTCGACAGCTTTCCTCGCTGGACCACATCAGCGGCGGGCGCGCGGGCTGGAACATCGTGACCTCCTGGCTCAGCGGCACCGCCGACAACTTCAGCAAGGCCGAACACCCGCCCCACGCTGTGCGCTATCGCATCGCCAAGGAGCATGTGGCGACGGTCAAAGGGCTGTGGGATTCCTGGGAGGATGATGCGCTCACGCGCAACAAGCAGACCGGTGAGTTTTTCGACCGCAGCAAGCTGCATACGCTGAACCACAAGGGCGAGTTCTTTCAGGTCAAGGGGCCGCTGAACATCTCTCGCTCCCGTCAGGGGCAGCCAGTGTTGTTTCAGGCGGGGACCTCGGAGGACGGTCGCAACTTTGCCGCTGAATATTCCGACGCGATTTTCGTCCATGCCGAGTCGTTCGAAGAGTCGAAGGCCTACTACGCCGACCTCAAACGTCGGGCCAAAGGCTTTGGCCGCAACCCGGACACGCTGTCGATCCTGCCGGGCATCCGCCCCATCGTCGGTCGCAACCCTGAAGAAGTGGAACACCGTTATCAGCAAGCCGTGGACCTTGTGAGCATCGAAGACGCTATCGTCGCCCTCGGTCGCCCGTTCAATGACCATGATTTCAGCCAATACCCATTGGACGCCCCGTTTCCCGACCTGGGCGATCTGGGGTCCAACAGCCAGAAAGGAGGCTCGGACCGCATCAAAAAGCAGGCCCGGGAGCACAACCTGACGTTGCGCGAGGTGGCACTGGACTTTTCCCGCCCCCGCCGTGAATTCGTCGGCACTGCGGAACAGGTCGCCGATCAGATTCAGCACTGGTTCGAGAACGGCGCCAGCGACGGGTTCATCATCAATTCGCTGCTGCCGGACGGCCTGAAATACTTCACCGAGCTGGTGATTCCCGTGTTGCAAAAGCGTGGACTGCAACGCAGCGAATACACAGGCTCTACCCTGCGCGAGCATTTCGGTCTTGAGTTTCCGGTCAATCGCTACACCGCCGCGCGAGACGACCAGACGTCGCTTGCCCCATCCCATAAAGCGCAGGTTTCAGCATGAACGCCGGATTGAACCGACGCACCGCGTTTATCGAACCGGAACAGGCTTTCACCGAATGCTTGCAGCGCCTTTCGGCGCAGTTTGCAGACACCGCACAACGCTACGACGAGAGTGGCGAATTCCCACATGACAACTTCCGTTTGCTGCATGAACACAAGTTGCTCGGCCTGACCGTCCCCACTGCGCTGGGTGGCGGCGGTGCGGATCTCAAACAGGCGCAGCAGGTCATCAGCGCCGTGGCCCGGGGCGAGCCGTCTACGGCGCTGATTCTGGTGATGCAATATTTGCAACACGCACGGCTGCACCAGACACCCCACTGGCCAGAGCACTTGCGTCGGCAAGTGGGACTGGACGCCGTTCATCATGGCGCGTTGCTGAATGCGTTACGGGTCGAGCCTGATCTGGGTTCCCCCTCACGTGGAGGGTTGCCTGTCACGACCGCGCGCCGCACGGATGAGGGGTGGCGAATCAGTGGCCGGAAAATCTACTCCACCGGCAGCCACGGCCTGACGTGGTTCAACGTCTGGGCACGCAGCGACGATGACGAGCCGTTGGTGGGGGTCTGGCTGGTGCGCAAGGACAGTCCAGGCGTGCGCATCATCGAGGATTGGGATCACTTGGGCATGCGCGCGACGTGCAGCCATGAAGTGGTGTTCGACGACGTGCTGGTGCCGCTGGATCACGCCGTCAACGTCAACCCGGCCAGCGCTCCCCAGCCGGAACTCGACGCGTCCGGGCAATTGTGGATGTCGGTGTTGCTGTCCTCGGTCTACGACGGCATCGCGCAGTCGGCAAAGGACTGGCTGGTGGATTTCCTCGAAACCCGCACCCCGTCCAACCTCGGCGCATCGCTGTCGACCCTGCCCCGCTTTCAGGAAGCCGTTGGTCACATCGACACGCTGCTGTTCGCCAACCGGACCCTGATCGACTCAGCCACCCACGGCCTGACGCCCGCCCGCCATGCGCCGCAGATCAAGTATCTGGTGACGTCCAACGCCATCCGCGCGGTGGAACTGGCCATTGAGGCCGCTGGTAATCCCGGCCTGTCGCGCAACAACCCATTGCAGCGGCACTACCGCAATGTCGTGTGTGGACGCGTGCACACGCCGCAGAACGATGTGGTGTTGCAGGGGATGGGCAAGGCGGTGTTTGCAGGGCGACGAGATCAATGATGGTGATCACCTAAAACGCGCACAAACAAAAACGCCGCTCTGTTGAGCGGCGTTTTCGTGAATTTGGAGCGGGAAACGAGACTCGAACTCGCGACCCCGACCTTGGCAAGGTCGTGCTCTACCAACTGAGCTATTCCCGCAATATGGCGTCCCCTAGGGGACTCGAACCCCTGTTACCGCCGTGAAAGGGCGGTGTCCTAGGCCACTAGACGAAGGGGACACGCTACAACATTCACTCCCTGCTGCGCTTCGCTGTGTGCTTTACGCTGCAAGTGGCGCGCATTCTATGGATCGTTGGTGAGGTCGTCAAGCCCCCAATGAAAATTTATTCAAATCAATGACTTCGCCCTCTAATTCGGTCATGGATGGCCGATACAAAAGGACGGGCAGGCATCTCTATTAATAGACGCGCCGATGACGAGCCTTCCCGCGATAGTGCGTAGCCACTACACTCGGCGCTTATCACTTGATCGAGGCTTGTACGGTGACACCACTCATTATCACCCTGTTGGTTGTAGCAGGCATCGTACTCCTGATCGCGATCGGCTACCTGAACCACGTCGCCGAAAGTAAAAAAGTCGAGCGCGCCCGCACCCTCGTCGAGCTCAATGACCGTCTGCGCCGCTGCAGCGAACTGTCCGAGACCTTCCCCGGCCAGTTGATGAGCCCGGCGCTCAAACTGCTGCTGGTGCGCCTTGAACTGAACGTGGTCAAGCGCCTGATCGCTCTGGAGCGTCGTAACAACCCTGCCATTCAGGAACACGAGACCGAACTGGAAGCGCAGGTGGCGCTGGGCGACAACATCAAAGTCAACAACCCGGTCAGCCCGATTCAGACTGAAGCCAAGGCCAAGGATGTGCGTTTCCTGCTGGAAGCGATGCACGGTCAGGTCACGCGCGCCGCCCACGACGGCTTTCTGCAAACGGCTGAAGCCAAGCACTGGATTCGCGAAATCCGCAACATGCTGGTGTTGCTGCACATTGAGTTCTTCAACAACCTGGGCCAGCAGGCGCTGAATCAGGATCAGCCCGGTCAGGCACGGCTGGCGTTCGAACGGGGTGTGCAGTATTTGAAGAACCAGCCAGAGCCCGCGCCGTGGAAAACGCATTTGCAGGCGATGGAACGTCAGTTGGCGCGGGTCAATGCCATGGTGCTTGACCAGATTGCCCCGACCGATGACGACCAAAACGAGCTGAGCGAAGGCTTGAAGGCGGACGCCGCCGATGCCGAATGGAAGAAAAAGGCCATCTACGATTAATGGCCTGAATCAGGCCTTGCGCTTCGCGGCGACTGCGGACCTTGTAGGAGCGAATGAATTCGCTCCTACAATGTCGCCACGTTAAAACCTGATATCCGTGGGGCGGTTACCGCACTTCCCCCCTCAACCCCGCCACTCGCTCGCGCACCAACGCAGGCTGGGTATCATCCCCGGCAATCGCGGGCCCGGCGACCAGCGTCACCCGCGACCACAACCGACGAAACACGCCCTTGTTCGGATCGCGGCTGAAGAAGCTGCCCCACAGCCCCTGCAACGCCATCGGAATCACCGGCACGTTGGTTTCTTCCAGAATACGGGTCATGCCACTCTTGAACTCGTCGATATCGCCCGTCGTGGTCAGTTTGCCTTCGGGGAAGATGCACACCAGCTCGCCATCGTTCAGGTATCGAGCAATGCGCTTGAACGCCTGGTCGTAAATCAGCAAATCCTCGCTGCGCCCGGCAATCGGGATCGCGCCTGCGGTGCGGAAGATGAAGTTGAGCACCGGCAAATTGAAAATCTTGTAATACATGACGAAGCGGATCGGTCGACGCACGGAGCCGGCAATCAGCAGCGCGTCGACGAACGACACATGGTTGCAGACCAGCAGCGCTGCGCCTTCGTCAGGGATCTGTTCCAGGTCGCGATGCTCCACGCGGTACATGGAATGGCTGAGCAGCCAGATCATGAAGCGCATGGTGAATTCCGGGACGATCTTGAAGATGTAGGTGTTGACCGCGATGTTCATCAGCGAGATGACGAGGAACAACTGTGGAATCGACAGTTTCACCACGCTGAGGAAGATGATCGAAACGATAGCCGAGACCACCATGAACAGCGCATTGAGGATGTTGTTCGAGGCGATCACCCGCGAGCGCTCTTTCTCCGCCGTCCGCGACTGGATCAAGGCGTACAGCGGCACGATGTAAAAGCCGCCAAAGACGCCAATGCCGAGAATGTCCAGCAACACCCACCACGCTTGGCCATAACCCAACACCGCCAGCCAATTGTTGGCCTGAACGTTTTGCGGAAAGTCGCCGGAATGCCACCACAGCAGCAAACCAAACACGGTCAGGCCCATGGAGCCGAACGGCACCAGACCGATCTCCACTTTGCGCCCGGACAACCGCTCGCAGAGCATGGAACCTGCGGCGATGCCGATGGAGAAGACCGTCAGGATCAGGGTGACGACGGTTTCATCGCCGTAGAGGAATTCCTTGGCGTAGGCCGGGATCTGCGTCAGGTAGATCGCGCCGACGAACCAGAACCAGGAGTTGCCGACAATGGAGCGGGACACCGCTTTGGTCTGCCCCAGGCCGAGCTTCAAGGTCGCCCAGGATTCGCTGAAGATGTTCCAGTTCAGGCGCATGTCCGGCGTTGCTGCAGCCGCAGGAGGAATGCCACGGCTGGCGAGGTAACCCAGACAGGCAACCAGCACCATGGCAATGGAAACAATGGGTGCGTAATGGGTGGCCGACATCATGATCCCGGCGCCAATGGTCCCGGCGAGAATCGCCAGAAAGGTGCCCATTTCCACCAGCCCGTTGCCGCCCACCAGTTCGTTCTCGTGCAGGTGTTGCGGCAGGATCGAGTATTTCACCGGGCCGAACAGTGCCGAATGGGTGCCCATGGCGAACAGGGCCGCGAGCATCAACGACAGGTGATCGAAGAGAAAACCGACAGCGCCGACCACCATGATGCCGATCTCCAGCACCTTGATCATGCGGATCAGCCTGTCTTTGGGGTATTTCTCACCGAACTGCCCGGCCAGCGCCGAGAACAGGAAGAACGGCAGGATGAACAGCAACGCGCAGAGGTTGACGTAAATCGAGCGGTCGCCGTCGATGGTCAGCTTGTAGAGGATGGCAAGGATCAGCGATTGCTTGAAGATGTTGTCGTTGAAGGCCCCGAGGGACTGGGTCACGAAAAACGGCAGGAAGCGCCGCTTGCCCAACAAACTGAACTGCGTCTGACTCATCGTCCATGGTCCTGAATGGCGCCGTTATCGGCTTACTGATTGGAACGCCTTAGCGCTGATCCGAGCCACATTGAAGACGTTGCGCGGTAGATTGTCGATAGCCCCAAATCGGGGCTACAGAAATGTCTGTGGGGGCCGGCTTGCTGGCGATAGCATTGGGTCAGATGCCCCAAAGATGAATGACACACCGCCTTCGCCAGCAAGCCGGCTCCCACAGTGATACGTGTCGAGCCCTGGATTTGTGATTGACGCTGATCCTGTGGGAGCCGCCTTTGGTGGCGAAAGCGATTGACCAGCCAACATAGAATCTCCCACAGGGTGGAACAGTGCAGGCAGAAAAATTCGATCAGGGCTTGAGTCCGGCGATACAAGGAGAAACAAACAGCTCTCCTTTATAAGCCCCCACCACCGTGCGCTTCATGATGACCAGCCACAACGCCGCCAACCCTGCGACCAACACACTGCCGAGCAGCGAGAAAAAGCCCAGATGCAGCACCGCACCCAGCTTCAACGTGGTCAGGGCGAACACGCCCAGCGGAAAGGTGAATCCCCACCAGCCCAGATTGAACGGGATGCCGTTGCGCAGGTATCGAGCCGTGATCAACACCGCAAGCAGCAGCCACCACACACCGACGCCCCACAGAACGATGCCGGCGATCAGTCCCAGCCCTGATGCGATCTCGCCTACACCCGCTAGCCCATTGGCGGCAAAGATGGCGGGAGAATCGGCGCCTAACACCATCAAACCGAACGCTCCGGTGCTGATCGGCCCCAGCGCCAGCCAACTCGACGCGGCCATGTTTTCGTGGGGCAGTTTGTGCAGGACCATGCGCAGCAACAAGATGGTCAGAATGCTGAACGCCACCGGCACTGACAGCGCCCACAGTGCATAACCGGTGATCAAGACGCTGAACTGGCTGTGCGCGTCAGCCAGGTGTGGCGCCAACAACCCTCCGCTGGCCGCTGCCACTTCGGCCGCCACCACTGGCAGCAGCCAGACGGCGGTCATTTGGTCGATGCTGTGCTGTTGACGAGTGAACATCATGAACGGGATCAGTACGCCACAGGCCAGCGACATCGCCACGTCCAGCCACCACAGTGTTTCGGCGAGCGGCAGAACACTGTCGCCCCAGCGTGGCAGGCCGAAGATCAGCAAACCGTTGATGATCGTCGCCAGCCCCATGGGGATCGTGCCGAAGAACATCGAGACCGTCGAATGCCCGAAGATCCGTCGCGCTTCGTCGAAGAACATCACCCAACGGGCGGTGTAGAGGAAGCTGAAGACCAGGAACAGGACGATGTTCAGCATCCACAAGGCTTCAGCCAGTTGAGACAGGCCCGGAATGTAAACGGGAAGCTGCGTCAGCACAGCCGACAGAATCCCGGTGCCCATGGTCGCGGCGAACCAGTTGGGGGTGAATTGACGAATGACTTCCCGCGGGTGGCTCAGTTGGCTGAACGGTTTGCGCGGCATACAAATGGCGTGGCTCATGGACGGCTCCTGTCCTCTTGTGAGGTGATCTCCATGTTATGCCGCTGGCTGATATCGACTAAGCGGGTAATTTCGCTATATGTCATAGATTTTGTAGATATACGAAAATCTCACGGCTGCCCTCGTCTTATGGGAGATTCTATGTTGCCTGGTGAAGGGCATTCGCCACCCCGTTGGCTCCCGCAATGATCGCGCTAAGCCAGTGACGGCCCGCGACACCCCGCCGCTCAGACCTTGGTCGAAACAGACGAACGTCACCCGGCGTGCGAGACTGTCTGGCCGGTGAGGGATCGCCGTCGACTGTCATTGCCTGGTTCTGGAGTTGTCATGTCACTGTCCAGCGGTTTGATCGCTGCCGTCGCCCTGGCCTATATGGCCATCATGTTCGCCATCGCCTTCTACGGCGACCGGCGCAGTGGTGCCCTGCCGCCGCGGTTGCGTGCCTGGGTGTACAGCCTGTCGCTGGCGGTGTACTGCACCAGTTGGACCTTCTTCGGCGCAGTCGGCCAGGCGGCCGAGCAGTTGTGGTCGTTCCTGCCGATCTACCTGGGTCCTATCGTGATGATGGTGCTGGCGCCCTGGGTGCTGCAAAAGATGGTGCTGATCAGCAAGCAGGAAAACATCACCTCCATCGCCGACTTCATCGCCGCCCGCTACGGCAAATCCCAGACCCTGGCCGTGGTAGTCGCGCTGATCTGCCTGATCGGCGTATTGCCGTACATCGCGCTGCAACTCAAAGGCATCGTACTGGGGGTGAACATCCTGATCGGCGCAGGTGCTGACGCCACCGGCACCCGCGCACAGGACACCGCGCTGATCGTGTCGCTTGTGCTGGCGCTGTTCACCATCGTGTTCGGCACGCGCAATCTGGACGCCACTGAACACCACCGAGGCATGGTGCTGGCCATCGCGTTCGAGTCGCTGGTCAAGCTGTTCGCATTCATGGCCGTGGGCGTGTTCGTGACCTTCGGCCTCTACGACGGCGTCGACGACCTGTTCAATCAGGCCATGCTGGCACCGCGTCTGGAGGAATACTGGAAAGAGACCGTCAACTGGCCCTCGATGGTGGTGCAGACCGCCGTCGCGATGATGGCCATCGTCTGCCTGCCGCGACAGTTTCATGTCACGGTGGTGGAAAACATCGAACCCCAGGACCTTCGCCTGGCCAAGTGGGTATTTCCCACTTACCTGCTGCTAGCCGGGCTGTTCGTGGTGCCGATTGCGCTGGCCGGGCAAATGCTGCTGCCCAACTCGGTGTTACCGGACTCCTTCGTCATCAGCGTGCCACTGGCCCACGCCCACCCGGCGCTGGCGATGCTGGCGTTCATCGGTGGCGCGTCGGCGGCGACGGGCATGGTGATCGTCGCCAGTGTCGCGCTGTCGACCATGGTGTCCAACGACATGCTGCTGCCCTGGCTGTTGCGGCGCAAAACCGCCGAGCGGCCGTTCGAAGTGTTTCGTTACTGGATGCTCTCGGTGCGCAGGGTCAGCATTGTTGCCATTCTGTTGCTGGCCTATGTCAGTTATCGCCTGTTGGGCTCGACCGCAAGCCTGGCAACCATCGGCCAGATTGCCTTTGCTGCCATCACTCAACTGGCGCCCGCGATGATCGGCGCGCTGTACTGGAAACCGGCTAACCGCCGTGGCGTGTTCGCCGGGTTGGCGGCCGGGGTGTTCATCTGGTTTTACACGCTGGTTCTGCCGCTGGCCGCCCACAGCATGGGCTGGTCGTTGAGCAGTTTCCCGCTGCTGGCGTGGTTGCACAGCAACCCGTTCAATCTGCCGATTTCACCGCTGACCCAAGGCGTTGTGCTGTCGATGGCGGGCAACTTCGCGTTGTTCGTCTGGGTATCGCTGCTGTCGCGAACTCGCGTTTCCGAACACTGGCAAGCGGGCCGTTTCATTGGCCAGGAGTTGAACGCCCGACCCAACAGCCGCTCGTTGCTGGCCGTGCAGATCGAAGACTTGCTCAAGCTGTCGGCCCGTTTTGTCGGGGAAGAGCGCGCTCAGCAAAGCTTCATCCGCTTCGCCTACCGCCAAGGCAAGGGCTTCAACCCGAACCAGAATGCCAATGGCGAGTGGATCGCTCACACCGAGCGCTTGCTGGCCGGCGTGCTCGGCACGTCTTCGACCCGGGCGGTGGTGAAAGCCGCCATCGAAGGTCGCGACATGCAACTCGAAGACGTGGTACGCATCGCCGACGAAGCCTCTGAAGTGCTGCAATTCAACCGTGCGCTCCTGCAAGGCGCGATCGAGAACATCACTCAGGGCATCAGCGTGGTGGACCAGTCCCTGCGGCTGGTGGCCTGGAACGACCGTTACCTTGAGCTGTTCAATTACCCGGATGGATTGATCAGCGTCGGACGGCCGATTGCCGACATCATTCGCTACAACGCCGAACGCGGTTTGCTGGGGCCGGGTGAGGCAGAGGTCCACGTCGCCCGACGCCTGCACTGGATGCGACAGGGCCGTGCACACACCTCCGAACGCTTGTTCCCCAACGGGCGAGTGATCGAGTTGATCGGCAATCCAATGCCGGGCGGCGGGTTCGTGATGAGCTTCACCGACATCACCGCGTTCCGCGAGGCCGAGCAGGCGCTCAAGGGCGTCAACGAAAGCCTTGAACAGCGCGTGGCCGAACGTACTCGCGAGTTGTCGCAGTTGAACCTGGCGCTGACCGAAGCGAAGGCCCACGCCGAAGCGGCCAACCAGTCGAAAACCCGCTTTCTCGCAGCGGTCAGTCACGACCTGATGCAGCCAATGAATGCTGCGCGGTTGTTCTCGGCGGCACTGCTGCATGTCGATGAGCAAATCCCCGATGAAGCTCAGAAACTGATCCAGCATCTGGACAGCTCGTTGCGCTCCGCCGAAGACCTGATCAGCGATTTGCTGGACATTTCCCGGCTGGAAAACGGCAAGTTCACCCCGACCATCGCGCCCTTCCCGCTTAACAACCTATTCGACACACTGGGCGCCGAGTTCAAGGCACTGGCTCAGGAGCAAGGCTTGGATTTCCGGGTGCGGGGCAGCCATTTGCGAGTGGCCAGCGATGCCAAGCTGCTGCGCCGGGTGCTACAGAACTTCCTGACCAACGCCTTCCGTTACGCCAAAGGCCCGATTCTCCTGGGCGTGCGGCGCAAGGGGAGCAATCTGAGCCTGGAAGTGTGGGACCGCGGCCCGGGTATCCCGGAAGACAAGCGCCAAGTGATTTTCGAGGAATTCAAACGCCTCGACAGCCATCAGACCAGGGCTGAAAAGGGGTTAGGACTAGGCTTGGCCATCGCCGATGGCCTGTGCCGCGTGTTGAGCCACACGCTCGAAGTGCGCTCATGGCCGGGCAAAGGCAGTGTATTCAGCGTCAACGTGCCGCTGGCCCGTACGCAAACCTTGCAGCAAACGGCGCCGATCGAACCGAAAAAGGCCGCGCTCAATGGCACTCAGGTGCTGTGCATCGACAACGAAGACAGCATTCTCATCGGCATGAACAGCCTGCTCAGCCGCTGGGGCTGTCAGGTGTGGACGGCGCGCAATCGAGACGAATGCCAGACCCTGCTCGACGACGGCATTCGCCCGCATCTGGCGCTGGTGGACTATCACCTGGACCATGGCGAAACCGGCACCGACCTGATGGCCTGGCTGCGCACGCAACTGGGCGAACCGGTGCCCGGCGTGTTGATCAGCGCCGATGGCCGCCCGGAACTGGTGGCACAAGTACACGCTGCCGGGCTGGAATACCTGGCCAAGCCGGTGAAGCCTGCGGCGTTGCGCGCGTTGTTGAGTCGGCATGTGAGCCTGAACTGATTTCACTGCGCGACTGTGTGTAGGAGATTCTATGTTGTCTGATCAACAGCTTTCGTCGGAGCGCCGCCCGGCCGCCCTCTCACAAAAGGCGCTTAGCGTAAGCCGATAGAGTGCGTTACCTCACCTTCCTGAACACAAACATCAACCCCACCACAATCAACACCATCCCCAACACGCTCAGCAGCGCCAGGCGGTTGCCGAAGATCAGGTAGTCCATGATCGCGGTCACCGCAGGCACCAGATAAAACAGGCTGGTGACGTTGACCAGATTACCCTGGGCGATCAATCGGTAGAGCAAGAACGTCGCCAGCACCGACACCACCAGCCCCATGTACAGCACTGGCACATAGAACCCGACACTGTGTTCGAAGTGAAACGGCTGGAACGGCACGAACACCGCGCACACCATTGTCCCGGCGAAATACTGCACAGGCAGCGTGCCAAGCGGGTTGTCGGTGATGCGTTTCTGCATGATCGAGCCGCCCGTCATGGCCAGCATGCCGAGTACGCCGAACGCCATTCCCGCCAATGAGCCGCCGTCACCGATACCCTGAAAGACCACCAGTACCAGCCCGGCCAGCCCCAGGCACAGACCGAACATCCGCGACGCTGAACGGCTGCGCTCCACCAGCACCGCCGTCAGAATCGGCTGCACCCCCATGATGGTCGCCATGACACCCGGTGCGACTTTCATGTCCAGCGCCAGCAGGTAGCAGATCTGATAGGCACCCAACAGCACGGCGCCGGTCATCAGTGCATAACGCATCGATTGGCGCGTGGCAGGCAGTTTGTAACCCAGGCTTGGAATCAGAATCCCCAGCGCGATCAACGCCAGCAAGAAGCGGAACAGCAGAAACGCGAAAGGCGAGGCGTGGGTCAGGCCCCACTTGGAAACGATGGCCCCGCTGCTCCAGAGCAGGACGAACAACGTAGTCGTGGCCAGCGAGGCCAAGGTTTTGTTAGCGAACATGGTGTCACCTGTGATTCAGACAAAATCGGACCCGGCGCAAAAAACCGGATTCACATACGTTTTGTTGGGTGATGCAGGCGAGGATCGACCGCGTCAGGCAGTCGATCAGCCCAGCACAACCACGGCGGGCGGTGCGACAACGCACACGACCGGGCTGCTCACAGGAGAAGGCGGTGGATAACGGGTGATAAAGGCGGCCTGCATGCACACGCGCGCTTCAGCATCCGCAAACGCTGCGGCACTGAATGCGAACGGTGGGCGGGATGCAGGCATTGTCTGCGCCTTTTCAAAAAGAGGGGGTAAATGTTGCGATGTGTTGCAACACCGGGGCCGACTATAACCAGCCACCGGTGCCCGTGCAACAAGCTTTTATGACGATGCGGCCGTGATCACCAACTGAACTTGAGTTCGACGCCCAAATAGTTGCTGTCATGCCCTCCGGCATCGCGCACGGCCTGACCCACATCGTAATGCACCGCCTCGATGGCACCGCTCAGGTTGTTGGTGAACGCGTAATCCGTGCGCACCTGGCCGTAGGCGCCGGTCCAGCGGCTGCCCTGCCCCGCCGTGCCGGCGATGGCGATGTTGGGCTGGACGTACACCGCGTCTTCCGTGGTTTCGCGCCACTGCAAACCGATGGCGGTCTGCACGCTGAGCTTGGCAATCGGCTTGACCGTGATCGACGGCTTCACATGCAGAATGTTCGCGTAACCGGTGTAGCCACCCAGCGAGAAGTAATAGCCGTTGGGGAACAGCGGGTTGAACGTGCCCAAGGTCCCGTCACCACTGTGGCGGTCGCCCGACGCGGCATCCAGTTGCAGGCCCAGACGCGGCGTCCAGGTCGTGTCCGCGAAGGTGTATCCCACCCGACTGCCCGCCGCCCACGCGCGAATGCTTTTGGAACCCACCGAACCGGTCTGCCCCATGGCTTCCAGGTCCCAGTCGTAACCTTCGGCAGCCCCGCCAAGGCGGGCGTCGAAAATGTTCCGGTGCTCGGCGCCGTTGGCGTCCAGGTAGCTGGCCTCATCGCGTTCGAACAGACCGACGTAGGCCGACAGTTCATTACTGCCACCGACCAGTCGTTCGACACGCAGCATGTGGAAACGGAATTCATGGTTGGAGCGGTCGTCGAAATGACGCTCGTCCTGATACTGCACCGGTCGGCTGGCGATCCCGATGAAACGCCACAGCCCGGTTTCCCAGTCCGCCCACAGGGCATCGAACGACTGGCGCACGTTCGGGCCGTCGCGGGAGGAAATGAAGCGCTGCAAGTCGAACGCGAAATCCTGCCGACCGACCCGCGCCTTGAAGGTGTTGTCGCCGAATTTATTGATGTATTCGAGAAACGCCAGACGCAGGTCCGTACGGTTCTGGTCGGCAGCACCGATGGTGGTCTTGTCGTAGGCGCGCACGTCTTCAAGCTGGGTGAACAGCCGCCAGTTCTCGTTGAAATGCAGGTCCGCGTGGACCTGAAAACGTTGCAGCAGATAGGCATCGCGCGCGATGTTACGGGTGCCAAAACTGCTGGCGTCGTTCATTTCGAAACGCTCACGCAACGTGCTGCCCAGCGACAGGTACGTTTGCGGGTCGGCCTCGGACAGCGAAATGTATTTGAGGCTGTCCAGCGGCTCGGTTCTGAGGGCCGGGTCCGCCAGGACCGACCAATCCTCCTGCCAGCGATTGGTCTTGATGGCGGGCCGCGAGGCACTGTCGTCGGCATGGGCCTGAGCGCCGATCAGCGGCAGACTCACCGCTAACCAGACGCCGCTCAGGCCCCGACTGAGTCGTCCACTGACCACCGGTCAGCCTGCTTTGGTGAGTTGGTGAATTTCAGCGACGTAGCCGCCCGGAAACTCCACCACCGCCGCTTCGCGGCCTTCACTGGTGAACGGCTCGACGAGGGTCTTCACACCCGCGGCCTTCGCCTTACCCAGTGTCTCTTGCAGGCTGCTGACTTCATAACCCGTGGTGTCATGACCGAACGGATACGGCAGGTGCCCGTCGGTGACCAGCACGACCATTTTGCCGAACGGCGATTCGATGCGAATGCGCTCGTACGTCACGTCAGCACGTCCGATTTCCACGCCGGGCGCCTTTTTCGTGTCGCTCACGACTTTGCCGTGAGAGAACGCCAGGAACGATTTGACGAAGGCCGACGCGCGATCTTTCGAGACGTAGACGCGGTTTTCCGGAATGGTCTGGAACGGCGCGTAGCTCGGCACCTTGGTGTGCCAGTACAACTGCATGTTGACGCCGCCCGGCCACTGCACCACAGCATCGCGACCAATCGGATCCGGGAAGTCAGACACGATCACGTCAGCGCCCGCCTTGCGTGCTTCCTTCAGCGCAACGTCCATGTCCTTGACCAGATAGCCGTTACGCTCCTGGCCGAACGGAACCGGGATCGGCGTGGTGAAACCGAACAGCGACACAGTGCCCACGGGCGTCTGGATCAGTTGCGAGGTGGTGCTGCTCGGCACCGGCAGGACGTTGACCACCACTTGCGGGGTGCTCTGGCCGCCGAACGTGGCGGTGAAACTCTGCACGAAACGGTCGACATCCGCCGGGGCGACGTAGACGTGAGAGGTGTCATATTGCGGCGCAACGGCGACCGCGATCGGTGTCGCTTGTGCAAAGGCTGCGGTAGGAGCAACCACGGCGGCCATCGGCCCGGCAAGGCCCAGAACGGTGGCTGAAATCATCAGAAATCGGGCGCGCATGCACATCATCTCCAGGAACGAATAATGCGTTCATGGTCGATGCGCGGGCCTGTGTGAGATTGAATGGACGTGCTATTTCGCCGGAAACGTGCGAGCCAAAAACGACAAAGCGCCGCGACACGACGTGCCGCAGCGCCCTGTTTTAGAAGGGTTTCAGCCGAACAGCCAGTAACCCAGAAGCGTCAGAACGACCACCGCCAGTACCGGACGCAGGATGCGATAGGCCTTGGGGTTGGCGCGCTTGAACTGCTTGACCTTGCCGCTGATCACGTTGCTGAAACGCTTGCTGAAGGCATAGGCCTGGTTAATCCCGCCAACGCGCTCGTCATCCGTGTTCTGCGGCGCCGTCGCACGACCGAGGAAGGCACTGACGCTGCGATTGATGCGGGTCATGAAACGGTTGCTCAGCGGACGCTCGATATCGCAAAACAGGATGACTCGCGTCACGTCCGTCTCGTTCTTCACCCAGTGCACATAGGTCTCGTCGAACATCACGTCCTCGCCATCGCGCCAGGCGTAAACCTTGCCGTCGACGAAAATCCGGCAATCGTCGGAATTGGGGGTCGACAGGCCCAGGTGATAACGCAGCGAACCGGCGAACGGATCACGATGCGGGTTCAGGTGGCTGCCACCCGGCAACAGCGCGAACATCGCGCCTTTGACGTTGGGGATGCGGCTGACCAGTTCAACGGTTTTCGGGCACAGCGCTTCGGCCGACGGCAGCGGTTTGTCGTACCACTTCAGGTAAAAGCGCTTCCAGCCTTTCTTGAAGAACGAGCCGAAACCGGCGTCGTTGTCCTTGGCCGCCGCGCGAATATACCCCTCGTCGAACAGGTGCATGGCTTCGTCACGAATGACTTCCCAGTTGTCCTTGAGCACATCGAGTTCAGGAAACTTGCTGCGGTCCAGATACGGCTTGGACGGCACACTGGAAAACAGGTACATCAACGCGTTATATGGGGCGAACAACGCAGAGTGGTTCACGAACTGGCGCAATACCGGCAACCGCGCCTTGCCACGCAAATGCACGTACAGCGTGCTGCCCAGAAACAGCAGCAGAATCGCCGCCTTGGCAGCGAAAGAAAGGGTCATGAAACTCTCCTTGGAACAGATTGATTCTGTGGAGCACGCTTCTGCCCGAAGGGCGTAGGAGCGTGGCTTGCCAGCGATCGGCTGCACAGCAGTCGTAAAACCTGACACCTCGGTACACCTGACGCAATCGAGTTGTATGGTTTTGCTGGCGCTTCGGGCCAGATCGCGGGTGAACCACGCTCCTACGGGCTGACGCCCAGAATCAAAAGCAGATCGAAGCCAAACATTCTAATCACTACAAAACCCCGCCCCGTGACCTGCATCAGGCCTGCGGCGGGATCTGAATGGCGGCCATCATAAGCCTTCGTCGGCCCGGTAAAAAGCCACAGCGCCTTGCGATACGACTATTGGGTCAGCTCCTGTTCAGTAAACAGGTCGCTGAACAGCATGCTCGACAGGTAACGCTCGCCCGAGTCCGGCAGGATCACGACGATGGTCTTACCCTGCATCTCTGGCTTCTCGGCCAGACGCACCGCTGCCTGCATCGCCGCGCCACAGGAAATCCCGCACAGGATTCCCTCCTCCTGCATCAGCCGCAGCGCCATGGCCTTGGCCTCGTCGTCGCTGACCAGTTCTACCTTGTCGATGATCGACAGGTCGAGGTTTTGCGGGATGAACCCGGCGCCGATGCCCTGAATCTTGTGCGGGCTTGGGGTGATTTCCTGCCCGGCGAGGGCCTGAGTGATAATCGGCGAAACCATTGGCTCGACGGCCACCGACAGAATCGGCTTGCCTTGGGTATTTTTGATGTAGCGCGAAACGCCAGTAATGGTCCCGCCGGTGCCCACGCCTGCCACGAGCACGTCGATGGCGCCGTCGGTATCGTTCCAGATTTCCGGACCGGTGGTTTTCTCGTGAATCGCCGGGTTGGCCGGGTTCTCGAACTGCCCCGGCATGAAGTATTTACCCGGCTCGTTCGCCACCAGCTCTTCGGCCTTGGCAATCGCGCCTTTCATGCCCTTGGCAGGTTCGGTCAAGACCAGCTCGGCACCCAGCGCCTTCAATACTTTGCGACGCTCGATGCTCATCGACGCGGGCATGGTCAGCATCAATTTATAACCACGGGCTGCCGCCACGAAGGCCAGGCCAATCCCGGTATTACCCGACGTCGGCTCGACAATGGTCATGCCCGGCTTGAGTTTGCCCTTGCTTTCCGCGTCCCAGATCATGTTCGCGCCGATGCGGCATTTGACCGAATACCCCGGATTACGCCCCTCGATCTTGGCCAGAATCGTGACGCCGCGTGGCGCAAGGCGATTGATCTGCACCAGCGGCGTGTTGCCGATGGAGTGGGCGTTGTCTGCGAAAATACGGCTCATGACCGGGTCCTTGAACAGGTGGCGGAAAAGCTCAAAGCCTATGCCTTGAGCGCGTATCGCGTCCAGTCGAAGCGAACGGATCACCGCGCCGACAGTCAATCCCTTCATGCAGCCCCACTCATTCAGATCAAGCTGGGGCACATCGGAGAACGCTGCCATGAAACGTCGCTATCGCTGGCCGCTGTGGACCGTTGTGGTCCTCGTCGTACTGCTGGTCGCCGCGCACATCGCCTTGCCCTACGTGGTGCGCAATTACCTCAATGAAAAACTCGCCGACATGGGCGACTACCGCGGCCACGTGACCGATGTGGACCTGGCGCTATGGCGTGGCGCCTACAAGATCAATGGGCTGAACATTGTCAAAGTGGACGGCAAAGTGCCCGTTCCTCTGCTCAAAGTCCCGCTGATCGACCTCTCGGTCAGTTGGCATTCACTCTGGTACGACCACGCCGTGGTGGCTCAGGTTGCCTTCGTCAGCCCCGAGCTCAACTTCGTCGACGGCGGCGCCGACAAACAGCAATCCCAGACCGGTGCCGGGACCGACTGGCGGGAGCAGTTGAACAAACTGCTGCCCATCACCCTCAACGAAGTGCGCGTCGAAGACGGCAAGATCACCTTCAGCAACTTCAACTCCACCCCGAAAGTGAAAATCGAGGCCGACAAAGTCGATGCCAGCGTCTACAACCTCACCAACGTCGTCGATCAGGCCGGTAAACGCGATGCCCGATTCGAAGGCAAAGCCCTGTTGATGGGCCAGGCGCCGCTGGAGACCAGCGCCACCTTCGACCCGTTCAGCAACTTCGAGGATTTCGATTTCAAACTGCGCGCCACCGACGTACAACTCAAACGTCTGAACGATTTCGCCTCGGCCTACGGCAAATTCGACTTCAACGCAGGCAGCGGCGACATCGTCATCGAAGCCCAGGCCAACAAAGGCCAGCTCAGCGGCTACATCAAACCCCTGCTGCGCGACGTCGACATCTTCAACTGGCAACAGGACGTGGAAAACCAGAACAAAGGCTTCTTCCGCTCGATCTGGGAAGCCATGGTCGGC
This sequence comes from Pseudomonas sp. NPDC088444, assembly GCF_044900175.1. Lineage (NCBI taxonomy): Bacteria > Pseudomonadati > Pseudomonadota > Gammaproteobacteria > Pseudomonadales > Pseudomonadaceae > Pseudomonas > Pseudomonas sp. NPDC088444. The sequence goes on from NZ_JBJDNK010000015.1 coordinate 45,524, forward strand.
GCCAGCGAAACCGTGCTCAAAAACCAGCGCAAGAACCAGTTCGCCACCCGCGTCGAACTCAGTGGCAGTGTGCACAAGCAGGACGTCAGCGCGTTTCAGGCATTCTTGCAGATCCTGCGAAACGCCTTCGTGCAGGCGTTTAACACGCGGTATGACAGCGGGAAGAGTGAGGCGAAGTGATCAGTGCTCGCTCTGTAGCAGTCCGGCTTGCTGGTGGTGACGTCCGGCAAATCGCTGCCGTCGGCAAGCCGTACTGCTCCAGAAGGCATCACCTCAGCGACACCTTTGGGTGATCCTGAAAATCAGTCAAACCCCGACCAGCTATTCAGCAACTGAATAAAGGGTCTGCGTTCACAGTCGAGCGGCCTGCGCGTTATAGTCGGCGCATTCTTATGACCATTTTTTTGCCGTGCGGCACTGCGTCCGTACGCCACGTTCGAGGATTTTCCGATGAAGTTCGAAGGCACTCGCGCCTATGTCGCCACCGACGATCTGAAGCTGGCCGTCAACGCGGCGATCACGCTGGAGCGTCCGCTGCTGGTCAAGGGAGAACCCGGCACCGGCAAGACCATGCTCGCCGAGCAACTGGCCGAATCCTTTGGCGCCAAGTTGATCACCTGGCACATCAAATCGACCACCAAGGCCCATCAGGGTCTCTATGAGTACGACGCGGTCAGCCGCCTGCGCGATTCGCAACTGGGCGTCGATAAAGTTCATGACGTGCGCAACTACCTGAAGAAAGGCAAGTTGTGGGAAGCCTTCGAAGCCGAAGAGCGGGTCATCCTGCTGATCGACGAGATCGACAAGGCCGACATCGAATTCCCCAACGACTTGCTGCAAGAACTCGACAAGATGGAGTTCTACGTTTACGAGATCGACGAAACGATCAAGGCGAAAAAACGCCCGATCATCATCATTACCTCGAACAACGAAAAAGAACTGCCGGACGCCTTCCTGCGCCGCTGCTTCTTCCACTACATCGCCTTCCCCGACCGCAACACGTTGCAGCAAATCGTCGACGTGCATTACCCGGACATCAAGAAAGACCTGGTCAGCGAGGCGCTGGATGTGTTCTTCGACGTACGCAAAGTCCCGGGCCTGAAGAAAAAGCCTTCGACCTCGGAACTGGTGGACTGGTTGAAACTGCTGATGGCCGACAACATCGGCGAAGCCGTACTGCGCGAACGCGACCCGACCAAGGCGATTCCGCCATTGGCCGGGGCCTTGGTGAAAAACGAGCAGGACGTTCAACTGCTTGAGCGGCTGGCGTTCATGAGCCGTCGCGGCAATCGTTGATCCGGAGCAATCCCCATGTTGCTCAATCTGTTCAACGAAATGCGCGCAGCCAAAGTGCCGGTTTCGGTACGCGAGCTGCTGGACCTGATCAACGCCCTGAAACAGCGGGTGACGTTCGCCGACATGGACGAGTTTTATTACTTGTCCCGCGCGATTCTGGTCAAGGACGAGCGCCATTACGACAAGTTCGACCGCGCCTTCGGCGCCTACTTCAATGGCCTCGAAAAGCTCGACGATCACTTGCAGGCGCTGATCCCTGAAGACTGGCTGCGCAAGGAGTTCGAGCGCTCGCTGACCGACGAAGAACGCGCGCAGATTCAGTCCCTCGGCGGCCTCGACAAGCTCATTGAGGAATTCAAGAAGCGTCTGGAAGAACAAAAAGAACGCCATGCCGGAGGCAATAAATGGATCGGTACCGGCGGCACCAGCCCGTTCGGTTCCGGTGGCTACAACCCCGAAGGCATTCGTGTCGGCGATGCGGGCAAACGCCAAGGCAAAGCCGCCAAAGTCTGGGACCAGCGCGAATACAAAAACCTCGATGATCAGGTCGAACTCGGCACCCGCAACATCAAGGTCGCCCTGCGTCGCCTGCGCAAATTCGCCCGTCAGGGCGCGGCAGACGAACTGGACATCGACGGCACCATCGACCACACCGCTCGCGACGCAGGCCTTTTGAACATCCAGATGCGCCCGGAACGGCGCAACACCATCAAGCTGTTGCTGCTGTTCGACATCGGCGGCTCGATGGACGCCCATGTGAAGATCTGCGAAGAACTGTTCTCGGCCTGCAAGACCGAGTTCAAACACATGGAGTATTTCTACTTCCACAACTTCATTTATGAATCGGTATGGAAGAACAACCTGCGCCGCACTTCCGAGCGCACCTCCACCCAGGACCTGCTGCACAAATACGGCGCCGACTACAAAGTGATTTTCATTGGCGACGCGGCCATGGCCCCGTATGAAATCACCCAGCCGGGGGGAAGCGTCGAACACTGGAACGAAGAAGCGGGCTACGTCTGGATGCACCGTTTCATGGCCAAGTTCAAGAAAATCATCTGGATCAATCCTTACCCCAAGGATGCGTGGGGCTATACCACCTCGACCAACATCGTGCGGGATTTGATCGAGGATCAAATGTATCCGTTGACGCTGCGCGGGTTGGAGGAAGGGATGCGGTATCTGGCGAAATAACCCCGCCCAACGACACATGACCCTATGGGAGATTCTATGTTGACTGGTCAACTGCATTCGCCACCAAGGTGGCTCCCACAGAGTCAGCGCCGATCACAAACTCAAGGCTCTACACACATCGCTGTGGGAGCCGGCTTGCTGGCGAATGCGTCATCCCAGACACGATGTGCCGTCTGACCCACTTCATTCGCCAGCAAGCCGGCTCCCACAGGGTTTAGCGTACCCCCCTAAGCCGGTTTACCCCAGCACCTGCAAACACCCCACCTGCTCGCGCCACGCCACTTCCTGCACCACCGCTCTCATCCGCACCACCGCCCCCGGCAGTTGCTGCGCGAGCCGCGCGAGTGACAGCGGGGTCAACGCGCCGAGGCGGGGGTAACCGCCGATGGTCTGGCGGTCGTTGAGCAGGATGATCGGTTGGCCGTCTGGTGGCACCTGGATAGCGCCAAGGGGAATGCCTTCGGAGATCATGGGCTTGCCTTGATAAACCAACTCCGGCCCCAGCAGGCGCATGCCCATGCGGTCGGCGCGGCTGTCGAGGGTCCAGTCGCTGTTGAAGGCGTCGAACAGGCTTTGCCCGCTGAACTGGCCGATCTGAGCGCCGAGCACGACGTCCAGCGGGCGGGTGTCTTCAAGGTTCGGAATCAGGTGATCGGGCAAGGGGCTCAATTCAAACGAGGTCCCTGAGTAGCTCAGTTGATCGCCCTGCTTCAGCGCTTTGCCACTGCCATCAAGGCCGCCCAGCCCTTCCCTTCCTACCGTCGCGCAGCTGCCCAGCACATCGACCGCATCGAAACCTCCGGGGGCGGCAAGGTAGGCTCGCGCACCTGAAATCGGCTGGATGAAGCGCAATTGCTGGCCTTTTCGGACAAAGAAACTGCGCCATGGCGCAATCGGGCGGTCGTCCAGCATCACGCCCAAATCCGCCCCTGCCAAGGCAAGGCAACAATCCGATTCAGCGACAAGCACCAACCCGCCCAAGGCCACTTCGACCACTGCGGCATCAAGCGGGTTATTCAGCAGCTTGTTTGCCCAGGCCATGGACAACCAGTCCAGCGCCCCGCCTTGGGTCACGCCCAGATGGCGCACACCAAAACGCCCCGCGTCCTGCAACAGACACAACGGCGTACTGCTTTTGACGGTCAACAGGCTCATGCCAGTGCCTCCAACGGGGTGTCGTCGCCGCCCAGGCGGATGAATTCGGCGTGATCGATGGGTTCATAACGCACGGTATCGCCGGGCTGCATCAGGCTGTAGCCGTCGATCTCACGATCAAACAGTTTCGCCGGGGTACGTCCCAAGATGTTCCAGCCACCGGGAGACTCCAGCGGGTAAGCCGCCGTCTGACGTTCGGCGATGCCAACGCTGCCTGCCGCGACGCGTTTGCGTGGAGTGTTGATTCGGGGGGCTGCGAGTATTTCCTCCACCAACCCCATGAACGCGAAGCCCGGCGCGAAGCCCAGCGCAAAGACCTGATATTCGCGCTGGCTGTGGCGTCGAATCACTTCATCCATCGGCAAACCACTGCGCTTGGACAGCAGCGTCAATTCCGGGCCGACGCTGAGGTCGTACCAGACCGGCAGCACATGCCGTCGCCCGCCTTTGCCTGCGTCCGGTGCAAGGTCGTTCAACGCCTCGATGATCAGTGCCCGCGCCTGCTGCGGCGCCAGCGCCATCAGGTCGTAATGCACCATCAGCGTGGTATACGACGGCACCAGATCGATCAACTGTGCACCGAAGCCCTCGCGCAGCCGCAGGCTGGCGGCGAGCATCCACGGCATGTTGGCTTCGTCGATGGCGTCGAACAGACGCACCATCAGGCAATCGATCGCGACGACTTCGATACGCAGATTCATAGGGCGGACGTCTTGCCCAGCGCCTCACGGATGCGCTGCACGGCGGCGATGGAGCTGGCGTTGTCGCCATGCACGCAAAGAGTGTCCACCTTGAGGTTCAGCTCGCTGCCATCACTGGCAATCAATGGTTCGCCGCGGGACAGGGTCAGTGCCTGCGCGATGATCAGTTCCGGATCGTGATGCACCGCGCCCGGCAGGTTGCGTGACACCAAGCGCCCTACGCTGTCGTAGGCCCGGTCGGCAAAGGCCTCGAACCACAAGGTAACGCCGAACTCATCGGCAATGGCTTGCGCGGCGCTGTTGTCACGCATCGAGAGCAGCATCAATGGCAGCTCGGGGTTGTAGCGGGCGATGCCTTCGATGACGGCACGCAGTTGGGTCGGGTTGGCCATCATGTCGTTGTACATCGCGCCATGGGGTTTGACGTAACGTACGCGCCCGCCCTGAGCGCGGGCCACACCATCGAGGCCACCGATCTGGTAATGGAGCAAGTCTTGAATCTCTTGCGGCGAACAGGCCATCGAACGGCGCCCGAAGCCCACCAGATCCGGATACGCCGGGTGCGCACCGATGATGACATTGTGGGTCAGGGCCAGGGCCACGGTCTTGCGCATGACGCTGGGGTCCCCGGCATGAAAGCCGCAGGCGATGTTGGCGCAATCGATGTACGGCATGACCTCGGCGTCCAGACCCATGGTCCACGCGCCGTAGCTTTCGCCGATGTCACAGTTCAATAACAGGCGGCCCAAGGGGTGATCTCCTGTGCGAATGAATGTCGGGGACGAGGCTTGAGTCTACGCGCGGGAAGCCGCTGAAACACGCCAGTCATGTGAAGGCGCATTCTTGGGTGAGAGGGGACAGGACGTCCAACGAATAAAAGCGCGGGGGTGGGATAAGAAAAAGTGAACGGGGTCCAAGGCGATGCGTTTTGCGGCGCCGGCTTGCTGGCGATAGCAGCGGGTCAGGCAGCATGGTTGTGTCTGGACTGCCGCTATCGCCAGCAAGCCGGCTCCCACAGGTTTAGCGGTGAATACGCAACTCGGATCGGGCGCGATCTTTGTGGGAGCCGACTTACTGGCGATAGCAATGGGTCAGGCGCATCGGCAATGGCTGACCGTCTACAATCGCGAGTAACCTCACTCCCACTCCCGATTGACCCGGCGCTTATACACTCGACCGACGAACAGCCAGTCAATGAACACCACAAAGCTTTCGATCACCAGTGAGAACAACAACGCGCAGGCCAGGCCCCAGCCGATGACTTCCGGCGACAGCAGGACCTGCCACGTGTAGCCGTTCCAGGTCTCGGTGCGGATGTCCGGGTCAGCCGCCGTCAGAACGTGCCAGGCGCGCAAATACCACGGACCTTGCAACGCCATGAACTCACGATCCAGCACTTGATTGCGGGTCAACAGGTTGCTGATGTTGTTGGCGTCGGTTTTGAACACCGGGTCATCGCTGCTGCGGTAGTGCTGGATCAGTGCCTGCACATCGCCATTGAAGAAGCGCTGAGCAGTTTCGTTGTAGCCCCGCAGGTTCTGCTGCGCTTCCATCAAATGCGCTTCGACGCGCTTGCTGTAATCGCTGATAAATCCGGGTATCTGCACGCCGATCAACAGGCCTGCGGTGAACAACACCAATCGCACATAGCTTCGCAGCATAGATCCCTCTCGATCAGGTTCGGCCTTCGGCCACGCACTCGCCACGACGCCACAAGCTCCAGTGGCCCGGTTCGTAGCGATTCCAGGTCTCGTTCTCCGTCAACGGCTCGGTGGCAATGACTGTGACCACATCGTTGGGGGTTGTTTCCGCCTGAAAATCGACGATCACGTCGACATCCTTCAATCGCGCGGGGCCAAACGGTGCACGGCGGGTGATGTGGACGAGTTTGGTAGAGCAATAGCAGAACAGCCAATCGCCATCACTCAACAGACCGTTGAATACGCCCTTGCTGCGGTATTCGTTGCAGGCCTGGACGAGCGTCGGCAACAACTGCTCGGCCTCAACAGGTTCAGGAAAGGCTTCGCGCACGCGGTTGAGCAGGTCGCAAAACGCCGCCTCACTGTCGGTATCCCCCACTGGCCGGTAGAACGTGGCGCTCGGGTGAAAGTCCGCCAATTGGCCGTTGTGAGCGAAGCACCAGTTACGGCCCCACAATTCACGCACGAAAGGATGAGTGTTGGACAGGCAGACCTTGCCGACGTTGGCCTGGCGAATATGCCCGATCACCACTTCGCTCTTGATCGGGTAGCGCTGCACCAGTTGCGCGACTTCGGACTCGCTGCTGGCCGCAGGGTCCTGAAACACCCGCAGGCCGCGCCCTTCGTAGAAACCGATGCCCCAGCCATCACGATGGGGACCGGTACGACCGCCCCGCTGCATCAGCCCGGTGAAGCTGAAGACGATGTCAGTCGGTACATTGGCACTCATGCCCAGAAGTTCACACATGCTCGGGTCTCGATGGTTCAGCGACGGGCTTTCAGGTCAAAGCTTGGGTTCAACCCGCGAGCGAACGCCGGGGCCAGCACCTCGGACAGGCGCCGCAGTCTGGCCGGCATAACGGGAAGTCCCCTGCGTGGCAAACGGCTCGTCGTCTGCCTTCTCCTCGGCAGCGGCCTGTGCGGCAGCCGCTTCAGCATGAGCCTGACGGGCCTTTTTCTTGCGCAGGAAAGGCAGACGGATCAGTGCGAAAATGACGTAAAGACCCAGGGCAATCGACCCGTAAGTCGACAGATCCAGCGCCGCACGCCAGACGTTGTTGCCCACTTTGAGGCCCAGATCAAGCACGCTGATAGCCAGCGCCGGGGCGTACTTTTCCTTGACCGGGTCGATGATGGTCGGGCAGAACAACAGCACCGCGCCGATCACGCGCAGTGGCTCACGCAGGTAGCGCCACATCCAGCCGGTGAGCTTGAACCACACCAACAGACAGCCCAACGCGGCGAACGCGTAAAGGCCCCAGGCAATCAGATAGTCGTTGTCGGTCATGACGTCCGTGGTAAGGCAGGTAAAGAGGCGCTTATGATAACGACTTTTCGCCAGCCTGGCTTACCCGGCTTCAGTTATCGGCCCGCTTCGCCAGCAAAACGCTCGCCCAAGCGGCCTGTTTCACTTTTGAGAGAGCCTCGCATGCCTTCATCCCTCAGCACTTCCAGCGCTCCAATTGCCCGCAAAGGCGACGGCGCCGATCCGTATGCCTGGCTGCAGAATCGCGATACCGACGAGGTGCTCGACTACCTCAAGGCCGAAAACAGCTATCAGGAACAGCAACTGGCCGATCAAGAAGCGTTGCGTGAAACCCTGTTCCAGGAGATCAAGGGCCGCATCCTCGAAACCGACCTGTCGTTGCCCTCCCCGTGGGGTCCGTACCTGTATTACACCCGCACCACCGAGGGTGACGAATACGCCCGCCACTACCGCTGCCCGCGCCCGGCAGACGATTCGCAAACCGTCGATGATAGCGCCGAAGAGCTGCTGCTGGACCCGAATGCGCTGGCCAACGGCGGGTTCTTTTCCCTGGGTGCCTTCAGCATCAGCCCGGACCACCAGCGTCTGGCCTATAGCACCGACACCAGCGGCGATGAGGTTTATCAGCTGTTCGTGAAGGAATTGAGCACCGGGACTGTCATCGGTCTGCCATTCGAAGAGTGCGACGGCAGCATGACCTGGGCCAATGACAGCCAGACCCTGTTCTTTGGCGAACTGGACGACACCCATCGCCCTCACAAGCTGTATCGCCACAAGTTGGGCACCGATGCAGCCGATCTGGTGTTCAGCGAACCCGACGGGCGCTTTTTTCTGCATTGCTATCGCACCAGTTCCGAGCGGCAACTGGTGCTGGCGCTGGACAGCAAGACCACTGGCGAGAGCTGGGTGCTGGACGCCAGCAAGCCCGAGCAGGCGTTCGTGTGTGTCGCACCGCGCAGCGAAGGCCATGAATATTCGGTCGACCACGGCCTGATCGACGGCACCTGGAGCTGGCTGATTCGCAGCAACCAGGCCGGTATCAACTTCGCCCTGTTTCATGCGCCGGAACAGGCCTGCGGCGTGCCCGACCGCAGCGACTGGCAAAGGCTGGTCCCTCACAGCGATACGGTCATGCTCGACGGCTTCAGCCTCAACGCTCGTGGTCTGACCTTGAGCCTGCGCGAAGGCGGGCTGCCCATCGTCGAAGTTCACCCACAGGGCTTGCCGCCTTATCGCGTGCAACTGCCGGACGCGGCCTACAACCTGTATGTGCAAGACACCCTTGAGTTCGAGAGCGACAAGATTCGTCTGCGCTATCAATCCCTGAATCGTCCGCCGCAGGTTCGTCAATTGACCCTGGCCACCGGGGAGCAAGTCGTCCTCAAGGAAACGCCCGTACTGGGCGTGTTCGACGCCGATGCCTACGTCAGCCAGCGCCTGTGGGCGACCGCTGCGGACGGCACGCAAGTACCGATCAGCCTTGTCGTCAAACGCGAGCTCGCCGGTCAGCCGGTGCCACTTTATCTGTACGGCTACGGCGCGTACGGCGAAAGTCTGGACCCATGGTTCTCTCATGCCCGGTTGAGCCTGCTCGATCGCGGTATCGCCTTCGCCATCGCCCATGTACGCGGCGGCGGCGAGTTGGGTGAGGCTTGGTACCGCACGGGCAAACAGGAACACAAGCAAAATACCTTCAGCGACTTTATCGCCTGTGCCGAGCACCTGATTGCGCAAAACCTGACCACCGCCGAGCAACTGGTGATCAGCGGCGGCAGCGCGGGTGGCCTGTTGATCGGCGCGGTGGTCAATCAACGCCCTGAGCTGTTCAAGGCGGCAATTGCCGAAGTGCCGTTCGTCGACGTACTCAACACCATGCTAGATCCGGACCTGCCGTTGACCGTGACCGAATATGACGAGTGGGGCAATCCTCAAGAGCCTGAGGTTTACGCCCGGATCAAGGCCTATGCGCCTTACGAAAACGTCAGCGCGCAGGCGTATCCGGCGATGCTGGTGATTGCCGGGTACAACGACAGTCGGGTGCAGTATTGGGAGGCGGCCAAGTGGGTGGCCAGATTGCGCGACACCAAAACCGACGACCATTTGCTGCTGCTCAAGACCGAACTGGGCGCCGGGCATGGCGGGATGAGCGGGCGGTATCAGGGATTACGTGACGTAGCGCTCGAATACGGATTTATCTTCAAGGTATTGCAACTGGCCTGAGGAACTCTCTTCCGACCATCTGTCCTATCAGACGGCTCCTGCTGACGTGTAGTCTGGAGCCGTTTTCCGAGTCCCGTTTTTACGACACTGACAAGAACATCGCCATGCCGACAGCTTCCTCTCTGAACAATGAAATCCGTGAAATGCTGATGGACTGTGGTCTGTTTCTCGCCCTGACGCCTGCGGACTTTTCTGCGGCGGCGGGCTATTTCAGCATCAGCAGCATCGAAAAAGGCGAAGCCATCTTCAACGAGGGCGACGCGGGCACCTTCATGTGCATCATTCATTCGGGCACGGTGTCGGTGCAGAAGCTCAATAGTGAAGGCAAGCCAGTGGAAACGGCCATTCTGCGCAGTGGCCGCGCCTTTGGGGAAATGGCGGTGCTAGATGGCGAACGCCGATCCGCGAGCTGCGTCGCAGCGTCGTCCTGCTACCTGCTGAACCTGGGCAAGGACTCACTGGACAAGATGCTCAACGACGCGCCGAAGGTGGCCGCCAAGATCATTCGCGCCATTGCCATCGCTATGTCCAAGCGCCTGCGCATGATGGATGGGCAGGTGTTGGCGCAGCAGGAGTAGCAACGCTCAGATTGTGGGAGCCGCCTTGGTGGCGAATGCGGTTGATCAGCCACCCTGGAATCAAGGGGCTGGCTTGGCAGGCGTCATCGCAGGCAATGGCTCATCATCCTTCGGCGGCCCCGGTTGCGGAATCTTTGGCAATAACGGCGGATTGCCCTGCCCTCCCACACGCGGGACGCTGGGGGGCGAGACCTGAGGGTACGGCGTTGGCGTGGCCGTTCCGGGCGAACCGGACGTCGCGGCAATCGGCTCGGGCGGGTTGAGGACAGGTTGCAACGATTCGGCAAACACGGGCGACATACCCACTGCCATCAGCGCAAACACCGCTGGAATGAACCCCTTCATCGTTGGCCTCCACAGCCAATCTTCTGTCATGACGCTCAGGCTACTCCTGCGCGAGAAAATTGCCACTGCCTGACATGGCTGTAGAACCCACGTCAACGCGCTAAACTCGCCCCATTGCCAACCGCACACGAAACAGGTGACACCATGAGCTCCACCAATACCTCCAAGCTCGACCGCATTCTGGCCGATGCCAAACGCGACAAGGAGATGGGCTACCGCGACAAAGCGCTGAAGATGTACCCCCACGTCTGCGGCCGCTGCGCCCGGGAATTTTCCGGCAAACGCCTGAGCGAACTGACCGTGCATCACCGCGACCACAACCACGACAACAACCCGCAGGACGGCTCGAACTGGGAACTGCTCTGCCTGTTCTGTCACGACAACGAGCACTCTCGCTACACCGACCAGCAATACTTCTCCGACAGCTCTCTCGGTTCGCCGAAAACGGCCAAGGCCACTCACAACCCGTTTGCCGCATTGGCCGGGATGATGAAGAAGGACGATTGAGATTCGCTCCGTAGCGGTCAGTTCATCTCCCGAGACCTGCGTATAATCCCGCGCTTTCCCCTAAGAGCACCCTCCCCGTGGCCAACAAACGCTATGCCTGCATCGGCTTGTACAACCCCAAATCCCCGGAAAACGTCGGTTCGGTGATGCGCGCGGCAGGCTGCTACGGCGTGGCGTCGGTGTTCTACACCGGCAAGCGGTACGAGCGGGCACGGGATTTTGTCACCGACACCAAGAAGATCCATCAGGACATTCCGCTGATCGGCATCGACGACCTGAAAAAGATCATTCCTCTGGGTTGCGTGCCGGTGGCCGTCGAGCTGGTAGAAGGCGCTCGCGCACTGCCCGAATACACTCACCCGGATCGCGCGATCTACATTTTCGGCCCTGAAGACGGCTCGCTGGACAAAGATATCCGCGACTGGTGCGAGGACGTCGTGTATATCCCCACCACCGGCTGCATGAACCTGGCCGCGACCGTCAACGTCGTGCTTTACGACCGCATGGCCAAGGGCAACAACACTCGCTCTGGCCCGCTGTTCGGCCGCGAAACCGATCGCACCTGATCGCCTTGTCGCGACAAACGTATTGAACAGTTTTCGGTTGTGGCAGTCAGCTACAGGGACCATACCTTTCATGGAGAATCCATCATGAGCGATACCCCGATCCTCAAACGCGTCGAACGTCCGCTGCGTGAACTCCCCGAGCAAAACGTACAAGGCTGGGAGCGCATCGGCTCTTTGGCCGGGGGCGTGCTGATGATGGGCAAGGGCCTGCGCCGTGGCGGGCTATTCGGCCTGGTGCAACTGGCCATTGGCGGCGCAGTGCTGGCACGGGGTATCACCGGTCATTGCTCGGCCAAGGCGTTGCTGGAGAAAAGCCGCAGTGACATGGCCGTGGCCCGTGCGCGTATCGAAGAGGCAGGCGCTGAGTTGAGCAAGCTCAAGACCAAGGCCGAAGTGGCGGCAGAAGAAGCCGTGGTGAAAAGCATCGATGCGGTGAAGGGGCCGAAGGGCGCCTGATCTGGGCATATTGGTCCTGCCTGCACATTCTCTGTAGCAACACGGCTTGCCGGCGGTAGCGATTTCAATGACGCCACCGCCGACAAGCCGTGCTGGTGCAGATAAAACAGCGATCCTACAAAAGCGGCGTAGCCAACACCTTAGACGGCTCGCCCATCACCCCGGCGCTGAGTTGCGCGAAATCCTCTGTCGTCACCGGCCCCATACGCACCAGCCCTTGCATTACATCGTCCAGCGACTTCTGGTCGTCGGTCTTGCGCCGGATTTCCTGATCCAGTGCCCCCATCAGCAGTGCAGCGCGTGCGGTCATGGCCTGATCGACATGAACCGCACGTAACGTCGTCACCTTGCGCCCGACCCGCGTCAGGATCGATTGCCAGTCCTGATAGCGATCCTCGGTCATCCCGCCGGAACGCCGCAGCAACTCCACGGCGTAATACTCGGCAACGCCTGCGCGGATCCAGTCACTTCGATCCTTCGTCTGAACCCGAGCGAACACCTGCACCAACTCCCGCAACACGGGACTGGCGCCGCTCTCACTGATCAACGGGCGATTGCTGTTGAGGTAGATCGAATCGTGCCCGGCACTGGCATTTCGAGCCATGGAATCCGCCGCGCCGACCACCAGCAATTTGCCCGGCGTGCGCGGGAAAATGGCTTGCAGACGAGGCCAGACGAACGTCAGCAGCGTCAGGCTTTCCATGCGGCGCATGCCCTGCCCTTTTGGTGCACTGACCGTGACATCGGTGTCACCCAGATGAGCACGACGGTTGATCAGATTCCCCGCCAGCATCCAGCCGGTGGGCCGCTCGAAAAGACGCGAGGCGTTGTCAATGCGAAAGCGGTTCTTGCCGATGCGCGGCCACGAGGTTTCGACATCGCGCCACCCCGGCGGCAAATCGAACGTCAGACGCGCCTGCAAGCGTACGCCGTCCTGCTGATCGAGCCGGGCGGCGGGCACCAGGTCCTCGCCGCGAAACAGCGCCCACTCGGCGGTCATGCGGCTGTCGTAACGAGGCTTGTCCGAATGCGTGTCCACAGCAGGTCGATCGATTCGTACGCGATACGTCAACGTGGCCTTGCCTATCGCGGGTTTCCAGATACCCCGCAAGGCAGTGCCCGAGGGTGCCGGTTCGGTCGTCCACTGGCCGTCCGCCGCAAAGTCGCTGAAATACCCCTGCTCGCCCAGATTCAGATTCAGGCTGCGCACCACGCTGCCCTGCTCCAGGGTCACGCGCACTTCGGCCTGATCGCTCTGGGGCAATAAGGTGACGTGGTAATCCAGGTCGACTTTTTTCACCGCCCACGCAGGCAGGCTGACGAGCAGCAGAACGGCACACAGCGAAAGGTGATAACGCACGGGCAGACCACTCCTGTTGCGACAGGCTGTTGGATCGAATCAGCTCACGAAGGGATCAGCCCGCGCGGAAAATCAGGTAATCCTCCCAATCGTCTTCGGCCACGCTCGTTTCGCTGAGCATACGGCCGGACTGGGAAATACGCTGCTTGTGGACCTGCTCGCGATCACCACACACCAAGTGGTGCCAGGCGGGCAGGTCCTTGCCTTCGCTGACCAATCGATAGCCGCAAGTGGGCGGCAACCACTTGAACTCATCGGCCTGACCCGGCGTGAGTTGAATGCAATCGGGCACCAACGCCTTGCGATTCGGATAATCGGCACATTGGCAGGTCTTCAGGTCCAGCAACTTGCAGGCGATGCGCGTGTAATACACGCTGCCATCGTCCTCATCTTCAAGCTTTTGCAGACAGCACAGGCCACAGCCGTCACACAACGACTCCCACTCCACCGGATTGAGTTGGGTGAGGGTTTTGCGCATCCAGAAGGGTTCGACGTCGGCGGCCATGGCGTACGGGAATCGGTATCGGTGATGAAAAGGCCGCCAGTCTAGTGGCACATCGCATGGGGGCCAAGCATTGGCGACTGTCGGTAGCCAGAGGCTTGTCATCACCGGGTCGGCGCAGTAGCTTTATGCCCTCGCACGCTCTGATCAGAGCCCTGCCCGCATCAACCGCTTCGACGATGCCTGCCGTCCACGGCCCATCCGATGGATTCCGCTTGCCGCTTCTGCCAGCAGGCGGTCACTTAAACCTGTTCAGGATCATCCTTTCATGAGTGCCAACCCACGCGTTGCCGAATACGCCATCCACTCGCAATTCACCGATCGCTGGTCGCCTCGTGCGTTCACTGGCGAAAGCATCCCGCAAGAGACGCTGCTGAGTTTTTTCGAAGCCGCTCGCTGGGCACCGTCGGCCTACAACTCGCAGCCATGGCGCTTTCTGTATGCCCGTCGCGACACGCCCGACTGGGAGCGTTTTCTGGGCCTGTTGAACGAGTTCAACCGGGGCTGGGCACAGCACGCGTCGGCGCTGGTGATCGTCATCTCCAAAACGACCTTCACGGCGCCCGGCGCCACTGAAGAAACACCTGCGTTGTGGCACACCTTCGACACCGGATCGGCCTGGGGCCACCTGGCGCTGCAAGCGAGCCTGAGCGGCTGGCACACCCACGGCATGGCCGGCTTCGATCAGGAACTGACTCGCAAGGAGCTGAAGATTCCGGAAGGCTACGCACTGCACGCCGCCGTCGCCATTGGCAAGCTGGGCGACAAATCGACCCTGGCCGAATACCTGCAAGCCCGCGAAGTGCCAAGCCCACGTCGTCCGCTGGCTGAATTGGCGGCTGAGGGGGATTTCAGCCTGTAAGCATGGCAGGAGTTACATCGATCTAACGAACACCGCCCCCCTGTGGGAGCGAACTCATTCGTTCCCACAGGTTTCGGGGGCAATCAGGTCGAACGTAACCCGACCTCAATACCCCTTCGCGAAATCCACTTCCCCACGCAACGCTTCACCCGCCACATACGCATTCAGATTCTCGACGAACAATCGGGTCATCGCAGGCGGTGAGGTCGGGGCCGAGCTGTGGCCGGTCAACAGCAGCCCCCAAGCCGTCCAGAACGGATGGCGCTGCGGCAACGGCTCCTGACGGCAGACGTCGATCACGGCGCCCGCCAGATGCCCCTCTTTCAACGCGTGAACCAGATCGGCATCCACCACTGCCACGCCACGTCCGACGTTGATGAACAACGACGACGGCTTGAATTGGGCAAACAGCTTCGCGTCGTAGATATCGTGGGTTTGCGGGGTATTCGGCAACAGGTTGATCACGAAGTCCGCGTCGGCCACCAGTCGGGGCAGATCGTCCAGCGCCCCCACTTCGACGAACGGCGCGAGCGTACGTGACGTCGAGGCCACGCCATACACCTGCACCCCAAACGGCACCAGGAACTGCGCCACGCTGACACCGATATCCCCCGTGCCCACGATCAGCGCCTTGCGCCCGGCCAGACTCAGGCCAGGCCGGTTATCCCACTTGCGCTCGACCTGGCTCACCAGCCGCGCCAGCACCTCGCGCTCATGCACCAGCATGTAAGTCAGTACGAACTCGGCCATGACTTGGCCAAAAATCCCCACGGCGCGGGTCAATCGATAATTGCGGTTGAGGCCCTCGGCCAGCAACGGCGTGATTCCCGCCCAGGTCGATTGTGCCCATTGAGGTGTATGGCCCTGGCGCAGCAGCGTGGCGAGCAGATCAGGCTGACCCAGCCAGATCGGCGAATCTACCGCCATTTTCGCCAGTTCGGCAGAGTCGCCGCTGCTCAGGATTTCAATGTCGGGAGCGGCCTTGCGCAGCAAATCGGTGTAAACGGCGTAATCGTGTTCGGCAATCAGAACGCGCATGAAATCAAAACTCGAAAAAACAGAACATGCGACCGCCGGGCCCCGGGCTGCGCTCGTTCAACGACGAAGACACCCCTCGACCCACAAACGGCCTGGTATACCCCTGCGATGAATGGCAGGGGATCAGCGATCAGACCGGATCGTTGCGGCGCAGCAACTCGTCGGGCAGATGCTCGATGTACTCTTCCTCGGCGGGCGGCATCTGCAGGTGATAACCCTGTTTTTCCAGATTTTCCAGCACCGTGTGGATGTCTTCACGGGCCAGGGTGCGCTCGGGACTCAGCACCAGATCGAACGCGTGTTGCGGCTTGCCGAACGCGGTGAGCAAACCTTCTGGAACCCGCTCCAGCGCCTCGCTCTTGAGCACGTAGAGGTACATTTCGTTTTTGCGTGGGCTGCGATAGATGGAGCAAATCTGTTTCAAGGCTGTTCTCCGGCAGTGGCCAGGCTGTCGAGCAGCATCTGGCCCATCAATTCACGGCGCCAGCCACGCAGCGAATCGGGCAGTTGGTAGGGACCGTCAGGGAAACCGGTCTTGAGCAAGGCTTCGAGCGTCTTCTTGCGCAGCATCAGTTCCGGCGCCATGTTCAGGCGTTCCGCTTGCTGCTGACCAATGCTGCGCAGGCGCTTCAATACATTCGATGCTTCGATGGGCAGTGGCTCCGGCAACGCCGGAGGCCAGAGATCAGGCGATACGTTGCCTGCCGTCTTGATCAGGTTCAGCAGGAATTCGCCGTCCTGACGTACGGTCTTGGGGTGCATGTCTTCGATTTTCGCCAGCGCGCCCAGGTTGTCCGGCTGACTCTTGGCCAGCGGCCACAGCGAGTGCTCACGCAGGATGCGGTTGCGAGGCTGATCGCGCAGGCGGGCCTGCTGCTCACGCCAGGCGCACAGCTCGCGCAGCACGTTCAACTGCGCGCGAGACAGTTTCCACGCCAGCTTGGCTTCACGATAGATCTCATAAGGGTCGGTCTCGCGGCGCAGGTTGGCGACCAGTTCGGCGCCATCTTCCAGGACCCAGGCGTACTTGTCGTCTGACAAACGCGGGCGCAGCAGGGCATACACCTCCGCCAAATGCACGGCGTCTTCCGCTGCGTAGCTGATCTGAGTCTCTGACAGCGGACGCTGCAACCAGTCCGAACGGGTCTCGCCTTTGGGCAGTTCGATGTTCAGCACGTCCTGTACCAGACGCGAGTAGCCCATCGAGAACCCCAGGTTCAGGTAGGCCGCCGCGAGCTGGGTGTCGAACAAGGGCACAGGCAGGCTGCCGGTCAGGCGCAACAGCACTTCGAGGTCTTCACTGCAGGCATGCAGAACCTTGATGACGTCGGTGTTTTCCAGCAGCGCAGACAGGGGCGCCCAATTGCCGATCAGCAAAGGGTCAATCAGAAAGGCACGGGCACCGTCGCCGATCTGCAACAGACCCGCGATGGGATAGAAGGTGTCGACCCGCATGAATTCGGTGTCGAGCGCGACGAATGGCAGTTTCTGCCACTCGGCGCAGTGGTGGGCGAGGCTGTCGTCGTCGCGAATCCAGTGAATATCGATGGCCACACGGCTCTCCCTTGAAGAATGGCGCGCAGTATATATCGCTCAGGGCGTTTACCGGGCATCCGTCCTGCAAGTCTTGAACAACTTCATCTTCCGCGTTTATCGATAACGCCCTGTCAGACGACCGCCCATCGGATTAATAACCGGATTTGCGCAGCACATACACGCGCCACATGGCATAACCCGGGAGAAAATCGTGGTGGCCGACCATACGAAAACCCGCGTCGAGAAACTCCGACTCGATCTGATTGCGGCACACCACGAAGCGGTTGCGTGGCGTTTGCGTCCCCCCTAACGACAACCGATGCTGCTCCTGACGCTTGCGGCGCCAGGCTTTCAGGTTGCCATCGACCCACAACGCGACGATGGCCGTGTCACGGGTCACGCGATAGAACTCGTCAAGAATCGCCCGGCGCTGGTCACTGTCGGCGATGTGGTGAAACAGGCGCATGCAGAAGATGCAATCCACCGCATTGGCCGACAGATCGATGGAGAGCGCTGAGCTCTGGAACGTCCGGATGCGCTTGCGCACCTCGATCGGGGATTGCGTCTCGGCAATGTCCAGCATGTCGATGGAGGGATCCGCCGCCAGGATCACCCGATTGGCGTGCTCGGCCAACACCGGCCAGAACCGCCCGGCACCGGACGGCAAGTCCAGCACCAGACCAGGATCCCCCGCATCGCGCAAGGCCAGACGCGCCAACTGTGCGTCGCGCCACAGGCTCAAACGCCGCGCCAGTCCCTGCTCATGGCGGTGAACATAGTCCCGCAGCGAACGTTGATCCGTCGTGTGCTCATTCATTGGCCAGTACCCCATCCGTGTAAATACCCCGGCAGCCCGCGAACATGTCCAGCGCCGGGTTGTAGACGCTGGTGTGAACCTGCAACAGCCCCAACATCGAATGGAACAGGTTGTCCTGACTGAGCGGGGCATTGCGCTCTTTCTGCAAACAATGAGTGTCCACGGCGAACGACTGCTGATAGTTATCGGAGAACCAGGCGATCATCGGCACATGTTTTTGTTGATCCGGAGCCAACAGATAAGGCGTGCCGTGCAGGAACAAATTATATTCACCCAATGACTCACCGTGGTCGGACAGGTACAGCATCGCGGTGTCCACTTTATTCTGGTTGCTGCGCAATATATCGATCAACGACGCCAACACATGATCGGTGTACAACAAGGTATTGTCGTAACCGTTAATGATGCTGTCGCGAGAACAGTTATTCAGCGCATTACTTTCACAGACCGGTGTAAACTTTTCGAATTCTTTTGGGTAACGCTTGAAGTATTCAGGTCCGTGACTGCCCATCTGGTGCAATACCAGCACCGTGTCCTTGTCCAGGTGGTCGATGAAGTTCTGCAGGCCTTGCAACAGGATCTCGTCACGGCATTCGTTGTTGGCGCACAGCACGGGGTCCTTGAGATTGCTGACGTCTTGCAGGGTCACCCGGTCGCAGGTGCCTTTGCAGCCCGACTGGTTGTCACGCCAGATCACGTCAAGGCCCGCACGCTTGAGCACGTCGAGCATGCCTTCCTTGTTTTTGGCAACGCTGGCGTCGTAATCCTTGCGGCCCATGTTGGAAAACATGCACGGCACCGACACGGCGGTCTCTGTGCCACAGGAGTGCACGTCGGTGAACGTCAGCAGGCCGCGCTCTTTCTTCAACTGAGGCGTGGTGTCACGGTTGTAGCCCAGAATACCGAAGTTCTCGGCACGCGCGCTCTCGCCCACGACCAGCACTGTCAGGGACTTGCGCTTGTGCTGTTGCCACTCACTGGCCAGTTTCGCGTCTTCGCCAATGGCCACGAACGGTTGCCGGGCAGACTTCACCTGCTCGCTCAAATACCCCATCGAGGCGCCAATGTAGTTGCTTGGCACCACCATCAGGCGCAATTCATGGTGATTGCGAAACAACGAGGACAGCCCCTGATAATTCATCAGCGCCACGCCACCGATCACACTGGCGCTCACCGCGCTGACGATCACCTTGCTCAGCACTTCACGAGGCCAGCGGCGGTAATGAATAGGGGTCTTCCAGAGAATCACCGACGGCACGAGGCCAAGAAATAACAAGTAAGCCAACAGTTTCAAGGACAACAAACCTTGCACTTCGGTGGCATTGGTTTCCGCAAAGTTACGAAACATGCCTGAATCGATCAGCACGCCGTATTCACTCATGAAATACGCAACACCGGCACTGATCATGAACAGCGTGATCAATACAGGCTTCAAAACTCTCTTGAACGCAAACAGCGTCAGAACAATATTGAATACACACAACACCATGATCGCGAACGCACTGCGCAGCAAAAGCCCCTGACCGGTGAAGTCAGTGATGGTGAATAAATGCCGCCACAGCGTGAGGTTAAACCCGGCCAATAAGAAAACACTGGCGAGCAGGGTCGCAAGCTCCGGACGAACTGCTTTTACGTTCAACATGGGAATCTGTGTGCCTGAAAAATGAGAGCGTCGGACGAAAGACTGAACGCTTTCCCGATGCCGCAAACTTTAGGGCGGGCGCTATCAATTTTTTGTGAAAAGGATGCGAACAAAAGGTCTGGTTTGGCGGCTTTTGTTGCAGGAAAAATCCACACTCAAACCCAAGCGATATCTCGCCTGTAGAGACGCTGTTGCCGATCAAGCATCTCCTGTGCGTGCCGGCTTGCTGGCGAACGAGATCCTTCACTCAGCTCATCCATAGCTGACCCAACGCTTTCGCCAGCAAGCCGGCTCCCACAAGAATACGACTCACCTGAGACAGTCGATGCACTCATTACCGGCAGCAGGCCAGTGAAGGCCTACAAAGGATCTGCGGCATAATCAAACGCCTTGACCATGCCAATCCCGCTGGAGCTGTCAGTCACACGCGCATCCTCAACAATCATCTGCGCCGCCTTCTCCGCAATCATCACCGTGGGTGAACAGGTGTTGCCGGACGTAATGGTCGGCATGATCGACGCATCCACCACGCGCAAACCCGGTACGCCCCGCACCCGCAGCCGCTCATCGACCACAGCATCCATCCCCTGCCCCATCTTGCAGGTGCCTACCGGATGAAAAATGGTGGTGCCAATGGTACCCGCGGCCTGGCGCAATTCTTCTTCGCTTTGCAGGCTCGCACCGGGCAGGTATTCCACCGGCTCGAAAGGCGCCAGCGCAGGCGCAGCGGCGATGCGGCGGGTCAGGCGGATGGCGTCGGCGGCGGTTTTGAGGTCGGTTTCGTGACTGAGGTAATTAGGACGGATGATCGGCGCGGCATCAGCCAGTGCCGAGCGGATTTGCACACTGCCCCGGCTTTGCGGACGCAGATCGCAGACGGATGCAGTAAAAGCCGGAAAGCCATGCAACGGCTCGCCAAAGCGCTCCAGCGACAGCGGCTGAACGTGGTACTCAAGATTGGCGCTGGTCTGCTCCGGACCTGATCGGGCAAACGCACCCAACTGGCTCGGCGCCATCGCCAACGGACCGCTGCGATTGAGCGCGTAGCGCAGGCCCATGTTCATCTTGCCCCACAGGCTGCTCGCCATTTGATTGAGGGTATGGCCGTTGCTGACCTTGTAGATCAGCCGCAACTGCAAGTGGTCCTGCAGATTGCTGCCAACGCCAGGCAGTTCGTTGCGTACCTCAATGCCGAGCTTTTCCAACAAGGGTCTCGGGCCGATGCCCGAGCGCTGCAAGACCATCGGTGACCCCACCGAGCCGCAACACAGGATCACTTCTCGACGCGCGCGCAACGTCTGTTCCTGATGGCCGACCTTTGCCAACACGCCGCTCGCCCGGCCATTCTCGAACACGATGCGTGAGACCTCGACGCCGGTCATGACCGTCAGATTTGGACGTTGGGCAATTGGGCGCAAAAAAGCTTTAGAGGCATTCCAGCGCACACCGCGCCGCTGGTTCACCTGGAAATAACTGCAACCTTCGTTGTCGCCTCCGTTGAAATCGGAAATCGAGGCAATCCCGGTTTGCGCCGCCGCTTCACGAAACGCGTCAAGCAAGGTCCACGACAGACGCTGCTGCTCGACTCGCCACTCGCCTTGCGCACCATGCAGGTCGGAGTTTCCGGCGTAGTGGCTTTCCGAGCGTTTGAAGATCGGCAGCACGTCCCGCCAACTCCAGCCTTTGTTGCCCAGCGCGGCCCACTCGTCGTAGTCCCGAGACTGGCCACGCATATAAATCATGCCGTTGATCGACGAACAACCGCCCAGCACCTTGCCGCGCGGGTAGTTCAGGGCACGCCCATCGAGGCCGGGCTCGGCTTCGGTCTTGAAGCACCAGTCGGTGCGTGGGTTGCCAATGCAGTAGAGATAACCCACTGGCACGTGAATCCAGGGGTAGTTGTCCTGCCCGCCCGCTTCGAGCAGCAGAACGCGATGAGAAGGGTTGTGTGACAGCCGATTGGCCAACAAGCACCCGGCGGGGCCTGCGCCGACGATCACGTAGTCATAGAGCACACTGTCCGTTTGCATGCGTCCCTCGTCGATCATTCTTGTTTTTGTCGAGGGTTCATCCTGCGGGCTTTTGCCGGAAAAAAAAAGACCGCCTGCTTCGGCGGTCTTTCGGGATCAGATTACGTCGTGGGAGTCGGCTTGCTGGCTAATGCTCTGTGTCAGTCAGCAAATGCGTATCAGACATTCCGCCTTCGCCAGCAAGCCGGCTCCCACAGGTCCGTATTCATCCTCGGATCAGGCGTTACCTACACCGCGCTACGACGATAGCTGCGGTAGTTCGGCATCCAGAAATGACGCTCGATCGCTTCCACCAACATCTCTTCCGTGGTTTCCAGTGCCACGTTCTCAGCCTGAGCCTGCTTGGCCACGGCCAGTGCGATCTTCTTGCTCACGGCCTGAATTTCTTTCAGCGGCGGCAGCACCGCATCGCCCTTGCCAGTGACCATGGGCGAGCATTCAGCCAGCGCGTTGGACGCCGCCATCAGCATCTTGTCGGTGATGCGCGTAGCCTTCGCCGCGATCACACCCAGGCCAATGCCCGGGAAGATGTAGGAGTTGTTGCACTGAGCGATGTGGAAAGTGCGATCGCCTACCGTCACTGGGGCAAACGGACTACCGGTCGCTACCAACGCGTCGCCGTTGGTCCAGGTCAGGACTTCCTGCGGCGTGACTTCAACTTTCGAGGTCGGGTTGGACAGCGGCATCACCAGCGGCTTGGCGCAGTGTTTGTGCATTTCACGGATGATCTGCTCGGTGAACAGGCCACGCTGGCCCGACACACCAATCAGCACCGTCGGCTTGCCATTCGTGACCACGTCCAGCAAGCCTGGATACTCATCGGTAGAAGCCCAGCCCGACACGTCTGCGGCTTTCTGTGCCAGGTTCTTCTGGAAGTCCAGCAAGTTGTCCATGCTATCGGTCAGCAGACCAAAACGGTCGACCATCATCACTCGCTTGCGCGCTTCGGCTTCGGTCAGACCTTCGATCACCATCGCAGCAATGATGTGCTCGGCAATGCCGCAACCGGCGGAACCCGCCCCAAGGAACACCACACGTTGCTGACCCAACGTTTCGTTCTTGGCTTTACATGCCGCGAGCAACGTACCCACAGCCACCGACGCGGTGCCCTGAATGTCATCGTTGAAGCAGCACAGCTCGTCGCGGTACTTCTCCAGCAACGGCATGGCGTTGGTCTGGGCGAAGTCTTCGAACTGCAGCAGTACATCTGGCCAGCGGCGTTGTACGGCTTCGATGAACAGCGCAACGAAGTCTTCGTACTCTTTGCCGGTCACGCGCTTGTGGCGCCAGCCCATGTACATCGGGTCGTCCAGCAACTCCTGATTATTGGTGCCAACGTCCAGCACGATCGGCAGGGTATACGCCGGACTGATACCACCGCATGCGGTGTACAGCGACAGTTTGCCAATTGGAATGCCCATGCCGCCGATGCCCTGATCGCCCAGACCAAGGATGCGCTCGCTGTCCGTCACGACGATGATCTTGATGCGATCTTTCGTGGCGCTGCGCAGGATGTCGTCGATGCGATCACGATCCGGGTAGGACACGAACAGGCCGCGGTGGGTGCGGTAGATCTTGGAAAATTCCTGACACGCCTGACCCACGGTCGGGGTGTAGATAATGGGCAGCATCTCTTCCAGATGCGAATCCAGCAGGCGGAAGAACAACGTTTCGTTGTTGTCCTGAATCGAGCGCAGGTAGATGTGCTTGTCGAGGTCGCTCGCGCACTGCTGGTACTGGCTGTAAACGCGGGTCACTTGTTCTTCGATGGTTTCAACGTTCTGCGGCAGCAGACCGATCAGGTTGAAATCCACACGCTCCTGCGGCGTGAACGCACTGCCCTTGTTGAGCAGCGGCATTTCCAGCAGCGACGGGCCTGCGTAGGAAATGTACAAAGGTCGCGAGGTCTTGGTCATCAGTAATCGCCTTTTCTCTGTTTGCTCTGTCAATGCGGGCTCAGAAACGGCGCCCCGGAGGTCGATCAAGTCCGACACTCAACGCAGGCCCCTTCTGAAAAATGGGGGTGATGAAAAATCAGGGCGCCTATCTTACTCGCCTAAAGTCGATTGCGACATTTTGTCACTGTCTTGATTGCTAAATGATGGCCGAACGCGAAGGGGACGCCAGTGAAAGAGTTGTCAGGAAAGCACGCCCGCCGACTGCCAACCGAACACAAAATGTTTCAGCACAGGCGGAATTGGGTCACGAACGTCGCATTTAGCGGCAAAAAGTTCCTTTCACCCTTTCGATCCCCTTCGAGTGAAGGCACAATCCCCGTCCTTTTTCGGCTGGCATTGCTGGAGGCCACGAAATGATCAACACGCCGTACTACCTCATCGACAAACAAAAGCTGCTGCGCAACATGGAAAAGATCGCGTATATGCGCGAACACTCCGGTGCGAAAGCCTTGCTGGCCCTGAAATGTTTTGCGACGTGGTCGGTGTTCGACCTGATGCAGCAATACATGGACGGCACCACGTCTTCTTCTCTTTATGAGCTGAAGCTGGGCCGCCAGAAATTCGCAGGCGAGACCCACGCCTACAGCGTCGCCTGGGCAGACGACGAAATCGAAGAGATGCTCGCCAACTGCGACAAGATCATCTTCAACTCCATCAGCCAACTGGAGCGCCACGCCCCTGCCTGCGCCGACAAAGTGCGCGGCCTGCGCGTGAACCCGCAAGTCAGCAGCTCCGACTATCTGCTGGCCGACCCTGCTCGCCCGTTCAGCCGTCTGGGCGAATGGGACCCGGAAAAGATCGAGAAAGTGATCGATCAGGTCACCGGCTTCATGTTCCACAACAACTGCGAGAACGGTGACTTCAACCTGTTCGACCAGATGCTGTCCACCATCGAAGAACGCTTCGGTCATCTGTTGCACAAAGTCGAGTGGGTCAGCCTCGGCGGCGGCATTCACTTCACTGGCGAAGGCTATCCGCTGGATGCGTTCTGCGCGCGCCTGAAAGCGTTTTCACAGAAATACGGCGTGCAGGTGTATCTGGAGCCGGGCGAAGCCGCGATCACCCAAAGCGCCTCGCTGGAAGTGACCGTGCTCGACACTCTGTACAACGGCAAGCACCTGGCCGTGGTCGACAGCTCCATCGAAGCCCACATGCTCGATCTGCTGATCTACCGCTTGAATGCGAAACTGGCCCCAAGCGAAGGCGAACACACCTACATGGTGTGCGGCAAATCCTGCCTGGCCGGGGACATATTCGGTGAGTATCAATTTGATCGTCCGCTGGCCATCGGCGATCGGCTGTCGTTTGTCGACGCAGCAGGCTACACCATGGTCAAGAAGAACTGGTTCAACGGCCTGAAAATGCCGTCCATCGCAGTGAAACAACTCGACGGTACAGTCGAGGTAGTTCGTGAGTTTGGTTTCGACGATTACCTGTCCAGCCTTTCGTAAGCTGGCGGAAAAGGAGAGAGAAATAAATTGAAGAAGAACGTTCTTATCATTGGTGCAGGAGGTGTCGCCAAGGTGGTGGCCCACAAGTGCGCGCAGCATAACGACGAACTCGGTCGTATTGCCATCGCGTCGCGTAACATCTCCAAGTGCCAGGCCATCATCGACAGCGTCAACGCCAAAGGCAGCCTCAAGGTGCCTGCGGAGATCAAGGCCTACGCCTTGAATGCGCTGGATATCGAAGCGACCAAGTCGCTGATTCTGGAAACCGAATCGCAGATCGTCATCAACGTCGGTTCGTCGTTCCTCAACATGTCGGTCCTGCGTGCCTGCATCGACACCGGCGTTGCCTATCTGGACACGGCGATCCACGAAGAGCCGGGCAAAGTCTGCGAAACGCCGCCCTGGTATGGCAACTATGAGTGGAAACACCTCGAAGAATGCCAACAGAAGAACATCACTGCGATCCTCGGCATCGGCTTCGACCCAGGTGTGGTCAACGCCTACGCGGCCCTGGCGCAACAAGAATATTTCGACCGCATTGATTCGATCGACATCCTCGACGTCAATGCCGGTTCCCACGGCAAATACTTCGCCACCAACTTCGACCCGGAAATCAACTTCCGCGAATTCACCGGTCAAGTGTGGAGCTGGCAGAACAGCCAGTGGACCAGCAACACCATGTTCGAAGTCAAACGCACCGACGATCTGCCCGTCGTAGGCGCGCAAGATCTCTACCTCACCGGCCACGATGAAGTGCACTCGCTGTCGAAAAACCTCGACGTGCCCAACGTGCGTTTCTGGATGAGCTTCGGCGCGCACTACATCAACGTATTCACCGTGCTGAAAAACCTCGGGTTGCTGTCCGAGCAACCGGTCAAAACCGCTGAAGGCGTCGAAATCGTTCCGCTGAAAGTGGTCAAGGCCGTACTGCCTGACCCTGCCTCGCTGGCACCGGGCTACACCGGCAAGACCTGCATTGGCGACCTGGTCAAAGGCACCAAGGATGGCAAAGCGCGCGAAGTGTTCATCTACAACGTCGCCGACCACGAAGAAGCCTTCGCCGAAACCGACAGCCAAGGCATCTCCTACACCGCAGGCGTACCGCCAGTTGCCGCTGCCCTGCTGGTGGCCCGTGGTGAGTGGGACGTGAAGCGCATGGTCAATGTCGAGGAGCTGCCTGCTCAGGCGTTCCTTAAGGCGCTGGACGTGATGGGTCTGCCGACCCGCATCAAGGATGAGAACGGCGACCGTCCCTGGGACGCGTAAGTCGTTGAGAATGAGGTGCGCCCGGTTGGGCGCACTTTGTTTTGAGCTGTAATCTTGCCAAGCCGTCAGGCGGCATCCCGCGTCAGAACGAATGAGCTGAAGCGAACCAAGTCATCTAGATGTTGCGTGATCACTGCGACAATGATTGGCAACTGAAGCGCGTTGTTCGATAAAAGGCGGCATCTCTGCAACCCACCACGCCTTTCATGGAAGCTGCGAGCGCAGACTCAACCCACCCGTCCTTGCACAACACATCAAACACGTCCTGAGCGCTCTCAGGAACGCCCAGTTTCTCTCGGCGGATGAGGTGCTACCCCATATCCTGAGCAGCGGCGCAGGCTCTCAAGATGTTCAGAATTGCGGCGTCTATCCGAGACTCGTCGAATGCAAACGTAGCAGGATCCTTTTCATACTCCTCACGAGCCCTGGATGCGCAACGATTAACGGCTGTTGCCTTGCTGATCAGTACGCTATCGCCCATGAGTCCTTTCCAGAAAACAAAAAAGCCCCAGAAGCATAACTTCTGGGGCTTTCATTTGTAATGGCGGAGAGATAGGGATTTGAACCCTAGGTACTGTCGCCAGTACAACGGATTTCGAATCCGTCCCGTTCGGCCACTCCGGCATCTCTCCAACGGCGCGCATCATAACAGCTTGTTGAAAAAACGCGAACCCTTTTTTCAAAATTTTCGCGTTTTTTCAGGCGCTTGCGACGGTTTCCGCTTTAGAGCGGGACGCCGAGGCGATGGGCGACTTCTTCGTAGGCTTCGATGACGTCACCGAGGCCCTGACGGAAGCGGTCCTTGTCCATCTTCTTCTTGGTGTCCTTGTCCCACAGGCGGCAGCCGTCCGGGCTGAACTCGTCGCCCAGGACGATGGAGCCGTCGCTGAACACACCGAATTCCAGTTTGAAGTCGACCAGCAGCAGGCCTGCGTCGTCGAACAGCTTGCTCAGGACATCATTGACCTTGAGCGACAGCTCTTTCATGCGTGCCAGTTGCTCGGCGGTGCCCCAACCGAACGCCACGACGTGAGATTCGTTGATGAACGGATCGCCCTTGGCGTCGTCCTTCAGGAACAGCTCGAAGGTGTACGGGTTGAGCTTCATGCCCTCTTCGACGCCCAGACGCTTGACCAGGCTGCCTGCAGCGTAGTTACGCACGACGCATTCGACCGGGATCATGTCGAGCTTTTTGACCAGCACTTCATTGTCAGCCAGCAGTTTGTCGAACTGGGTCGGAATGCCAGCCGCTTCGAGCTTTTGCATGATGAAGGCGTTGAACTTGTTGTTCACCATGCCTTTGCGGTCGAGTTGTTCGATGCGTTTGCCGTCGAACGCCGAGGTGTCGTTGCGAAACAGCAGGATCAAGCGGTCAGCGTCGTCGGTCTTGTAAACCGACTTGGCTTTGCCGCGGTAGAGTTCTTCACGTTTTTCCATGATGGGCTCCGCTTGCAAATAACGTGGGCCAAACGCCCATTGAGAGTTGGTTGGGACGTCAGGCGATTTCGCGCCAGTCGAGCCCTGAATCCTGATCGGCCAATTGTAGCCAGTCCGGGTCGCACCCGAGGGTGTCGACAAAACATTGCCGGGCCAGGTGCGGCAGGTTGTTCTTGCTGCTCAGGTGGGCCAGCACCAGATGCTGCAGGCCCTGCCATCCCAGCTCACTCACCAGGCTGGCGGCCTGATGGTTGTTCAAGTGTCCGAATTGCCCGCCGACCCGTTGTTTAAGGAAGTACGGATAATGCCCGCGAGCGAGCAGGTCACGGCAGTGGTTGGACTCGATCATCAACGCATCCAGCCCCTGATAGCTGCCCAGCACCGCCGGACAGTACGAGCCCAAATCGGTCAGCAAGCCAAAACGACGGCGACCATCGTTGAAGACGAACTGCGTCGGTTCCAGCGCATCGTGGGCCACGGAGACCACATCGATGTTCAGGTCACCAATCTGCACGCCCTGCCCGCCTTGAAGCCTGATACCCGACTCAACCGGCTTACGCATACCGCGCAAGGTCCCGTCGCTGAGGTAAACCGGAACATCGTAGCGCCGAGACAGCAAACCCACGCCATGCACATGATCGGCATGTTCGTGGGTCACCATGATGGCACTCAGCTGATGGCCACTGACCCCCAGCCGCTCCAGCCGACGTTCGGTTTCCCGCAGGGAGAAACCGCAGTCGACCAGCACATACGTGTCGTTGCTCGCAACCAGCGTGCCGTTACCCCGGCTGCCGCTGCCCAGAACCGCGAAGCGCACTTAGCCGAGGTTGTCTTGAATGACGCTCAACACACGGCGTGCGACGTCGGTCGGCGCAACGGTGTTGATGTTCTTCTCGACGGTCACTTGAACGTTGTCACCCACCTTGCTCAGACGAACCTGATAGCGCTCGGCGCGGGCTTCTTTCTGTTCCTTGGTTTCTTCACTGCCAAACATGCGAGCGAAGAAGCCTGGCTTGTTCTCTGGACGGTCGGCCTTCTCGGCCAGGTTGATGTAGTACAGACCCAGGCTGCGGTTGATGTCTTCAACGCGCCAGTCACCCTGATTCAACGCACGGCCCACGCTGGACCAGGCGCGATCGAGGTCGGCGCCCAGGTTCAACACCGGGTTGCCGCTGCCGTCTTCGCTCAGAGACACACGGCTCGGGGTGTCGTAGTCACGCGCGGCGAGCAGCGACACCGAACCGCCTTTCTCGGCGGTTCGGCTCAGGCTGGCCAGCATGTCATCGGTCAGGACCGAGTCCAGGCCGATGTTGACGCTGCGTGAGGAGAATGCAGGCTCATCGCTGCTACCCGCCGGACGCTGGGCGCTGACGATGTAGATTTCACTGGTGTTGCGCTGCACGCCCGGCTCGATGCGGACACGCACGCGTGTTTCAGTGTTGGCGCTGTCGCCCGCGCCGCCCAGACGATTGGCGACCGCTGCGGACAGTTCATCCTTGCGCTGCCAGGTGGTGCTGAATTCACCGGTCTGCGGACGGTCTTCGGCGATACGGAAACCGTTGTCTTCGAAATACTGGTGGGCCACGGGCCAGACTTCGGCCGGGGCGCGTTGCGCCAGGATCCAGCGGTTATCGCCGCTCTTTTGCAAGGTGTAGTCGCCGGACTCCTGAACGGTGGACAGCGGCTGCGGACGCGGCACGGTGAACTCACCCTTCTGGGTGTCGTCCGCCACGTTGCGCGGGATCGGCAGCAGCGGGTCCAGACGTTTGGCTTCCTGAATACCTTCAGGCAATTGCATCGGGGGTTTCTGGGTCGCTTCCAGGTAATCGCTGCTGCGATCACGGAAGTAACCGTCCTGCCCAAACAACCAGCTGCAACCGCTGGTGCTGGAAATGATCAGGGCTAGTGCGGAAAGTCCGGCCAGTCGCTTCATTGCGTAGTGCTTCCTCATTAAACCAATACGCCGGACTGGCGCAGGGCCTGACGTACCGGCTCGTGGCAGGACTCGCTGAGCCAGGTGAGCGGCAGACGGATACCGTCCGGCATCAAACCCATTTCATGCAAGGCCCACTTCACAGGGATAGGGTTCGATTCGATGAACAATTGCTTGTTCAGCGGCATCAGCTTTTCGTGGATGGCACGGGCAGTGGCAGCGTCGCCAGCGATGGCGGCCTTGCACAATTCGGCCATGTCGCGCGGAGCGACGTTGGCGGTCACGGAAATGTTGCCCTTGCCGCCGAGCAGGATCAGCTCGACCGCAGTGGCGTCATCGCCGGAGTAGACCAGGAAATCGCTGTCGACACCGGCCAGGATGTCCTTGGCGCGCTGCAGGTCGCCAGTGGCTTCCTTGATGGCGATGATGTTCTTGATCTTCGACAGGCGGATCACGGTCTCGGCCTTCATGTCACACGAGGTGCGGCCCGGCACGTTGTACAGAATCTGCGGGATGTCCACGGCTTCGGCGATGTGCTTGAAGTGCTGATAAAGGCCTTCCTGGGTCGGCTTGTTGTAGTACGGGGTCACCAGCAGGCAGGCATCGGCACCGGCATTCTTGGCGTTGGTGGTCAGCTCCACGGCTTCGCGGGTGGAGTTGGCGCCCGTACCGGCGATCACCGGGATGCGGCCGGCGACTTGCTGGACCACGCGACGAATCACTTCGATGTGCTCGTTGACGTCGAGGGTCGCGGACTCGCCTGTCGTGCCGACGGCGACGATGGCGTTGGTGCCCTCTTTCAGGTGAAAGTCCACCAGTTTGCTCAGGCTGTCCCAGTCAAGACGCCCCTGTGCATCCATAGGTGTGACCAGTGCCACCATACTGCCCGCAATCATGCAAACCGCTCCTGCCGGAAAAAGAGAGCGGTAATGGTACTGGCGCCATGGTCCTTGCACAAGGCGAGCATTCCCCTGAGCGACGGTTTTCGCTACCCTTCGGTCTTTGATCGGTACAGCTCATCCACGCAGTTCGTTCGACTGATCGCTTTCGTCGCCCCAAACCCCGTTCCAGCCCCGCTTTCGCCTGATGTGAGCGATTCACACCGGCAATGCGCGATGACGAACCGGGAGCGGACCGAGACGCTCGCCCTCACAGATCCCTGCACTCCGGCCAGGAACGTACCGACCGCTCATCGTTTAGGAAAGCTGCATGTCGTCCATCCCCACAGTTCGCGAACAATTCCTTGTCATCAGTGCCCTTGGCGCCAACCCAATGGAGCTGACCAACGTCCTGTGCCGCGCCAGCCATGAATCCCGTTGCTCGGTCGTCAGCTCGCGCCTCACCCGCCATGGCGAATGCAGCGCGCTGGTGCTGCAGGTCTCCGGTAGCTGGGACGCGCTGGCACGTCTGGAAACCGGTCTGCCGAATCTTTCGAAGAAACACGCCTTCACCGTCAACGTGGTACGCAGTTCTACGCTGGACAATCGTCCAGAGGCGCTGCCTTACGTGGCTTATGTCAGCTCGGCGTATCGCCCGGACATCATCAATGAGCTGTGCCAGTTTTTCATCGATCATCATGTCGAGCTGGAAAACCTGATCTGCGACACCTATCAGGCACCACAGACTGGCGGCACCATGCTGAACGCGACGTTTACCGTGACCCTGCCGGCAGGCACCCAGATCAGTTGGCTGCGCGATCAGTTTCTGGATTTCGCCGATGCCCTCAATCTCGACGCGTTGATCGAACCCTGGCGCCCCCAGGCGCCTATGTAAGCCTCTCTGTAAGGAAGCCCCAATGGCAGTTGAACTGGACAAACCCGTTCCCGACTTTCAAGTGCAGGCCACCAGCGAGCAGGCGGTCAGCCTGTCGGCGCTGAAAGGCCAGCAAGTGGTCATTTACTTCTATCCCAAGGACAGCACCCCCGGCTGCACCACCGAAGGCCAGGGTTTTCGTGATCAATACGAGGCGTTCAAGGCCGCCAACACGGTGGTCTTCGGTGTGTCCCGCGACGGCATGAAGTCCCACGAGAACTTCAAGGCCAAGCAGGCGTTCCCCTTCGAGTTGATCTCGGACAAGGACGAATCCCTGTGCCAGCTGTTCGACGTAATCAAACTGAAAAAACTGTACGGCAAGGAATACTTGGGCGTTGATCGCAGCACTTTTCTGATCGACAAGGACGGCGTGCTGCGCAAGGAATGGCGTGGCGTGAAAGTGCCGGGCCATGTGGACGCGGTGCTGGAAGCGGCTCAGGCGCTTAACAAAGCCTGAGCGCAGCTTTGACCTTGTGGGAGCCGGCTTGCTGGCGAAAACGGTGTGTCATGACTCAAATGCAGCTGACCCGCCGCATTCGCCAGCAAGCCGGCTCCCACAGGTTTCGATCCAGTGAGTTACAACAACGGCGCCACTGTCGGCTCATTACGCGGCCAGGCATCCAGAACGGCCTTGAACAGCGTCGCCAGCGGAATGGCGAAGAAAATCCCCCAGAATCCCCACAACCCGCCAAACAACAGCACCGCGCAGATAATGGCGACCGGGTGCAGGCTCACGGTTTGCGAAAACAGCAGCGGCACCAACACGTTGCCGTCCAGCGTCTGGATGATGCCGTAGACCGCCATCAAATAGATGAACTGATCGCTCCAACCCCACTGAAACAGCGCGATGAACGCCACCGGCACGGTCACCACCACAGCGCCGACATAGGGCACCACGACCGAAATCCCCACCAGCATCGCCAGCAATGCCGAATAGTTGAGCCCCATCGCCACGAATGCAATGTAGGTCACTGCGCCGCAAATGAAGATCTCGATGACTTTTCCGCGAATATAGTTAGCGATCTGCCGGTTCATTTCCTCGGCCACACGGGTAATCAGCGTACGCTCACGCGGCAGATAACCTCGCACCCAGCGGCCAATCATCCGACGGTCTTTGAGGAAGAAGAACACCAGAATCGGCACCAGCACCAGATAGATCATCATGTTGACCAGCAGCGGCAGGCTGGAAAGGGAAAACGTCAGCGCCCACTGACCGAATTTTCCGATTTCTCCGCGAGCAGCTTCGATGGCCTGGAGCACCTGCTCATCGGACACCAGATGCGGATAGCGCTCCGGCAGCAGCAAGAGCAACGACTGCCACTTGGCGAGCATGCCCGGAAGTTCATTGAAAAGGGTGATCATCTGATGCCAGAGCAACGGCACGAGCACCAGCAGAAACAGCGCGAGCGCCCCCATGAACAGCGCAAACACCAACCCGACAGCTCCCCCTTCGGGCACGCGGAAACGTTCGAGTTGGGCCACCATCCCCTGCATCAGAAACGCCAGCACCAACCCCGCCAGCACAGGTGCCAGCATGCCGCCTAATGTCAGGACTATCGTGAACGCCAATACCAGCAGCACCGCCAGCACCACCGCTTCTTCATCCGAGAAGTAGCGCTGCATCCAGTCGCGAAGCACTTTGAACATCAATGATCCTTGGGGCGATGAAATGAAAAGCTAAAAGGTCAATACGATCAGGCTTTACGTAACCAATAACGATAAATGCCGTCGACCGCTTCTTCGTGCAACAGCGCATGGCCCGCCAACTTGGCAAAGGTACGAAAATCCCGCTGCGAACCGGCATCGGTGGCTGTCACTTTAAGCACCGCGCCGCTGGCCAGACGGTTGAGTTCCATCTTGGCCTTGAGCAGTGGCAGCGGACAATTCAGGCCACTGGCGTCCAACTCGGCATCGCAAACGGCAGGCGGCAGTACAGCGTCAGACATCATTTCTCTCCGGGCAGACACATCCATTTACACAGAAACTGCAAATAAGATGAAGAACAACAGACATACACGCTTGCAAGAATACCCCACTCTGGTCAGCAAGCCATTGAGACAGCTACAGTAACGACTTTCTGTCTCAGAGTTTCGTGCATGACTTTTTTGCGCCCCGCACTGCTGACGCTCGCTTGCCTCATGGCAGCCCCGACTTTCGCGGATGATCTGCCCTCCCTCGGCGACGCCAGTTCCTCCATTGTTTCACCGCAACAGGAGCATGATCTGGGTCGCGCCTGGCTTGGGCTGCTGCGTGCACAAGTTGCCCAACTGTCAGACCCGCAACTCAAGGACTTCGTCGAAACCTCGGTCTATCGCCTGGCGGAAACCAGCCAGGTGCAGGATCGCCGCCTCGAATTCATCCTGATCAACACCCCGGAAATCAACGCCTTCGCAGCGCCTGGCGGGATCATCGGGGTCAACGGCGGCCTGTTCCTGCACGCGGAAACCGAAGGCGAATA
The DNA here is from genome assembly GCF_044900175.1 of Pseudomonas sp. NPDC088444. Taxonomy (NCBI): domain Bacteria; kingdom Pseudomonadati; phylum Pseudomonadota; class Gammaproteobacteria; order Pseudomonadales; family Pseudomonadaceae; genus Pseudomonas; species Pseudomonas sp. NPDC088444. The sequence continues at coordinate 79,611 of NZ_JBJDNK010000015.1, forward strand.
CGCCGCAGTGCTGGCCCACGAACTGGCTCACTTGTCACAACGCCACTTCGCCCGCGGCGTTCAGGCGCAGCAACGCATGCAGGTGCCGGTGATGGCCGCGATGCTGGCCGGTATCGTCATGGCGGCGGCAGGTGCAGGTGACGCCGGTATTGCCGCCATCGCCGGTACGCAGGCGGCGGCCATTCAAGAGCAGGCGCGCTTCTCGCGGCAAAACGAGGCTGAGGCTGACCGCATCGGTATCCTCAATCTGGAAAAAGCCGGTTACGACCCTCGCAACATGCCAACCATGTTCGAACGTCTGGCCCGCCAGTACCGTTACGACGCCAAACCACCGGAATTCCTGATGAGTCACCCGGTGACCGAATCCCGTATCGCCGACACCCGCAACCGCGCGGAACAGGCCAAACCGGGCGGCAAGGAAGACAGCCTTGCCTACCAGTTGATGCGCTCTCGCGTGATTCTGATTTACGAAGAAACGCCGGGAGTTGCCGCCAAACGCTTCCGTGCCCAGTTGGCTGAGAACCCGAGAAATGACGCGGCCCGCTACGGCCTCGCCCTTGCCCAAACCAAAGCAGGGCAATTGAACGAGGCGCGCGACTCGCTCAAGCCACTGCTGGACAAGGCGCCGGACAACATCACGTATAACCTGGCGATGATCAATCTGGACATCACCAACAATCGTTTTCCCGATGCACAACAGCGGGTCAACCGGATGCTGGACCTGTACCCGGACGATTACCCGCTGAATCAGGCGAAAGTGGATGTACTGCTCAAACAGTCCAAGGCCCCCGAAGCACTGAAAGCACTGGAAACCCTGCTCAAGAGCCGCTCCGACGACCCTGACATCTGGAACCAGGTGGCCGATGCTCGTGGCTTGTCCGGCAACACCATCGGCTCACATCAGGCCCGCGCCGAGTATTTCGCGCTGATGGGCGATTTCAAGCAAGCCGTTCAACAGCTTGAATTCGCCAAACGCCGGGCGAACAACAACTTCCAACTGGCCTCGCGAATCGATGCAAGGCAGCAGGAAATCATCGCGCAGGAACGAGCCGTCAAAGAAATGATGAACTAAGCCTTGTGGGAGCCGGCTTGCTGGCGAATGAGGTGGTTCAGTCGCTATATCAGTGTCTGGACTGACGCTTTCGCCAGCGAGCCGGCTCCCACAAGGAAGGTGTTGAGTCAGCGACAGACCGACGCCGAGCCACCACGACGGTCAGGCGTTACCGGAAAGCTTCAACCGCGCTGCCTGGGTGAAATCCAACATCCGCTGCAACGGCCGCACCGCTTGAGGAATGATCGCCGGGTCGACAAAAATCTCGTTCGTCCCTTCCCGCAAACACTGCAGCGTGCGCGCCAGCGTATTCATCGCCATCCACGGGCAGTGCGCGCAGCTACGGCACGCGGCGCCGTTACCGGCAGTAGGTGCTTCGATGAAGACCTTGTCCGGGCACAACTGCTGCATTTTGTAGAAGATGCCGCGATCGGTCGCCACGATGAACGTCTTGTTCGGCAACGTCTGCGCGGCCTTGATCAATTGGCTGGTGGAACCCACCGCGTCGGCCAGATCGATCACCGACTCCGGCGATTCGGGGTGAACCAGAATCGCCGCGTCCGGGTACAGCGCCTTCATGTCTTCCAGTTGCCGTGACTTGAACTCTTCGTGAACGATGCACGCGCCGTCCCACAACAACATGTCAGCCCCGGTTTCACGCTGAATGTAGCGGCCCAGATGCTTGTCCGGCGCCCAGATGATTTTCTCGCCGTTGTCCATCAGGCTCTCGACGATCTCCAGCGCACAGCTTGAAGTGACCACCCAATCAGCACGGGCTTTGACCGCCGCCGAGGTGTTGGCATAAACGACCACCGTTCGCTCGGGATGCTTGTCGCAGAACGCCGTGAATTCGTCGACGCCACAGCCCAGATCCAGCGAGCAGGTCGCTTCCAGCGTCGGCATCAGAATGCGCTTTTCAGGGGTCAGAATTTTCGCCGTTTCCCCCATGAAACGCACACCGGCCACGAGCACGGTCTTGGCCGGATGATTCTTGCCGAAGCGGGCCATTTCCAGCGAATCGGACACGCAGCCGCCGGTCTCTTCCGCCAACGCCTGAATCACCGGGTCACAGTAATAATGGGCAACCAGCACCGCGTCCTGAGCCTTGAGCTCGTCGGCGATCAGGCGACGGTATTCGGCTTCTTCTTCTGGTGTCAGCGTCTTGGGCTGCTTGGCGTCGAGGTGCGCCTGGACCAGAAGGCGTTCGGAAATCTGTGTCATGTTTCAGGACCTGAATGCGCGTGAGCGCGAACGTCGAGTTTACACCTGAACAACAGGCAACAAATGAAGCGGGAACCCCTCACGGTCATGAAGTTTCCAGCCAGGTGCATGCATCGTTGTGCACGCATCAGTGATGATTTCGCCGCGCGCTTGTCTGCCAAAGCCAGTCAGAGCGCAGAGCGGCGGCGAATGTATCACGTTACCTGTTGAGCGTTCACTTAACGCCCCACGCGTTTCAGCCAAGGCGCATCGACAACTCGACTTCGTCAGCGAACGGGATCGACAGATACCCCTGCTCCACCGAGCGAACCCGCGCCAGGTAGTCCGGCGCGTAATCCGCGTTGTCCGCAATGATCAGTGCACCAGGCCGCAGACGGCTTTCCACCAGACTCAGGATCTCGGGATAGAGCGCCTTGGCGCCATCGAGCAGCACCAGATCGATGGATTCAGGGAGATCCTTGCCCAGCGTCTTCAGCGCATCGCCTTCACGAATTTCTACAAGGTCCAGCAGGCCGCCTGCGCTCAGGTTGCTCCGCGCCTGCGCGACTTTGGAGGACTCAAACTCGCTGGTGATCAGCAGACCACCACCGTTATCGCGCAATGCAGCGGCCAAATGCAGCGTCGAGATGCCGAACGAGGTGCCAAACTCAACGACCGTACGGGCGTTGCAACTGCGCGCCAACATGTAGAGCAGCGCGCCGGTTTCACGGGAAACAGCCAGCGGGAAATCCTTCAGGCGGCCATAGAAATCCAGATAGTCGGTCTTGCTGCGCATCAGGCGCCCGACATCTTCTTGGGAAAAGTCAGACAACTGAGCGCTGGTCATGGGCGAGCGCTCGGACGCGTGGTTGAACAAACGCTCAAGGAGAGGGGCAACAGGAGATGTCGTCAAGGTATTCATGTGGAACTCCGAGGTTGAACGGTGCGCCAATCGCAACGCCGGATTAGAATGCGACGAATCACTCACATTTAATAATCGCATTACCGAGCTGCCATGACCGACGCCCGCAACCCTGCGATTTCATTGCGCAAAAAGCCCAAACAGGCCCGTTCCGAGGCATCAATTTCGATCATTCTCGAAGCCGCTACTCAGGTTTTGGCCAAGGAAGGTGCCAGCCGTTTCACCACTGCGCGGGTCGCCGAGAAGGCCGGTGTGAGCATCGGCTCGCTGTATCAATACTTCCCGAACAAGGCCGCCATCCTGTTCAGACTGCAGAGCGACGAATGGCAACAGACCTTCGACCTGCTCAACAGCCTTCTGCAAGACACCTCACTTCCGCCTCTTCAGCGGCTGCGAAACCTGGTGCATGCGTTCATCCGCTCGGAATGCGAAGAAGCCGACATGCGCGTCGCACTGGACGATGCCGCGCCGCTCTATCGTCATGCTCCGGAAGCGCTTGAAGTCAAGGAGCAGGGGGCAGCGGCCATTAGGTTGTTCATGCAGGAAGTGTTGCCCGATACCGAGGACGCCGCACGCTGCCGCGCAGCGGATCTGATCACCAGTACGTTCAGCAGTGCAGGAAAGGCGTTTTCACAAACGCCCCGAACTCAGGAACAGATCGAGGATTACGCCGATGCGATGGCGGACATGTTTTGTGCGTATCTGGAGCGCATCGCGCAGGAGGGGCAGCGGAAGATGGTGTAGCGGCGGGCCCGTTCAGCCCGCCGCAAATGCGTGATACAGAATCAGTACTTCCAGCTCACAGACGCCGTCAGGTTGCGTGGCGCGCCGTAACTGGCGGTGGTGGCGTTGTTATACATCGACAGCAGGTACTTGCGGTCCGTGACGTTGTTCAGGTTCAGCGACGTGCTCCAGTGGCTGTCGATGTCGTAGCTGGTCATCAAATCCACCAGGCCGTAGGCATTTTGGTGAATGGCGCTGTTGGTGTCGTTCTCCACGGCAGTCTGCCAACTGACACGGGCGCCGACCTTCATTTGAGGCATACCCGGCAAGCGGTAGGTGGCCATGCCGCGGAAGCTATGAGTCGGTACGTATTTGCGCGCTTTCTCGCCGTTGTCATCATCGATACGCACGTAGGTGTAACCGCCGAGCAGGTCCAGGCCATCTACGATCTCGCCAGAGGCTTGCAACTCGACACCGTGGCTTTTGAAGTCGCCCGGTGTGTAGACTTCCTGAACGCCGTTGAAGCCCGCGTCCACAGCCACGTTGCGCTGCTCGCTCTTGAACAACGCCGCAGTCACATGCAGACGCTGATCCATCAGGCTGCCTTTGACACCTATCTCCTTACTCGTACCTTCCAACGGTTCGAGCAACTTGCCATCAGCATCGACATAGCTGTATTGCGGAGCGTAGATTTTCGTCCAGCTACCGTAGACGCTCCACTGGTCATTCAGGTCATAGACCAGACCGGTGTAAGGCGTAACCTTGCCGTGCGCACGGGTGTAATACGCCGCGCCATAGTTGTCACCCTTGCCATCGGCACTGAGCATGCGTGCACCCGCGATCCAGTGCAGGTCATCGGCCAAGCTGAAGCGGGCGCCTGCGAATACACTCTTCTGGGTGTCCTGGAAGTTCTGCGACAGCGCTTCGCTGGTGAAACCGAACGACGGCATCGGCGTCGCCCCTGCCAACACACCCGAGAATGAAGTCTCGAAAAAGCTGCCGCCTTCTTCATTTTCGTCGTACTCATGGCCCTTCTGATGCGTGCGCCCATAGGCGGCACCAAAGGTCAGTTGATGTTCGCGACCGAACAATGTGAACGGCCCCTGCACCTTGGCCTCGCCCAACAACTGATGCGCCTCGCTGCTGGTGTGGTTGGCATATGCGCCAGCATCGTCGTCCGTCACCGTGTAGACATACAGCATGTTGGTGTTTTGCTTCTCTTGAACACCGGTCAAAGTGACTGTGGCGTTCCAGTCGTTGCCAAAATCATGCTTGAGTTCGACGAACGTGCGCTGCGTGTGCAGGTTCCAGTAGGTCCATGGCTGCCCGATGCTGCTACTGCGGCTACTGTAGTGAATCGGGTTGCCCGCCGTGTCGACCAGCGGCAAGTTGCCCCAGGAACTGCCGTTGGAGTCACTGTTGTGTTGAGAAAAGCCCACCGTCACGGTGTCAGCGTCACTCACGTCGAACGCCAGCAGACCCGCTGCCACGTTTCGCTCGTGGCTGTAACGGTCCAACCACGAATTGCCCTTGTCGTGGGAATAGATAAAGCGGCCGCGCACATTGCCTGAATCCGTCAGTGGCCCGGACACATCGACGTCCACCCGACGGCTGTCCCACGAGCCCACGCTGGTATCAATCTGCGCCTGAAAAGTATCGGTCGGGCGCTTGCGCACGAAGTTGACCGTCGCCGATGGGTTACCCGCCCCGCTCATCAAGCCGTTGGCGCCGTGAAGCACGTCAATCTGTTCGTATTCCGCCAGATCCTGATCTCCCACCAACACCGTGCTCACAAACGGCATGCCCATGCCGTCGTACTCGAAGGTGTTGATGTCGAAACCGCGTGAGGTGAATTCAGTGCGGTCGGTTTCGGTTTGCTCGACCGTCACCGACGGCGCAGCGCGCAAGGCGTCCTTGATGCCATTGATCTTGAAATCGTCCAATTCCTGACGCGTGAGGGTCGTTACCCCTTGCGGCGTCTGCTTGTCGGTCAGCCCCAGCTTGGTCGTTGAAGAGGACGCCCTCCCCTCGTATCCCTGGCTTACATCCTCAGCACTTTGCGCGCTGCTCTGAATCTGAGTGGCCGGCAGCGTCAGGTCGTCCGCAGCATGTGAAACAGATACAGCGCTGCAGGCGCCAATCAGCAAAAAACCGGCGGGGAGATGGCGTTTCAAGGAGATATTCCTACAAATCAAAGCATGAGAGTGTTAAAAGCTAATACGAATCTAACTCATATAGATCCAATCTTTCGACAATTTTTTCACATTTGCTCACATTTTTTCTATGAGAATTACCAATACATCCTTGACACGATCTGGAAATAATCGAAGCAGAACACGCATGCGCGAACCCGATCATCCGCCACACCAGCGCGCCCGCCGATGCCTGCATTGGCTGGAGCGATCGTTACAGAAGGGGATGGGATCAAGACGATCAAGCAAGCGCCTTGGGATAGCGCTTTTTGGCTACAAGCCAATAAATAGAAGCATGCGCCCTCATTCCGGAGCCATCGAATCCCGAGATATCCGCGCCGGTGCGCGGGATGAGCAATGGGCTAACCGCGAACGCGGTGATCGGTATAGACGCTGAGCCTGCAACCCGTAGCATCCTGCGGGGTCATGGTCGTGAACTGCACTGTATCCGCATCGATGACCTGGTAACGGTAGGTGTTGTACTTCTTGGCACCTACGGCATCGAATAGCACCAGATCTTTTCGAGACACCCAATATCCTCCACGCTTACGTATTGGGTTCGATCTGGCAGCATCCTGGAAAAACACCGTTCCGAAATTTCCGTTGGGTTTCATTATCGTCGTCCAGGCAAGGTACTGGCACCCAGGCGCAGCGCTGCGCTCACCCTGCCATTTACCGACCAGTACCGGGTCGTACGAAGTGCAACCTGCAAGGCCTATCAGCACACACCAGGCCATGACTTTCAACTTCATTCTCGCTTACCTCTGACGGAGGCCGCACATCAAGTATTCGGAAGTGAGGCACCGGGAATCTCTTGGCGATGCCACACCCCATCCCGGGACGCCCGCCATGCATGCCAACCCAAAGGCAAATCAAATAACTCCAACAGCGTGTCATCCGTGCTTAAAGCACTTTCAAGGCTGACAACAACAACCTCTTCGGTGGAGTCACAAGAATAACGGGCATGAAATTGCCACCCTCCGTCATCTTGGTCATGCGATACATAAGCGACCCAACCGCCCGAGAACAGCACGTCTTTTGCCGCGATCACTGCAGTATTCCCAGGGTAAGCAAATAGGCGCCCTGCTCTTGATTTCATACGAGTCATTTATGAGATTTTTGATGATATGGTGTTGTACAACATGCGCAACGGTCAACTGTGGCGGTGCTTTGAGATGGGGCTGGAGCCTGAGGTACTGGCCCAGCTCCAGCAACCGTCCGCGTTAAGCCTGCTGCTCAACACACCCGTGTCCTGGTGCAATGTCACCATCGATGGGGAGATGGTGAAGAAGATCCTCACCAGCGCTCAACGCTCCGACGAAGAAGTTCGCTTGGTCGAGCGCGCCCTGCGACTGGGAGCAACCACCGACATGCTGCAGCAGTTTTTCGGTATATCTCCTCAAGATGTAGCCCCCGTAACGCTTGATGATGGGACTCACCGCCCGCAGAAAACGCTGGCGAGAATTCAGCGAAGATACCGACGCCAACCTCTGGTACCGGTGGACGCATTTGATGAAAGAGCATCAGGTCGACGTCGCTGACAGCATCGCAATGCTGGACATCGCCATGGTGGTCGCTTAAGAAATGAAAGAGCCCACCCACACCGACGACGAAGAACCTATCGAAAGCCTGAACCTGGCCATCATCTGGCATCGAATCCAGACCTGGCTCAGGGAGGAGCTGTATCCGCCGACGCAAGTAGCCGGCGTTACTCAACGAAAAACCCGGAACGAGCCAACCAAGGGCTCGTGACAGCCTGGCATCGAGTTCGACAAGGACTACCTGCAGCTGCTGAATCACTCCCTGAGACACCAGAACAAGACGATCTGGGAAGTGGCAGAAATTGCCTGGAATGAATTCGCTCAAGACCCTGACGTGGGAAATCGTTTGCCCACCCGATTGGATGCCGTAGAGGAAAGATTCACCGCACAGCGATGGGTGAAAGACGTTCAAGGCGCTCACGTGGCCGAAGCGTCTGCGGCAGCAGATTGATGCGATGCTGAGTGAATTGCGATTTGTGAGGCCGGATGCTTGATGAGATGGGCAAGTTCTACGGTGCGGGCGGCTGTGTTGCGCCATACAACACCCAATAGAGCCACTCACCAACTCGGACGGTGCACGAGTGTTGCGGCCCGCAACACCCTCGTGGACGGGGAGCCCTGCGTGAATGCCATGACTTGATTGCCTGATGGCGTTGTCAACGACACCCCCTCAGAAATAGTAAATGAGCTCTCTTAAAGACAAGAGCTACACAGCAGGATCTGACCAGGAAGAGAAAGTTCGTCTCCAGAATTACCAGATACCCTCCTGAATCGGGCGGATAGGCGACCCTGTCATCAGCGAACAGCACTATCTTTGCTGCTATCACAGCGATATTAGGAGGATCGCTGAATGTCCAATTCATTTTGGTATCAGCTACAAAGTTACTTATTAGACTTCTGTCGCTCTTGTCTGTTAGACCGCGCACGGGCATCACTGCGACTAGTTGTTCTCGGAATCAAGGAAGGGGCAAGTGGCCGTTGTGGGATGATGTGATTGCGCCTTGCAACGTACAACCTCAACTGCACTCACTCTAGAGGCTTGGGGAATAGAAAATGCCTTAGGTGAGGTAAGCAATGATACCCCGCCATGCCTCTTCCAACCGAGTGAATGTATCCGACGAAGATCACTCAACGCTCGCCGAGCAACACTACTATCGGTTCTGCGCGGACCTGGAACTTAGCGCTGATCCTTTTCCGGCAACCACCCCTCATTGATACGCTGAATCAAAAGCGTGTCGTTCCAGACGCCCCGAATAGGGAGTTTTCTTTCATCATCAGAGATCTGACCGACCTCCCAAGACTTTTCTCCGTCCCAAAACCACCACTTTTCCACCCGCCCTGTTCTTGGATCTACCATTCCGGTACGGAAAACAGGTTTTGTTTTGGAATGATCAGGCAAAGGATAATTACCAATTTTATCGATCACCCTGTTCTTCAGAGCTGCAGAGATAGGAAAAAAAACCCAAAAATTACTGGGACTCGGCACCAGAACATCAAAATCTGGTGAAGCGCTAAAAACTCCTGGTAGCACTCTGATCAGCGGGCCAAATGATGGCAACTTTTCAACATACTGAAAATAAGCCTTGCCAGCCTTAACCTCAATGGAAAAAACATCACCTCGCTTCAGCATCATTCAAACCCCGAAAATCGAATATTTTTCAAAAGTGCCACGCCTCTTTTCAATGACGCTGCATAAACCGGATTTCTTTTAGCAATACTATTTATCAGATTCAGCAATGTACCGCCATTTTTCCCTAAGCCATCGTATTCGATAAGCACCTGCTCAACAGCTCTCGCATCAGCCCGTGAAATGTTTTCTAGCCCTGCAATTGGATCAATCCCAATACCCTTCTAGCCGAGTGTGCGGCAGCTCGAGCCTCTAGGTTGTCCGTGATTCCCACATACTGGGTCACACCGTTTTCGTCTACCGAAACATACACTGACGTTTTACCAGCTTCTGGCAGAGCAGCTTCGATTTCCGCCTCAGATGCAGCCCCGCCTGACCCAGCTTCTCCAAGCTCAATTCCGGTACCAACATCAATAGAACCGCTCGTTGAACCGGCACCTGCGATAGCCGTCTCTTCGGCAGAGGTATTAAACACCGCAGAGAATCCTGGGAAATTTCGCGCCAGGAAATCGCTCAAACCAGCGGCGAGTTCCTCGGTCCATAAACCAGAAATCAGTCCCAAAAGTACCAAGGAACCTTTTGCCCTCGGATCCTCGGGAGTCTGCGATATTGGCAGAACCTCATCTCTCCCACGGATTTGTGGGGTCAAGATGGAACTGATCATTGTATTTTTCTGCAGCCCCTGCGATGAGGCTTCCCGTCTCGGAATTTCCCCCTGACACACCCGCCGCAATCAATCCAATGATCTGAGCAGTACCAATCTTCAACTGGCTGCCTGCAGCACTCCTGTCACTGGCATCGAATCGTGAACTGACGAAGTCGGCTAACAAGCCGTTTGCCAGCGGTGTGAGACCATCAGCGACACCACCTGCGATTGCGCCGCTGGCAAAGCTCTCACCGCGCGCCTGCGCAATCAGCCCACCCAATGCGGCGTGAAGGATCAGCTTTTCTGCCAATGCCGGAGCCACATCAAGACCTGCGGCTTTCAGATTCGCAGTGAGATCGCCGATGGCTTTGTTACCGATCGCAGCGCCGAGGTCTATTCCCTCTCCGACCAATGCTTGACCCAGATTAGAACTGAAGCTGCCGCCATTAATCGCAGTCGACACTCCACTGTCGATTAGCGCATGGGTACCGCTGCGCAGCAGCGTGTCGGCCCAGTTTTCAGGCTTCAGCATGCTGGAGGCATAACCAGGATTCTGAATGGGGCCCGTGGTCGGAACATTTGACCCACCATTGGCAGCTTCGCCCGCGCCGGAGAACCAGTTCTCGTCCGCGTAATCAATGAGCCCCGCTGTCACACCGGCGATGGCGGCGTTTTTCAGGCTGCTGCCACTCAAGGTGTCTTTGACGACCGCGCCGAGGTTCCCCTTGTTGGAAATCGCGCTGTTGATAGCAGTTGTAGAAAGGCTAACGGCCACCGCAGCCTGGGTCGTCGACAGTCCGAGACCTGCCGGTCCCATGACCATGGACAAGGCGATCGCGAGGATGATCTGAGCACCGGCACCCAGCCCGGAATGGCTGTACTTGAAGGAGTCATGCACCTCCTTGACCATCCGCCAGTCCACGTCGCCGCGCTTCTCGGCATCCTTCATCCATGCAAGGCCTGGGTCCGCCTTGACCATGGCATCAATGGCCTGGCTGACGGTCTGCTGATTGACTTGTTTAACGTCAATGTGCAGGCCGTCGACCGCGTTGATAACCAACTGCCCCTTGGCGGTTAGCTCGCTTTGGCGCAACGTTTCATCGGTTTTCCCCTTCCCTGACATGGACGTCCAGGAGAGGCTACTGCTGCTCTTTTCATGGCTCTCCTGGTGCAGATCCTTGACGCCCTCGAAGGTCACCGATCCGCCGCTATTGATGACCAGATCCTCTGCGCTGTTTAGCTTGGCGGCCTGGTAATGTTGATTGCCGCCGCTGGCAAGAACCAGGTCGCCACCCGAGCTGATTTCGCTGCTGATGTAGGTCGTCTGGGTGATTTCATCGCGTTTGGTTTTCTTGCTGCCGAAAGAGCCTTTGCTTTTCTTGTCGTACAGCGAGTAGTCGTTGTCCTGAGCGGCGAAGATCCCCAGTTTGTCACCGGCGGCCAGATAGGCCTCATCCCCCGCCGTGATTCGGCTGGAGATCAACGATAGGTTCTGGCCTGCGACCACCGCAATAGCGCCACCCGCGTTCAAATCACTGCCAACTTGATGAACGTGATCTTCCTGCACTGTCAGCTTCTTGCTCTTGGACAGGAAGTGGTCTTCGTTCGCTGCAGAAGCGATGGTTACGTCGCCTGCTGCCGCAATGGCAATGTCACGTTTGGCATCGATCTGCGTGGCAATGGCATTCACATCACGCCCCGCCTGCACCGACAGATCGCGGCCTGCGCTGAGGGTGGAAGTGGTCTGGGTGATGTCGCTGCTGGTGTGCTTGCTGTCCAACACCAGGCTGTTGACCACCTGGCTGGAAGCCGTGTTGACGTCACGTCCGGCATTCAGCGTCAGATCACGCCCGCTCTGCAGCGCACTGCCGATGTTGTTGATGTCCCGACCTGCGGACACGCTCAGGTCATTGGCCGCTTCAATGCGCGCAGCGTTGTCGGCGTAGTCTTTGTGCAGTTGGCCGCGTGTACTGCTGTCGAGCGAGGTGATGGTGCGTTCGTTGGTGACGTCGCCCCCGATGGCGGTCACGGTGACGTCGCGACCAGCGATGATGCCGCCCGCCTTGTTGGTAATGTCGTTGCCCGCCAGTGCATCCAGACGGTTGCCCGCCTGAATCACGCCGCTGTTGACCAGATCCTTGCCTGCCGTGGCCGACAGGTTGTTGGTGGCTTTGAGGGTGCCGACGTTGTCGAGGTTTTCGCCTGCGATGAGGGTGACGTCGTTGCCGGCGATCAGGGCGCCATTGGGCGCCAAGCGGTTGTCGGCCTGGGCCAGGTACAGCACGGGCACCAGCACTTTTTCGCCATTCACTTCGTGCTCTTCGAGCCAGACGATGTCGTGGGTCAGCGCAGCGACCTGCTGAGCGGTCAGCGACACGCCAACGGACAGATTGAGCGCGTCCTTGCTGGCGATGGCGTTGTTCATCAGATATTTGAACTGATCCTCGTTGGAGGTCTGTCCATCGATGAAGGCCTGGCCGGTGCGCGCGGTGATGGCTTGCTGAACGAGGCGTTGCTCGTAGAGGCCGTCGCCGAGGCGTTTCTGCGCCAGGTCAGGGTCGTAACCCAACGCCGAGAGCATGTAGTCCGAGCTCATGAACTGCTTGAGGTCGGTGAGCACGGGGTTGGTTTCGATGAGGTATTTGCCGGTGCTTGATTTGGCGAGCAAGCTAGCCAGAGCTTGAAACCCCACGATTTACACGCAGATCGACACCCTGCCTGGAGCGCAAAAACCTTTCTTTCACCAATGATGTCAGCGAATGGCTATACGATGCACGCTGACTTGCTGGGTTTCAGAGTTGAAGCAGATGACCCCAGCCACGAGTGTACCGGCGTCCCAAGTCTCTTGAATCTTTACAGCCTCAAACATTGTTGATGGGCTCATCTTGAGTTCATCAATCACAGCCTCTATCCAGGCTGGGGAATATTGTAAAACCCCCGCATCAGACGTGTTCAACTTAAAACCGCCGTCATCATCAAACACTTTCAATCCAAGCAAAAGCGTGACGGATGTCCCCGACATAGCAAAGGCTAGCTGATCTTTATCGTCATCTCCTCCATATCTACCGGGAAGAACCGTAGCCCTCTGACGAGCAACAATAGATTCAAACAGTTGACCCATCACATCTGTCATTTTACAAAACCTAATTAACAGTTATCATATGCCGTTCAGAAAGTCGTATTCTGGGCGATAAACGGCCAGCGGAGAAATAGGTATCCATGCAGCTGGGATGTAGGGTGATTGAACGTCAAGTTTGAAACCATGCCGCGCTGCAATTTTTGAGTACAACACTGCAAATGTAGAAATCAGGCCTAGAGAGTATCCACCTTCGTGCGCAGCTCTGGCTTTTATCATTTTCGACGAGACCAGATCAGCGATGACTTCCTCCATCCCTGCTTTGTTCCCCTCGGCAAGTGATTTGAAAAAATAGTTATCGATGAGATATCGTTTGGCATCGCCCTTCGGCGGATTTGATTCCAGGCGTTCACACCGAGATATAACAGATTCGAAATCACCCTTCACCGATAAGATGATCTGGTATGCCGTAAAGTCCGGAGTTGTAACGGATTCAATTCGCTTTGCGTCGCGGATCTCAGAAAAATTGCAAAACCATTTAGTTAATTCATCATTATCAGAGACTAAAATCTTTAAAAACTGAAGCCGATGAGTTAACAGCGGAAAAGGTCTGGTTTTCTGACTGGGCGCGCGTTTTTTGAGCCTCAAGCCGAGAGAGCGTCAGGAATAGACGCCTACTTCAGACCTTCCCTAAAGACTCAGAACCCTTACATATAATTCATCAGTACCCACAAAAGAGATGCCCCCTTGATTATCCAGCTCAACCAACCGCTCCATCACATAACCACTAGTTGCGATTGTTTCACTTGAAAACAATGAGAAAAACTTATCTTTCGACCACAAAATCATACCCTCATCAAAAAATCGCTCTAGGCCTCTGAAAGCAATCTCCCATTCATGTCTATTTTTCACGTTCATAAAGCACCTTTCCAGTATTTGTGTCAATCACTCTATTAACAAGGATTGGTTTTGTAGTAACTGCCGAGTTGCCCCGCCAGGCCCAAACTGTGGAAAATCCGTAGTAATAGGCTCAAGATAATCAGCTTTCCCCCATTGCCCATTAGGAATTTTAACGTCATCCAGTATTTGCTTGGTATCAAATTCAATTTTAATGGCGGCATCATGCGGAACCTGCAATTTACCAGCAGCCCCGGATTCAAGATTGTCAAAAGAAAAATAAGTGCCTCGCTCATTGGCGGGAATTTTTCCTGAGGAGATCAACTCTTGGAGGTATGGAGCATCAGAAGATACATACCTATACCCTGTTGATGGAATAGTTTCTCCAGATGCTCTCGTGTAAAAGTCTGGAAGAGCTTTACCACCGTTTCCACCAGTGTATCCAGTATCTGGAGCATCCGGCACATCCAAATTCCGACCCGCCACTTCCAGCTTCGCAAGCTTAGCCTCCAACGACTTCGCCTTGTACCCGGCAGCAGCAGTCTTGATCGCCGCGCTGCTGAGGTCAATTCCCATTCTCGACAGTTCTGCCGCTGCCTTGGCTGCATTGGTTTGGCCTCCCGCGAGCGCACTTACAAAGATCGAGACCGCAAGCCCCATGCTGAGGCCCAACTGCTCTGCATTCGCATCACCGCCTTGCTGCAGGGCGGTGCTGATTTGATCGAGTTGAGTCCCCAGCGATTCAGCAGCAGCACCCAGAATCTGCTGGCCCGTCGTGGTGGCCAGAAACTCCTTCATCGCCATGACGCTTTCAACAGGGTAAGCCGCCAACTGCGCAGCGCTGTCGAGCGAACTCAGTCCCGAGTCGGCAAGCCCCTGTCCCAAACCTGTGAGCAGTCCTTTACTGGTCAGGAAATCCTGTTTACCTGAGATGCCGATCCACTTGATGGCGACAGCCCATTTGTCGGCCATCGTCGGAGCAGCCGCATACTCTTTGTTCGCCTGAACGATCTGCTGGGTGGCGAGCCAGTTATTATCGACGTTCGCAGTCGCAGCGCCGCTAGCGGCTGCGGCTCCGCCTGGGTCGCTCATCGCTGCAATGCCTGTTACGAGGCTGGTGATGATATTGCGTTTGGCTTCACGCTCCTCATTTGTCTCGTCTGGGCTAGTTTCTTTGAACAGTCCTGCCAAAACACTCGCGGCGGCACCTCCCATTGCTCCAGCCGAGCACCCCTGGTTACTCGCTGCAGCCCCTGCACATCCCAAAATCGCATGCAGAGCAGTGTGAATGGGATCGCCTTCCTGGATTTCTCCCTTCGCGACAAGATCGCCGATGTACCCCGAACCTTGACCGCATGAACGATGTCAGCGAATGGCTATACGATGCACGCTGACTTGCTGAGTTGCTGAGTTGCTGAGTTGCTGAGTTTCAGAGTTGAGGCAAATCACGCCAGCCACAAGTGCTCCAGCTTCCAAGGCCTCTTCGATTTTTACAGCCTCAAACGTTGTAGACGAATCGGGTTTAAGTTGATCAATCACAACGCGAATCCAGGCGGATGAATACTGTAAATAGCCTGCATCAGACTTACCCAATCGAAAACCGCCGTTAGCATCCAACACTTTTAAACCGAGCAATAGCGTGATCGAATGGTCAGAAACAATAAAAGCTAGCCGATCTCCCCCCTCATCACCTCCATATCTGCCCGGAAGAACTGTAGCCCCCTGACGAGCTACGACAGACTCAAACAGCTGCCCCTTCAGAACTGTCATTTTGAAAGCCTTACGTAATTTCTATCGTTTGTCATTTCAAAAAAACATATTCCGGACGGTAGACGGCCAGCGGAGCAACAGGTATCCACTCAGCCGGAATGTAGGGTGACTGAACGTCAAGTTTGAAGCCATGCCGCGCTGCAATTTTTGAGTACAACACTGCAAATGTAGAAATCAAACCTTGAGAGTATCCACTCTCATGCACCGCTCTCGCCTTCATCATTTTAGGGGAAACCAATTCGGACACGACTTCCTCCATGCCCACTTTATTACCCTCAGCAAGCGATTTGAAAAAGTGGTTGTCGATGAGGTAGCGTTTGACATCACCCTTCGGCGGATTTGCCTCCAAGCGCTCACATCGGGACGTAACAGATTCAAAGTCTCCTTTAACGGATAAAATTATTTGATAAGCCGTGAAATCCGGACTGGTAACAGATTCAATTCGCTTAGCGTCGCGAATATCAGAGAAATCACAACACCAGCTTATCAACTCATCGTTGTCAGAAATCAAAACTTTCACATATTCAAGCGTTTTATGAAGCAGGCTCATCTTGTCATTTCGGCGCACAGATGCGTATCGCGTCAACAGCCCCCAGTTATAAAACCAATTTTTGGTGACATCAAGATCACCCAACTCAAACCATACTTGCATACCTTTGGCGTTAGCATGACGAGACAGTGTGCTTGCGCACCCGACGGCATCCCCCGTCCCGGTCTCGATATAATTAATACACCGCTGAATGTCAAACCCTCCATCCAGATGTGATTTTATATGTTCCAATCTGGCCAAAGACTCTTTAGTACTTAGCATTACCACTCCAAATTATTTCAACCGAGCAATGATCAATTGCCCAGTTTTTCTGTCCACCCCAGCCACACCTCTGATCAAGGCGCCCTTATCTAAACTTTCAAGCACTGCCGCATACGCCTCTGACGACTGATCCAAAGAGCCCATCACCTTCGTCACCCATGCTTCAGACATCTGCACCGCCCCATCACGTCCTTGGCTCAACCCCCCCCCCGTTTAGCTGCTTTGAATCAAGAATCACAACTTGACCATCTTTATTGATGTAAACATGATCAAAACCATTGTTACTGCCGTATTTCCCCCCCTCCAACGGCGTGAGCCCTTGTCGCGTAGCGACCGATTCTACAAGCTCCTCAGTCAATGTACCGTTGCTGTTCAACCCGCTCGCAATATTTTGCGCAAGGTTTTTCTCCGCATCAGTCAAATCAGTAATGGCGTATCCACTCTGATTCAGCTTCCCACCGCTGATGTATCCCGTTGCAGACGGTTCAATGGCCTGCAGATCGCCTACCGCAGAATCCCCGAATTAAACGTGACGGGCGGCTTCGTCGGCGGGTTGATGGGTTCTGGCAAGTCCAGATGGGTTGAGGTGTTCAACTCCAGCTTGGCGATGTTCTCGCTCGCTTCAATACCGCCTTTGGCCGCCAGCGAACCAAGTACCTTGCTGGACGCCTCAATGCCGATCTTGTCCAGAGAAACGCCAGCTTTCGCAACACCTCCCATCCCCCGTCACGATGCTACCGACGGTGTAGACGAGTAGCCCGATATCGCGTCCAAGCTGTATCGCTTGCTCGTCACCTCCGGTCTCCATCGCCAGCGTCATGCGATCAATACCAGCCTGAAGACTGTTCGCCGCCGCCGCGCCAATTGAGTTACGCACGTCTGGGTTAGACACCACCGATGCCAACCCCTTAAGCCCCTCGATAGGATGAGCCATGAATTGGGTCATCCCTTCCACGTCGTTCCAGCCACCCTCGGCAATACCTATACCGATGCTGGTTGTCGTCAAAAAGTCTTGGCGCGTCGAGATCGCTGACCATTTCGCGTAGATCTTGAGCTTGTCGATCCAGTTGTCGGCAGCAGCAACCTCCTTGTCCCTCTGGACCAACTGCTGAGTGGCCAGCCAGTTGTTATCGACGTTGGCGGTGCGGCATTCGACGCCGCAGCAGCGCCACTGGCATCGCTCATCGCAGCGATACCCGTCACAAGGCTTGTGATGATATTGCGCTTGGCTTCGCGCTCTTCTTGAGTCTCGTCAGGGCTCGTCTGAGAGAACAGGTTAGTGAGTAAACTGCTGGCCGCGCCCGCCAAGGCCCCCGATGAACAACTTTGCCTGCTCGCGGCTGCACCCGCACAGCCAAGTATCGCGTGTAGCGCCGCATGTACTGGATCACCTTCCTGGATCTCACCGTCGAGAACCAGTTTTCCGATGTAGGTTGAGCCCTGTTGCTGAACGTAGTTCACCACCATGTTCTGCGCGAACTGGCTTGTTGCGCCGCTTACGTTGCCAGAAAAATACCGGCGACCAACGCTGTAGCAATCTGACGGTATGTCCCACCCGCGCCCCAATCATTGGCGAGGTCTTTGACTTCCTGCTTCAGCGCGATGGCATTGTCACGGTGTGTCTGACCCATTTATTTGACGTCAATTAAAATGTATCAATTTGTGCATTTCCCGATACACGGCGGACTCAAATTGCCAGCAAGTCAACGATCGTTCGGTTGCCCGGAACGGCCATTTCGTGAAGGAGGTGAGGAAATCTATGTGACAGGAACATAGCGGGCGGCGAGAGCAACGCGCCCATAGGGGCCGTGCTTGCGCGTGTGGGCGTAGCCAAAAAGCGGCTCAACGCGGCTGAGGAACGCTTGCGCTCGAGCGAACTTCAGGTCCGAGCGGAACGTCAATGACGTCGAAAAAGCACTCACCGGGGCTTGGTTTCTTCCAAACCCGCGACGTGATTTTCTCCAGACGAAAAAAAACCCAAGAATTCGCACTTACGTGGACCTCTCGGGTTTTGAAGATGGTGGGTCGTGTAGGATTCGAACCTACGACCAATTGGTTAAAAGCCAACTGCTCTACCAACTGAGCTAACGACCCGCTTCGTGGTGGCGCGTATATTACTGATTTTTCTCAGTAATTCAACACCTCATTCTAAAAAAATTAAAAATAATGCGTTGGGTCAGGAATCCCCGCCGTGGCGAAGCCTTCTGCGCGCAGGCGGCAGCTGTCGCATTTGCGGCACGCGCGGCCTTGATCGTCGGCCTGATAGCAGGAAACGGTCAGCCCGTAATCGACACCCAGGCGCGTGCCTGTCTTGACGATATCGGCTTTGCTCATCATCTGCAGTGGGGCCTGGATGGTGAAACCCTGTCCTTCTACACCGGCTTTGGTCGCCAGGTTGGCCATGCGCTCGAACGATTCCACGAACTCAGGGCGGCAGTCCGGGTAGCCAGAATAATCGACTGCGTTGACGCCGATGAAGATGTCACGGGCACCCAACACTTCAGCCCAACCCAAGGCCAGCGAGAGGAAGACGGTGTTACGAGCAGGCACGTAGGTCACCGGAATGCCTTCACTTGGCGCTTCCGGTACGTCGATGCTGCTGTCGGTCAGGGCGGAGCCGCCGATGCCGTTCAGGTTCAGGCCAATCACTTTGTGCTCGATCACGCCAAGGTCCTTTGCCACACGCTCAGCGGCCTGAAGCTCGGCGCGATGACGTTGACCATAATCGAAGCTCATCGTGTAGCACGTGAAACCATCGGCTTTGGCCATCGCGACAACAGTGGCCGAATCCAGGCCACCGGACAGCAGGATTACCGCTTTTTTCTCAGTCATGTGTTTGCTCCTCTCAGCGTCCTGGCTCGTCGTCCCAGAGAATTTTGTGCAATTGCAGTTGCATTCTGACCGGCAGATTATCGGCCACGATCCAGTCCGCCAGGTCTCTGGGGCGCAGATCATGGGCAACCGGTGAGAACAGTACCTCACCCGCGCGGCGCTCAAGACCGTACTGGATCAGCTTGGAAACGGCCCAGTCGTAATCCTCGCGAGAGCAGATCACGAATTTGACCTGATCGTTCGGCGTCAACAGTTCGATATTTTCATATCGATTGCGCGCGACCTCTTTCGAACCGGGGGTCTTGAGGTCAACGACGCGGCTGACGCGCGGGTCAACTCTGGAGATGTCCAATGCGCCGCTGGTTTCGAGGGAAACCTCGTAACCAGCGTCACAGAGGCGCTCAAGCAACTTGATCACGTTAGGCTGCGCCAATGGCTCGCCGCCCGTGACGCAGACGTAGCGAGGGCGATAGCTGGCGACCTGATCCATGAGAGCATCAAGCGTGTGAGTTTTTCCGCCCGTGAAGGCGTATTCACTGTCGCAGTATCCACAACGCAGAGGGCAACCGGTGAGACGCACAAAAACGGTAGGCAAGCCTGCCGTGCGCGTTTCACCCTGCAAAGAGTAAAAAACTTCGGTGATGCGTAATGTGTCTTGCATAAGGGCCACGGGCGTAACGGCTAAACAGGCCATCCGCCTCCGTCAGGCACTTCTGTACACTCTGCCATCGCAGAATCCACAGAAGCGTAATCAATACCGGAATTTCGGGTGCGCGATTCTAACGAAAAAAGCCGCGCAACGCGCGGCTTTCTTGAATCATCGGTCAAGCTGTTGGGCGATCAGAGACGCTGAAGGTCACGCTGAGCCAGTTGCGCCGCCGATGTTCCCGGATACTGGGCAACGACTTGCTGCAAAATGCCTTTGACCTTGTCGGTATGACCGAGGCGGCGCTCGACATCAGCCAGCTTGTAGAGCGAATCAGGCACCTTGGCGTGTTTGGGGTACAACTGGCTGACTTTGGCGAAGGCCTGACCGGCACCTTGCAGGTCGCCTTTGGCCAGGTTCACCTCACCCAGCCAATACTGGGCGTTACCCGCGTACTGACTGTTTGGGTACTTGCGCAGAAATGCAGAGAACGCCTGGCTGGCCTTGTCGAAATCCTTGGCCTTGATCAAGTCGAAAGCAGCGTCGTAGTAGAGCTTCTCTTTCGCCGGATCACCGGGTTCGGTGCTGGTCTGCGGAGCCTGCCCGGCAGCAGCGCCAGCGGCAGGTGCTACAGGGGTTCCGCCGGCATTCACACCACCGTCGGAAGGGGAATTATTGGCAGCCGGTGCAGCAGGTGCGCCACCCGCTCCGATGCGAGAATCGAGATCCTTGTAACGATCCAGCGCTTCTTGCTTCATTTGCTGGATATCGTTCTGCTGGACTTCGACGATTCCACGCAAGCGCGAAATCTCTTCCTGCATTTGTTGCAACTGCATGAACAGCTGACCTTGCGCCGAAGGCTGGGCCGTAGCCCCGCCTCCGGCGTAGGCGCCTGCCGTACCATAACCCGATGGCGGATAACTGCTGCCAGCGGAGCCAGAGTTGTCATCGACCACAGGAACCGCACCCATCGCTGCGAGAGGAAGGGTGAGAGCCAAAACGGTTAAAGCACGGCGGCACGTTCGCATGTCAAATTACTTACGCAGTTCGACGCGACGGTTTTGAGCCCAGGATTGCTCGTCGTTGCCGGTAGCAACTGGACGCTCTTCACCGTAGGAAACCACTTCCAGTTGAGCTGGCGATACGCCTTGCAGAACCAGGTAGCGTTGAACGGCTTTCGCACGACGCTCGCCCAGTGCCTGGTTGTACTCACGGGTACCGCGTTCGTCAGTGTTACCTTCCAGAACAACGCGAGCGCCGTTAGCTTTCAGGTCCTTGGCGTGAACGTCCAGAGCGCGCATGGCTTCTGGCTTCAGGTCAGAACTGTCGTATTCGAAGTAGAAAGTGGTGATTGCGCGCAGAGCAGCTTCTTCGCTCAGCGAGCCATCAACGGCACCGGTGTTAGCGCCGTAACCAGCGTTTGGATCTACAGCAGCGCCTTGACCGGCATTGTCGCCGCCTTTGGACGAGCAACCTACAGCTACAGCCATGGCCAGAGCCAGCGCAGCAAATTTACCAAACTTCAGCATTTCCATCGTGAAACTCCTAATGAACCCCAGTG
>NZ_JBJDNK010000015.1:101115-134637 GCF_044900175.1 Pseudomonas sp. NPDC088444
CTTGAGCGGTAGGAAGCGGGAGCCTTACGCGTCCATTAATGGACACGAGCATCAAGACTCCCCGGCCCTGCTGGCGGGTGGCGTAGATTACCATGGTGCCGTTGGGCGCAACAGTAGGCGACTCATCAAGGTTGCTGTCTGTGAGAACTTTTACGCTACCGCGTTGCAAGTCCTGAGCCGCCACCTTGAAGTTGGTGAAGCCGTCCTGACGATGAATCATGACCAGAGTCTTTTCATCAGCAGACAACTTGGGTGCCGCATTGTAGTTGCCGATGAAAGTGACGCGCTGTGCACCGCCGCCATTGATACTGGACTTATAGATCTGTGGCTTGCCACCGCGATCAGACGTGAAATAAATAGTCGAACCGTCTTTACCGAAGAACGGTTCGGTATCGATGGAAGGATCATTGGTTACGCGACTCAACTGACGCGAAGCCAGGTCCATCACATAAATTTCAGGGTTGCCGTCTTTCGACAAGACCATCGCCAGCTTGCTGCCGTCCGGAGACCACGCAGGCGCGCCGTTCAGACCTTCGAAGTTGGTCATCTGCTCACGGCGGCCAGTATCAATGTGTTGCACGAAGATACGTGGACGCTTCTGCTCGAACGACACGTAGGCAATACGCTTGCCGTCTGGCGCGAAACGCGGGGACAGGATCGGCTCGCGAGATTGCAGCAGCGTCACCGCACGGGCACCGTCGTAGTCCGACCGTTGCAACGTGTAGCGCGTGTTGTTACCCCCGAAACGCTCGGCAGTGACATACAACATGCGCGTGGAGAAAGCACCTTTGATACCGGTCAGCTTTTCAAAAGACTGATCGGAGATGTAGTGCGCCATATCCCGCAATTGGTCAGTGGTGCCCGACACGTTACCGGTCAGCACTTGCTGCTCGGTCGCAACGTTGAACAGCGCGTAGTTGACCTGCAGACGACCACCCGACGGCACGATATTGCCGACCATCACGTACTGCGCACCCAGCGCTTTCCAGTCACGGAAAATGACTTCGCTGGCCTGGCTTGGCTGGCTGATCATGTTTTCCTTTGGAATCGGCGAGTAATAGCCCGAATTCAGCAAGTCGCTGCTGATGATCTGAGCCATGTCTTCCGGCAATACGCTGCCGCCCTGCAGACCGAACGGCACGACCGCAATAGGTGTGGCACGGTCACTGCCGCTTGTGACCAGAATGTTCTTTTCGTCGGCAGCGGCAAAACCCGCTGCGCAACACAGAACGACAAGCAATCCTCGAAGAAGGTTAATCACAAGGCTAGATCCTCAGGTGTGAATGTCATCTTGAATGACCGGTAAGGTGCGAAATCCGAAGGTTTCAGACCTTGCATCTCTGTCAAACGACCAATGTTTTTGACCGCCGCAACGGCGGAGCTGTCGAACGGACCGTCGCCACTGGACTTGGCCACGCTCACCGAAGTGATCGTACCGTCCGGCAACATCGCGATCTGCAACACGACCGTCATGCCTTTGCGCGCCGAAGGTGGACGTGCCCAGCCCTCCGCAGCCCGCGAGCGAATCAAGTCGTCGAAGTTGCCTGCAGTTTCGTCACCACGCTCATCGGCCAGCGCCTGTTGGCGTTCCGGCTTGTCGGAGAGCAGGTCGGCCAATGCCTGGGCCTTCTTCTCTTCCGCCGATTTGCGGGCAGCGTCCTGAGCCTTCTTCTTGGCATCGTCAGCCGCTTTCTTCTTGGCGTCCTCAGCCGCTTTTTTCTTCGCGTCTTCGGCAGCCTTTTTCTTCGCATCTTCTGCAGCCTGTTTCTTCGCATCCTCGGCAGCTTGCTTCTTGGCTTCCTCGGCGGCCGCACGCTTGGCGTCTTCCTCGGCCTTTTTCTTCGCGTCGTCTTCGGCTTTCTTCTTGGCTATATCAGCCAATTGTTTCTCTTCTGCGGCTTTCTTCGCGTCGTCCGCTTTTTTGGCTTCGGCTTTCTTCGCGTCATCGGCCTTTTTCGCCTCTTCCGCTTTCTTCGCTTCCTCAGCCTTCTGTTCTTCGGCCTTTTGAGCGGCATCGGCTTTCTTTTGTTCCGCCGCCTTTATGGCCTCTTGCTCAACTTTCTTCTGCTCCATCTGCTCGACTTCTGTCTGTCGCGCAGCGGATTTCTTTGCCTCGCCAGCAAGCTTCTGGTTGGTCTGGGTCGTCGCCTGGCTTTTCGATTTCAACTGATAAAGCGTGGCCTGAACGATCGGCCGGGCTTCAGGCAGCTCCGGCGTCATGGCGAAGCTGACAAACAGCAGGCCAAAAATCAGGACGTGCAATGCCACGGCCCAGACCGAGGGCCAGAAGTAGCTTTCCGAGGCTGACGGCTCTCGAATCGGCTGCATCAGGGCGCCTCGGTAATCAGACCAACATTCCCGACTCCGGCCTTCTGCAATCCGCCCATCGTGCCCATCACGGCACCGTAATCAACGGATTTGTCGCCACGGATGAACACCTGGGTCTGCTTGCCCGCTTCACGACCTGCCGCGATGATCTTGGTCACGGCGCTGGTCAGTTGCGGCAAGGTCATGGCCTTGTCCATCTGTTTGTCGGTATCGACTTCACTGCCAAGGTTCCAGTAGTAGGTCTTGTCAGCCTTGATCGAAATGGTCAGGACCTGATTGTTGTTGTCCTGCGGCAAGGCCTCACTGGAGACCTTGGGCAGATCGACTTTCACGCCCTGGTTAATCATTGGCGCAGTCACCATGAAGATGACCAGCAGCACCAGCATCACGTCGATGTAAGGCACCACGTTCATTTCGGCGACCGGCTTGCGTTTGCCGCGTCGGCCGCGAGCGATTAAAGCCATTGGGAAATACCTGCTTAGTCTTCGCTGGTGTGCACTTTACGGTGCAGGATGGCCTGGAATTCGTCGGCGAATGTGTAGTAACGGCCAATCAGGTTCTCGCCACGAGCAGAGAAACGGTTGTAGGCGATTACTGCAGGGATTGCAGCGAACAGACCGATGGCGGTCGCGATCAGGGCTTCGGCGATACCCGGAGCAACCGTGGCCAGAGTGGCTTGCTGCGCAGTGGCCAGACCGCGGAAGGAGTTCATGATCCCCCAGACAGTACCGAACAGACCGACGTAAGGACTGGTGGAACCGACGGTTGCCAGGAACGGCAGGCTCTGCTCAAGTTTTTCTTCTTCACGGGAGATGGCGACGCGCATCGCACGCGCAACACCTTCCATGACCGCATCAGGATCAACGCCCGGTTGCTGGCGCAGACGGGAGAACTCTTTGAAACCGGCGCGGAAGATCTGCTCGACGCCCGAATCCGGATCCGGGTTGCTGCCCGCCTGACGATACAGCTTGGACAGGTCGATACCCGACCAGAAGCGCTCCTCGAAGCTATCCAGCGCACGGCGCCCGGCGCGCAGCATGGCGCTGCGCTGAAAAATCATGATCCACGAAGTGACCGATGCGGCCACGAGGATCAGCATCACCAACTGAACGACCACGCTGGCATTGCTGACCAAACTCCACATGGAGGTATGGTCGACGACGTTAGCTTCCACGCTGTATCTCCTGCTCTGAATGTGTACCCGCGCCACTCTGACCGGCAAAGGCCGTGCGCAGAGTTTCGGGAATGGCCCGGGGTCTGAAACTGTCGGCGCGCACACACGCCACCAAAAACTGCCCTTCACAGAGCAGTACATTATCCACAGCCCGCCTGACGTGTTGCTGAAAGCGCAGGCTGGCGCGGTTCAATTCGATCACTTCGGCGCTGATCAGCAGCTCGTCGTCCAGCCGCGCGGGCGAGTGGTAACGCGCCTCGCTGGAGTGCACGACAAACAACAGGTTCTCGTCGCTGGCCATTGCAGACTGGGCGAAGCCCAACTCCCGCAATCGCTCGGTCCGAGCCCGTTCCATGAATTTCAGGTAATTGACGTAGTAGACGACGCCGCCGGCATCGGTGTCTTCGTAATAAACGCGACAGCGATGTGCGAACGGCTGAGCCCCGTTTTGCGCGCGCATACTCTAGTGCTTACTCCTCAGGTTGCCAATCCGGCCAGGCAACTGTTTTTCATCGTTTTTCACAGCGTAGGGCAAGGTGATATCCCCTCGACTGCCCGTCAGACCACCAAACACTCGAATAGGTCGGTCGATGGGCTTTTTATTCATCGAAATCATTGCCCTGCTCATCAGATACCGGCCGCTCGTTCATGCGAGACGGGATGTTCAAGCCAAAGTGCAGATAGGCATGCCGCGTCACCATACGCCCCCGAGGTGTACGCATCATGTAGCCCTGCTGAATAAGATAAGGCTCCAGTACATCTTCGATGGTGTGACGCTCCTCACTGATGGCCGCTGCAAGGTTGTCGACCCCGACCGGACCGCCGTCGAACTTCTCGATCATGGTCAGCAGCAAACGACGATCCTGATGATCGAACCCTCGCTCATCAACATCCAGCAGGTTCAGGGCCATGTCGGCTATTGCCTTGGTGATCTGGCCCTTGCCCCGCACTTCGGCGAAATCCCGCACTCGGCGCAACAACCGATTGGCGATGCGCGGCGTCCCGCGCGCACGACGGGCAATCTCGAAAGCCCCTTGATCCTCGATCGGCAACCCCAGAATCCCTGCCGACCGGGACACGATCGTGGCCAGGTCCGCCGTGCTGTAGAACTCAAGACGCTGCACGATACCGAACCGGTCACGCAGCGGATTGGTGAGCATACCTGCACGGGTCGTGGCACCCACGAGGGTGAACGGCGGCAGATCCAGTTTGATGGAGCGCGCCGCAGGGCCTTCGCCGATCATGATGTCGAGTTGGAAATCTTCCATCGCCGGGTAAAGCACTTCTTCGACAACAGGCGACAAACGGTGAATTTCGTCGATGAACAACACGTCGTGGGGTTCAAGGTTGGTCAAAATCGCCGCCAGATCACCCGGCCGCTCCAACACAGGCCCCGAAGTGCTTTTGATCGAAACCGACATTTCCTGCGCAATGATGTTGGCCAGCGTGGTCTTGCCCAGCCCGGGAGGGCCGAAGATCAGCGTATGGTCCAAAGCCTCATTGCGACCACGCGCTGCCTGAATGAACAGCTCCATCTGCTCGCGTACCGTAGGCTGCCCAATATAGTCGGCCAGACTCAGCGGCCGGATGGCGCGGTCCAGTTGCTCGTCACGATCGCGCCCGGTGGCGGCGATCAGGCGGTCGGCGTCGATCACTTACAACATCCCCTTCAGAGCGCGACGAATCAGGTCTTCACTGCTCAAATTCTTGTCTTTGATGGCGGTCACAGCCTTGCTCGCTTCCTGCGGCTTGTAGCCCAGGGAGATCAGCGCACTGACCGCATCGGATTCGGCAGTCGCGACCGGCAAAGGCGCTCCCGGACCTTCCGACACCAATGTAAAAGTGCCTGGCAATGCGTCCCAGGCCTTGAAACGGTCTTTCAATTCCACCAACAGCCGTTCTGCCGTCTTCTTGCCCACCCCCGGCACGCGGGTCAACGCCGAAGTATCTTGAGCCTGAACACAGCGCACCAACTCATCGACCTCAAGCGTCGACATCAGGGCCAGCGCCAGCTTGGGGCCAACGCCATTGAGCCGAATGAGTTCGCGAAACATCTCGCGATCACGCTTTTCATAAAAGCCGAACAGCAGGTGCGCATCTTCCCGAACAACCAGATGGGTATGCAACGTTACGGTTTCGCCCACATGGGGCAGACGATAAAGGGTTGTCATGGGGACTTCGACTTCGTAGCCCACCCCGTTGACATCGAGCACCAGGTGCGGAGGCTGCTTTTCTGCCAATGCACCGCGCAAACGTCCAATCACGTATCCAGTCCTTTCCAGTCGCTCGTCACTGTTCGGGGCAGGATTCAACCCTGGCCGCCATGTTTGCAAGACTCACGTGAGCTGCAAGTAAAAATGTATAAGTGGATGATGCTATCAGAGACGCAACCGCCCACTACGGCTGCGTGCAGTATTCAACCCGTGCGGAATCAGGCTGGAGCGTGTATGCGCGTGGCATAAAGCAATCGCCAGCGCATCGGAGGCGTCGACCTGAGGCTTTTTCGTCAGTTTCAACAGGTGCATGACCATCATCATTACCTGATCCTTGTTCGCCCCGCCTGTCCCCGCGACCGCTTGCTTGACCTGAGTGGCGGTATATTCGGCTATTTCCAGACTCTCTTCGGCGGCAGCCACGATCGCGGCACCCCGCGCCTGGCCCAACTTCAGGGCAGAGTCTGCGTTACGGGCCATGAACACCCGCTCGATACCCATCGTCACCGGGCCGTACGTCTGGATCACTTCACGAACACCCCGGTACACAATCTGTAACCGTTCATGCAGCAGACCACTGCCGGTGCGAATACAGCCTGAAGCCACGTATTCACAACCACGGCCGGTTTCACGCACCACGCCGAAGCCAGTGATTCGAGAACCCGGATCGATACCTAAAATAAGAGTCATAACACCTGCAGGTCGAGAAATGACACGCGCTATTGTGCGCAGCATAAAGGCAGAAGCCGGAGGCCGATAGCGATGATCGAATCAGCGCTTCGTGCCTCCGGCCCCATGTCCAGACACAAGTGAAGATCAGCCAAGCTGCTCCATCACTTCATCCGGAATTTCAGCGTTGGAGTAGACGTTCTGCACGTCATCCAGATCCTCAAGCATGTCGATCAGCTTGAGTACTTTTTCAGCCATGTCGAGGTCCAGCACGGCACTCGTGGTAGGCTGCATGACAATTTCTGCATCCGACGCTTTGAATCCTGCTGCTTCCAAGGCGTTGCGGACCGCATAAAAACCAGCAAACGATGTGAACACATCAATGGAACCGTCTTCGTGGCTAACCACGTCATCGGCGTCCGCTTCCATCGCCGCTTCCATCAATGCATCTTCATCGATACCTGGAGCGAAGGAGATTTGACCTTTGCGCTCGAACAGGTAGGACACTGAGCCGTCAGTCCCCAGATTGCCGCCACATTTGCTGAACGCATGGCGAACGGCAGCCGCAGTGCGATTGCGGTTATCGGTCATGGTTTCGACCATGACCGCCACACCGCCTGGGCCGTAACCTTCGTAACCCAGTTCAACCATGTCGTCGGCATCGGCAGCACCCGCACCGCGCGCGATCGCCCGATCAATGATATCGCGACTCATATTGGCGCCCAGCGCCTTATCCTGAGCCAGCCGCAGACGCGGGTTCGACGCGGGGTCCCCACCGCCCTGCCGAGCAGCGACCGTCAGCTCACGAATCCACTTGGTGAAAATCTTGCCTTTCTTGGCGTCCTGACGCTCTTTGCGGTGCTTGATGTTCGCCCACTTGGAATGACCAGCCATAACACGCTCCAAACCTTGAAACACGCACGCCGCCGCTCGATGTTTAACAGCAGCGCTTTACTCGAATCAGTGCCCGATACGGGCGCAAGCTAAAGGGGCAAGTCACCGAGGACCCGCCCCTCTTCCACTGAGCTTATTCGGCCTTCGGGGTTTCGCGCAGACGGATATGCAACTCGCGCAATGCCTTGGCATCGACAACACCCGGTGCCTGGGTCATGACGTCCGCAGCGCTCTGAGTTTTCGGGAAGGCAATCACTTCACGGATCGACTGAGCACCGGTCATCAGCATGACCAGACGGTCCAGACCGAAGGCCAGACCACCGTGCGGCGGCGCGCCATACTTCAACGCGTCCAGCAGGAAGCCGAACTTCTCTTGCTGCTCGTCCTCGGCGATACCCAGCAGACGGAACACCGCCTGTTGCATTTCCTTACGGTGGATACGAATCGACCCCCCACCCAGTTCGGTACCGTTCAGCACCATGTCGTACGCGCGGGACAATGCGGTTGCCGGATTGGCCTCCAGCTCTTCCGGGGTGCACTTCGGTGCGGTGAACGGGTGGTGCAACGCAGTGAAGCTGCCGTCATCGTTCTCTTCGAACATCGGGAAGTCGACGACCCACATCGGCGCCCATTCGCAGGTGAGCAGGTTGAAATCGTGACCCAGCTTGATACGCAGAGCCCCCAGCGCTTCGCTGACGACCTTGAACTTGTCAGCACCGAAGAAAACGATGTCACCATCCACCGCACCGACGCGATCCAGAATCACGTTCAGATTGGCTTCCGGAATGTTCTTCACGATGGGTGACTGCAGGCCTTCAACACCTTTTGCGCGCTCGTTGACCTTGATGTAAGCCAGGCCCTTGGCGCCGTAGATGCCGACGAACTTGGTGTAGTCGTCGATCTTGCTGCGCGGCATGCTCGCCCCGCCCGGAACGCGCAGCGCAGTCACACGGCATTTCGGATCATTGGCCGGACCGCTGAAGACCTTGAATTCCACTTCTTTGAGCTGATCAGCTACGTCGACCAGTTCCAGCGGGTTACGCAGGTCTGGCTTGTCGGAACCGTAGCGGCGCATGGCTTCTTCGAAGGTCATGTGCGGGAAGTCGCCGAACTCCAGATCCAGCACTTCCTTGAACAGCTTGCGAATCATGCTCTCGGTGAGACCCATGATGTCTTTTTCGTCAAGGAAGCTGGTCTCGATGTCGATCTGAGTGAACTCAGGCTGACGATCGGCACGCAGGTCTTCGTCGCGGAAGCACTTGGCGATCTGGTAGTAACGGTCAAAGCCGGCGACCATCAGCAGTTGCTTGAACAGCTGCGGCGATTGCGGCAGGGCGAAGAAACTGCCCGCGTGGGTACGGCTCGGTACCAGATAGTCACGGGCCCCCTCCGGGGTGGCACGGGTCAGGATCGGAGTTTCAACGTCCAGGAAGCCGTTACTGTCCAAGAAGCCGCGAATGCTGGTGGTGATGCGCGAACGAAGACGCAGCTTTTCGGCCATTTCCGGACGGCGCAGGTCGATGAAGCGATAGCGCAGGCGTGTTTCCTCACCCACGTCAGAATATTCATTCAATGGGAACGGTGGCGTTTCCGACTCGTTCAGAACTTCCAGCTCGTAACCCAGCACTTCGATGGCACCGGACGCCATGTTCGGGTTAACGGCACCCGCCGGGCGAGCGCGGACCTTGCCTGTCAGCTTGACGACATATTCACTGCGAACGCGGTCAGCGATGGCGAAAGTGTCAGCGCGATCCGGATCGAAGACCACTTGAGCCAGCCCCTCACGATCGCGGATATCGAGGAAAATGACTCCCCCGTGGTCACGGCGGCGATGGACCCAACCGCAAAGGGTAATTTCCTGGCCTTCCAGGCTCTCGTTCAACTGGCCGCAATAATGGCTGCGCATCATGATCGTGTATTCACTTCTCGTCATTCGGAATTCGGTGGAGCTCTCGCCCGTCGCCAATGCGCAATGGTGCAGGAGCCTTGGCATGGAGATCAACCTGAGGGTCAACCCTGCCTTCCAGAGTAGGCGGGGGATTATATAGGGTTAATCGAGGCTGTGCAGCCGCGCAGACCGCTACCTGCAAAGAAGCCATCCGCCCCAAGGCTCATGACGAACAGATGGCTGCTGACATAAGCGGATCCGCCTTGGGCGCATCCGCTGGAATAGGCACCCGGAAGATCAGGCAGAAGAGAGCTGGAAGCCTTCAGGCTTCAACAGATGAGTCACGCAAACGACACGAACCAGACCGCTGAAATTCTTTACACCGCCGTAACGCAAATGAACCTCCCTGTCGACATAAGAAAGGACCGCATTGATCGAGCAACCATTGCTGTCTGCGATTTCAGACAGGATATTCCAGTACACCTCCTCCAGGCGCAGGCACGTTGCCAACCCGTTGAGCCGGACCGAGCGCGACTGAGGCTGCGCCAAATCCATATTGAAGCTCTCGACGAATGAATCGTTCTGAACCTTGAAACATCGGTGCACATCCCCGACCTCCCGTGTGGCATCTTGACTCATGATGATCTCCTGAGCATTGAATAGACCATGGCGATAGAAACATTTGAAAGTAAATAATCGGCATGCCTATAAAGCCCTATTCGCGCGGGGATTATCCAGTAGATGCAACACTCAAAAGATGTAGGACATGACCACAATTAAAAGATGAATTTCGGAAGTCCATTTCCTAACCATAAAAAGCATACAAAAGGTATTAGATATTTATTCTTTGTCGAAAAATACAAAGAACGCTGCGCAAAATCCACAACCAAGAAGACTTAAGCACTCCCACTTTATCGTTTCAGTCATCGCAGCATCACACTGCTCCGATGCTTGCCGCAGCCAAGGTGGGCACTTCAAGCGCCCACCCGTCCGCATGACTACTTGCCTTCCAGCATCGCCCGCAGCATCCAGGCGGTCTTTTCGTGAACCTGCATGCGCTGGGTGAGCAAATCGGCAGTCGGCTCATCGCTGACCTTGTCCAGCAACGGGAAAATTCCCCGGGCGGTACGCGTCACCGCTTCCTGCCCACTGACCAGAGAGCGAATCATGTCCTCCGCCGCAGGCACACCCTCCTCTTCCTTGATCGAAGACAGACGTGCGTAGGTCGAATAGGTGCCCGGCGCAGGGAAGCCCAAAGCACGAATACGTTCGGCAATCAGGTCCACAGCCAGCGCCAGCTCGTTGTACTGCTCTTCGAACATCAAGTGCAACGTGCGAAACATCGGTCCCGTGACGTTCCAGTGAAAATTATGGGTTTTCAGGTACAACACATATGTATCTGCCAACAAGCGGGAAAGACCGTCCACGATGGACTTGCGATCCTCTTCGCTGATGCCGATATCGATAGCCATACTTCGCCCTCTTTATATGATGGATTTTTCCGAACAACCAGCAACCACTCTACCAAGACATGAGATGCGTGGCAGCCATCTCTGGGTATGACGAATTCCCATGAAGATGTCCGGTCACCCGCCTGCTGGCAAAATCGCCACGAACTGAACCTCAACGGCTCTGGGACGGTTCTTTTACAAGGAAGCGAACCACAAGCAAAATCGCCATCATTTGCTGCGATCAGCAGGGTTAAGCGCTTGATTTGAGTAGCCCTGCGCTTTGCTGTTAAATACGTATGTGTCGTGACGGGCAGACCAA
Organism: Pseudomonas sp. NPDC088444; assembly: GCF_044900175.1. Lineage (NCBI taxonomy): Bacteria > Pseudomonadati > Pseudomonadota > Gammaproteobacteria > Pseudomonadales > Pseudomonadaceae > Pseudomonas > Pseudomonas sp. NPDC088444. Next base: position 112,052 of record NZ_JBJDNK010000015.1, read on the forward strand.
CCACCTGTCGCGCATAGGCTGAATCGTCGCTCGTGTCTTACACCTTCCTTATTCTAAAGGCGTACCGGGCGCGATCCGCTGTTTCCTAGTGATCCTTCATTAATGTGAGTCATCAAAATGTTGAAAATAGTCCACCTGCTAACGGGCGCAGCTGCCCTGCTGCTCTCATTCATACCCAGCCTGCGGAGTGAAGCGCTGTCTTCCTACCTGTCCCAACCGGATGCGCTGTATCTGGCACTGTTCGGCCTGATCAACCTGATCATCGCCCCGGTCATTCCTTACTGGAATAAGGGTCCGCGTCATCAACTGCAAAACCTGGTCAGCGCTCTTTTGATCCTGGCGGTCGTCCTCCAGGTTCTGACCTTGCTTGTACCTCTGGAAACCATCGCAGGCCAACCTGCTGTCCTCGTCAGCCTGCTGGCGTTGCTGGTCGCTGTTGCCATTCATCTGGGTGTCAGCTTCTACAAATCGTCGCCATCCCCGGCCTCACAACAACATGAACCAGGCCAACGCGATACCGGCACCGTGAAGTGGTTCAACACCTCCAAGGGGTTTGGCTTCATCTCCCGCGATTCTGGCGATGACATCTTCGTGCATTTCCGTGCCATCCGGGGAGAAGGCCATCGTGTTCTGGTAGAAGGCCAGCGCGTTGAATTCTCCGTCATGAACCGGGACAAAGGGCTTCAAGCCGAAGATGTGATTGCCGCACTTCCGCGTCGCTGAAACCCACCCACAAAAAAACCGCGCTGACTGGCGCGGTTTTTTTTGCCCTCAATAATGCGGTGGAGGGGCCTCGCTTTCGACAGCCTTGAATTGACCGCCGATTTCCTCCTGGCGCTTGATCAACGCAGCCATCTGCAAATGCAGCCGCTCCAGCATCCTCTGCTGCTCGACCAACACGTCATTGAGCGCCTGAATCGTGTCGTCCTGAAACGCCTGACGAGTCTCCAGCTCCATCATCCGATCCTTAAGATCGCTCATGGGGTCACCTCGACAAATCCTGGTTCACTGACCAGCGACGCGCAGACCCGAGCGATCATTTCCGCCGCCTGATCCTGAGTGTAAGGTTGCGCAGGATGCTTGCCCCACACCGGAGCAGGCCACGCAGCATCGCTTTTGTGACGAACAATGACGTGCATGTGCAGCTGACTCACCACGTTACCCAGCGCGGCGACGTTCATTTTGTCTGCATTGAACAGGCGTTGCAGGGTGTCGGACAACACTGTGGTTTCTTTCCACAGCTGCAGTTGGTCCACCTCAGACAGTTGGAACACTTCACTGATGTCCGCCCTGCGGGGTACCAGAATAAACCACGGATACTGGGCGTCGTTCGACAACAGCAAACGGCTCAATGGAAAGTCGCCTACTGGCAGAGTGTCCTGTAACAAACGCTGATCCAAAACGAACACGCCATAACTCCTGATTGCCGGGTTAAGTTTCGATGCTGTGAGGCATGCGAAACATTTATCTGATGCAGTACAGGATACGCGTGAACATCAGGCGAATCACGCCAACCGTACGATTTGGCCCACTTTGCTTGATCGCTGTTGCTCCCGAAGCAGTGACCTGCCTTCGGCCTCGCCCGCACCCGCAACACTCACGCTCTGACCCAACGCACTGCCATGACGCAGTACCGCTGACCAAACCCTTCGGCCGCTGCCCGCTCATGACACCGACCAAACCCTTGCCAATCAATGCGTTGAAAACCGTCCTCGGGCCTGTCGACTGACCCTAAAGTCAGATCACATTAAGCGCCATGTACGCGCGTACCAAACTCAAGCACCTTCGTCTCAAAATGCACCAAAACGACTCACTCCAGCGACACACTCGGCGTCCGTTATCCGCCTTTTACTCACTTGCCGGCGGTAACAGGTAACGCCAGTGACATTTTTGAGCGCTAAGCTCAATCGGCAAGGCACTGAAGCGTCTTTTTTTTGAATTTTTTTATCCTTTAAAAACAGTGAGTTAGCTTTGAATCTAAAAGGAATTACGCGGTTTTCAACATATTTTTCATGCGTCCGGGAACTTTGTGCACGGTTGTTGCTTTGTCACACACAAGGCTGAAAAGGGACAGGTCGCGGACCGGGACCTCAGCCAGAAAAAAAAACGGCGAACTGGCTACAGGGGGCGTTCGACAGGAAGGATGCGGATCACTGCGGATACACATCATTTCGATCGAAAAGTGCTGCGGTAGTTGTACGCTTTTAGATAAGGAGCTGTTCAGTAGCGACATGGACAGAGCTGATTTGCGACACAGCCGTAAAGAAATTGAAAGGATAGGTTTGTAACTATCGCCAATAATGTCTGCGTGCTATAAGTTTCGCCGACACCAAAAAGAAAGAGCCGCCCAGATAAAAACACAGGTGGACGGCAGTACTCTTCTTAAAACCAAAGGAGCAAAGTCACGATGAGAGTGATGAAGTGGAGCGCAATCGCACTGGCAGTTACTGCGGCCAGCACCCAATTGGCATCGGCTGCGGCATTCGTAAGCGACCAGTCCGAAGCCACTGGTTTTGTTGAAGGTAGCAAGCTGGACGTCAAGGCTCGTAACTACTACTACAACCGCGATAAGAAAAACGGCGCGGTTGACGACAAAGACTGGACTCAAGGCTTCTGGGGCAATTACAGCTCGGGTTACACCCAAGGTCTGATCGGCGTGGGTATCGATGCTTTCGGTTACGCTGGCTTCAAACTTGACGGTCAGAATCATTATTCCGGCTCGGGCAACCTGACCACAGATAGCAACGAAGATAACCACGACAGCTTCGGAAAAGCTGGCGCCGCTGTTAAGTTCCGCGTTTCTAAAACCGAACTGAAAGTCGGCGATATGCAGCCGCAGAATCCGGTCTTTGCCGTAGGTGGCTCCCGCCTCCTGCCACAAACTGCTAGCGGTATCACATTGCAGAGCAGCGAGATCAAAGGCCTGGATGTCGAAGGCGGTCACTTCTACTCTGGCACGTCGCAAGACAGCACCAACCGTGACGGCGCCATCGGTACCGCCTACGGCCCAAGCAGTCTTGATATCAGCAGCGTAGACTACGTCGGCGGTAAGTACTCCATCACTGATAGCTTGGGCGTTGCGTTCTATGCCTCCAAGCTTGAAGACGTGTTCAAGCAGTACTACGGTAACGTGAACTATGCCCTGCCGCTGACCGATGACCAGTCTCTGGCGTTCGATTTCAACATATACAACACGCGCGACACCGGTAGGAAGGAACTGGGTGATATCAGCAACACCACTTGGTCCGGCTCTGCTGCCTACTCCTTCTTGGCCGCCCATACATTGACCTTGGCTTTTCAGAAGGTCAACGGTGATGTGCCGTTTGACTACATCTCGCTCAACGACGCCGGTAAAGTCCGCGGTGGCGACTCGATCTTCCTGGCGAACTCGATTCAATACTCTGACTTCAACGGTCCGGGCGAACGCTCGTGGCAAGCTCGCTACGACCTGAACATGGCGCCGTACGGCGTACCCGGCCTGAGCTTCATGACCCGTTATATTAGCGGTACAAATATTGACGGCACTCACACCCCGTCTAATAGTCTGTACGCAGGCCTTTACGGCGCTGACGGTAGCCACCACGAGACCAACCTTGAGGCCAAATACGTCGTTCAGACCGGTCCCGCAAAAGACCTGTCGTTCCGTATTCGTCAAGCTTGGCACCGTGCCAACGCCGATCAGGGTGAAGGCGATGTCAACGAGTTCCGTCTGATCGTCGACTACCCGATTTCGGTTCTGTAATCGCGCCGTCTGACACTCGTTATAGAAAAGCCCGGCCTCGCGCCGGGCTTTTTCATTTGCATCAGTCGTCACATCCGACGGATCGAGAGCCCCTTGCGGCCTGTACTCGACCGTATCACCCCCGTACAATGCCAGGTCATTTCCCAGTCATAGCAACCGACAACGGCCGACCATGCGTACCAGTCAATATTTGCTCGCCACACAGAAAGAAACGCCAAACGATGCGGTGGTGATCAGCCATCAGTTGATGCTTCGCGCCGGCATGATCCGCAAGCTCGCTTCCGGTCTTTACACCTGGCTGCCGATGGGCCTGCGTGTTCTGCGCAAGGTTGAAGCCGTCGTCCGTGAAGAGATGGACGCTGCCGGTGCACTGGAAGTCCTGATGCCAGGCATTCAGCCGGCTGAACTGTGGCAGGAATCTGGTCGCTGGGAGCAGTACGGTCCCGAGCTGCTGCGCCTCAAAGACCGTCACGACCGTGACTTTTGCGCAGGCCCGACCCATGAAGAGGTCATCACCGATCTGGCTCGCAACGAATTGAGCAGCTATAAACAGTTGCCGATCAACATGTACCAGATCCAGACCAAGTTCCGTGACGAAATCCGCCCGCGCTTCGGCCTGATGCGTGGTCGCGAATTCATCATGAAGGACGCCTACTCGTTCCATGCAACTCAGGATTCCCTCCAGGAAACCTACGATCGCATGCACCAGGCATACTGCAACGTGTTCACCCGTCTGGGCCTGAACTTCCGCCCGGTCGTGGCTGATAACGGCTCGATTGGCGGCGCTGGCTCCCACGAGTTCCACGTACTGGCCGAGTCGGGCGAAGACGATATCGTGTTCAGCGACAGCTCCGATTACGCCGCCAACATCGAGAAAGCCGAAGCGGTCCCACGGGAGAAATCCCGTGCCGCAGCTACTGAAGAGCTGCGCCTGGTCGACACGCCGGACGCCAAGACCATCGCAGCGCTGGTCGAGCAGTTCGGTCTGGCCATCGAAAAAACCGTCAAGACACTGGTCGTGCACGCTGCCGAAGAAGGCAAGCTGATTGCGCTGATCATTCGCGGCGACCACGAACTGAACGAGATCAAGGCGGCCAACCATCCACTGGTGGCCAGCCCGCTGGTCATGGCCAGCGAAGCTGAACTGCGCGCAGCGATTGGCGCAGGTGCCGGCTCCCTCGGCCCGCTGAACCTGCCACTGCCTTGTATCATCGACCGCTCTGTCGAGCTGATGAGCGACTTCGGAATCGGTGCCAACATCGATGACAAGCACTACTTCGGCGTGAACTGGGAACGCGATCTGCCAGTGCCGGAAGTCGCTGACCTGCGTAACGTGGTCGAAGGCGATCCAAGTCCTGATGGCCAAGGCACGCTGATCATCAAACGCGGCATCGAAGTCGGCCACATTTTCCAGTTGGGCACCAAGTACAGCGATGCCATGAAGTGCCAGGTGCTGGGCGAGAACGGCAAGCCTGTCACCCTGACTATGGGCTGCTACGGCATTGGCGTTTCCCGCGTGGTAGCGGCCGCCATCGAGCAGAACAACGATGACAACGGCATCATCTGGAGCGACGCACTGGCCCCATTCCAGATCGCACTGGTTCCACTGCGCTATGAGACCGACGCGGTGCGCGAAGCCACCGACAAGCTGTACGCAGAACTGACCGCTGCCGGTTTTGAAGTGCTGCTGGATGACCGCGACAAGAAGACCAGCCCCGGTATCAAGTTCGCGGACATGGAACTGATCGGCATCCCGCACCGCATCGTAGTCAGCGACCGCGGTCTGGCGGAAGGCAATCTGGAATACAAGAGCCGGACCGAATCAGAAGCTCAATCGCTACCCGTTGCCGATGTACTGTCCTTCATCAAGGGCAGGATCAAGCGCTGAGTCGTTCGCGCGCCCGCACCCTGCGGGCGCGCACTCAGCCACCGGCAGTGTGCTGCCCCACCTGCAACAAGAGATCTCATGTTAAAGCGAAGTTCCTCAAGCCTCGCAGGCGCTGCGTTGTGTGGCAGCCTGCTCGTCAGCGGTTGCGCCAATCATCTGTCTCAACGCAGCGAACACGAAGAGCGCGTCGACCGCAAACTGCTCGACCATAGCTTCCAGATCGACGTCGGCGAACCCAAGACCCTTGAATTGCCTCAGCGCCGTGTCCGCATTCACGAGCTGAAGACTTTCGACATCACCGAATACGATGTTACCCGTCATTACGACCGCTACACCCCTTACCAACCTTGGCGAGAAATCTACGAAATCCCGCTGGGGGCAGTCGCCATCGTGGCGGGCGTGGGCGCCAACGTGGTCAACGTCCTGACGTTTGGCAGCCTGCCGGACAGCGTGACCAAAGACTGGATCAGCTATGGCGTCGCCGGGATCAACCCATTCATGAACGCCCCGTCCCACGGTCGGGCGCAGCAGAACCTGGCAGGCATCGACGAAGTTCAGCGGGACCACCGGATCGAACACACCAGCCTGCCTTGGAGCGAAAGCCCGGTGGAGGTCAAGGCCGGGAAGGAAACCAACGAGCTGAACACCGATCGCAATGGGGTGCTGCGTATCAACTTGCTTGATAGCCCATTCGCAGAGCAGGACCTCAGCCGTATTACGCAACTGAATCTGAAAGTCGTCGACGACCAGACTAACGTCCAGGCCAGCACGAACCTGCCGCTGAGCAAGTCTTTGCGCGGCAAGTTGATCGAGGCGCATGACCTGATTTATGACGATCTTGAAGACGACGAAGTGAACCAGTGGGTTCACCGGGTCAAACGCCTGTCAGAACTGGGTCTGGAAGAAGAAGCGAGCGATCTGGAGCAATCACTGATCGAAATGACTCGCAACGACCCACAATTGCAGCATGAATTTCTACGCGCCTTGGCCAAGGACGCGGGGCGACTGGTAGCGGTGCCAGCAGGCAGCGAGTAATGCTGTCAGTCAGTTGAACAACTGAAGTTGCTCATGAGCGCCTCGCAAATCGTGCAGGCGCACTCCAACGCCCAGTAGTCGCACCGGTTTACCTCCGCGCGCAAAAGCCTGGCCCAGCAACTGCTCGTAGCTTTCCAGATCCCTCCCCGCCCCGGCCTGCTCCAGAGTGGTTTGTGTGAAATCGTGAAACTTCACTTTTACAAAAGGTTTGCCAGGTCGGTATTGCGTATCCAGGCGAGCAATCCGACCGTTCAGGTTTTCCAGTAACGCCGGAAGCTTTTCCAGGCAACTTGCCAGATCCGGCAGGTCCGTGTCGTAGGTGTTTTCCACACTGACCGACTGACGACGGCTGTCATTCTGGACAGGCCGCTCATCGATGCCATGGGAGAGATTCCACAACCGCTCGCCGAACGAGCCGAACTCTCGCACCAGCGACAACTTGTTCCACTGCCGCAGATCGGCACAACTAATGATGCCCAACCGACCCAGCTTGTCAGCCGTGACTTTGCCTACACCATGCAGCTTGGAGACAGGAAGCTCGGCGACAAAATCCTCCACTTGATCAGGAGTGATGACGAACAAGCCATTGGGTTTACGCCAGTCACTGGCGATCTTGGCCAGAAATTTGTTCGGTGCGACGCCCGCCGAGACCGTGATGTGCAGTTGGTTCGACACCCTGCGGCGAATGTCTTGGGCGATGCGCGTGGCACTGCCTGAAAAATGGCTGCAATCGGATACGTCCAGATAGGCCTCGTCCAGTGACAAAGGCTCGATCAAGTCCGTGTAATCCCGAAAGATCGTGTGAATTTCCTTCGATGCTGCTTTGTAAGCGTCCATTCGCGGCTTGACGATGGTCAGATCCGGGCAGAGTGACAGCGCGTGCCGCGACGACATCGCCGAGCGCACACCATAGGCCCGCGCTTCATAGTTGCACGTCGCGATCACCCCACGCCGATCCGCCGAACCGCCGACGGCCAACGGTTTCCCGGCCAGGCTCGGGTCGTCGCGCATTTCGATGGCGGCATAGAAACAGTCACAGTCAATGTGGATGATTTTGCGCTGCTGCATGACCGGGAGTCGTAGGAAAACGGTTGAGCAGTATCTCACTCGCGTCAGCATCTGACACTCTTGATGCGGAACGCCTGCCTGCGACGACCGGCTCAAACCCTTGCCGCACAGGGCCTATAGGCCCTGTCGACCGGCGGCTGCGGCTAACCATTTGAAGAAAAAGCACTTTTTTCGGCGATTCGCTTGACACCCTCTCGAACCTCTGTAGAATGCCGCCCCACAGACGCGGGATGGAGCAGCCTGGTAGCTCGTCGGGCTCATAACCCGAAGGTCGTCGGTTCAAATCCGGCTCCCGCAACCAAATATCAAAAAAGCCACTCAACGAGTGGCTTTTTTGTGCGCGTAAGAAAACGATCTTGCGTCACATGAATGAAATATCTTTCATCAATGATGACGTCCTGCCTCGCAGCCCCGCCGAGACAAAAGCCTTGCCCGACCTTGAGTTACGTATGCCAGCCCTCCGAGTGCGGTTATTTTGTCGATATTGACGTTTAAAGGTTGACACTCTGCCGTTCAGCTGTAGAATGCCGCCTCACAGACGCGGGATGGAGCAGCCTGGTAGCTCGTCGGGCTCATAACCCGAAGGTCGTCGGTTCAAATCCGGCTCCCGCAACCAAACGTCTGAAAAAAGGCTACTCGAAAGAGTGGCCTTTTTTTTGCCCGGACGAAAAGTGCCGAACAGCAGGGTGAAACACTTGTCACATTTCTTTGCCGAAACCATGTGGCCTTGAGTTGGTTGTTACCGTATGTTGCCGGGCGCGATAGTTTTTGTGTCCGTGGTCGATACACTGCCGAGCATCTGAACCTAGACTCTATGGTCACGGAACGTATCGCCGTATTCGCCCGTTAGACGTTGAAGCGCTAACATCCTGAATTATTTTTTGCGTAGGGATTGGTAACTTGGCTGTATACCCCCATCCTGTCGCGCACGATCCAAGGAGTGATTGATGCGCGCCAACCCATCCGACACAAACGAAGCAGTTCCAGAGATGCCTCCGGCTCCCCCTGCCCGACTGCGCGCACGCGAGCTGGTGAGCAAATACCGTCAGCCCATCGGGGTGGCAGTCACCATTCTGCTGTTCGCCCTTGCGCTGATTGCCTGTCGGCACATGCTGACCGAACTCGACATTTACGCGCTGCAAGACTCGCTGCTGAGCGTACCGCTGCCCTCGCTGGGTGGCGCAGTGCTGGCAACGGTCATCGGCTTCACCATCCTGCTGGGCTATGAATGGTCCGCGAGCAAATACGCCAACGTCGACCTGCCTGCCAAATCGCTGGTCATGGGCGGATTCTGTGCCTTCGCGATCGGCAACGCGGTCGGCTTGTCGATGCTGTCAGGCGGCTCCGTGCGTTATCGCCTGTATTCGCGGCTGGGCCTGGGGGCGGGCGAAGTCGCTCATATGACCCTGTTCGCCAGCCTCTCTCTGGGATGCGCACTGCCACCACTGGCCGCTCTCGCAACCTTGAGCGATCTGCCTTCGGCCTCTCTCGCGCTGCATTTGCCGGTTGCGGTACTGGCGACCATCGCCGTGGCGGTGCTGGCTTTCAGCTTGATCATTGGCGTAGCGGTCTACCGTCGTCGGCTGCCCGAGCAGACCATTGCGCACAACCTGTTGGTCCGCGCTGGACGCCGCACGTTGCGCCTGCCGGGCCTGCGCCTGACGCTCATGCAACTGGTGATCACGGCACTGGACGTCGCGGCCGCCGCAGCGGTGCTTTATCTGTTGCTGCCATCCGCCCCGCCCTTCGGCGCGTTTCTGCTGGTGTATTTGCTGGCCCTGGCTGCGGGCGTGCTCAGCCACGTGCCGGGCGGCGTCGGGGTCTTTGAAGCGATCCTGCTGACCGCCTTTGCCGATGAATTGGGTGCTGCTCCACTGGCCGCTGCGCTGTTGCTGTATCGCCTGATCTACGTGCTGCTGCCTCTGCTGATCGCGTGTCTGGTGCTGCTGTTCAGTGAAGCCAAACGCCTGCTGTTTGCCCGTCAGGCGATTCGCGTCGCTTCAGGCCTGGGCGCGCCGATTCTGGCGTTGCTGGTGTTCCTGTCCGGCGTCGTGCTGCTGTTTTCCGGCGCGACACCGGAAATCGACACCCGCCTGGAAAGCCTTGGTTTCCTGATTCCCCATCGCCTGATCGACGCGTCGCACTTCGGTGCCAGCCTGATCGGTGTGCTCTGCCTGTTGCTGGCTCAGGGTCTGCGCCGTCGTCTGTCAGCGGCATGGATGCTGACCACCATCCTGCTGTTTGTTGGCTCGATCCTGTCGATTCTCAAAGGCTTCGACTGGGAAGAGGCCAGCCTGCTGCTGCTCACGGCCTGCCTGCTGGCGATCTTCCGTCGCTCGTTCTATCGCCCGAGCCGCCTGTTTGAACTGCCGTTTTCGCCGCTGTATCTGGTGGCCAGCATCTGCGTACTGGGGGCGTCGTTCTGGTTGCTGCTGTTCGCTTATCAGGACGTCCCCTACAGCCATCAGCTCTGGTGGCAGTTCACACTGGACGCCGACGCTCCTCGCGGCCTGCGCTCTGCGCTGGGCAGCGCGGTGCTGCTGGTGATCGTCTCCTTGACCTGGCTGCTGCGCACGGCACGTCCGCAAATCGATCTGCCGAATGAAGAGCAACTGGCCAAAGCTGCTGAAATCATCAAGGCCTCGAACCAGCCGGATGGTGGCCTGGTGCTGACCGGCGATAAAGCGGTGCTGATGCACCCGGACGGCAACGCTTTCCTGATGTACGCCCATCGCGGCCGCAGCCTGGTGGCGCTGTACGACCCGATCGGCCCGACCCAGCAACGCGCCGAACTGATCTGGCAATTCCGTGACCTGTGCGATGTGCACCACGCACGCCCTGTGTTCTATCAGGTACGTGCAGAGAACCTGCCGTTCTACATGGACATCGGCCTGACGGCGATCAAACTGGGCGAAGAAGCGCGGGTGAACCTGAACACCTTCGACATCGACGCCAAAGGCAAGGAAATGAAGGACCTGCGCTACACCTGGAACCGGGGTGGTCGCGACGGTCTGTCACTGGAAATCTACGATGTCGGCCAAGCACCCATGGACGAGTTGAAGGTGATTTCCGACGCCTGGCTGACCGGCAAGAACGTGCGCGAGAAAGGTTTCTCTCTGGGCCGTTTCAGCCTGGATTACCTCAAGCATTTTCGCATTGCCATCGTTCACTTCGAGGGCAAACCGGTCGCGTTTTCCAATTTGCTGGAGACCTCGCGCAACGACATCGCCAGCCTGGACCTGATGCGTTCGCACCCGGACGCGCCGAAGCTGACTATGGAATTCATGATGGTCGGCCTGATTCTGCATTACAAAAAGGAAGGCTACAGCCGTTTCAGCCTGGGCATGGTGCCGTTGTCGGGCCTGCAACCTCGGCGCGGCGCACCGCTGACTCAGCGTCTGGGCTCGATGGTGTTCACCCGCGGCGAGCAGCTTTACAACTTTCAGGGATTGCGTCGTTTCAAGGACAAATTCCAGCCTGACTGGGAACCCCGTTATATGGCCGTGCCCGCCGGACTCGATCCATTGGTGGCACTGGCAGATACCGCCGCCCTGATCGCAGGCGGCCTGACTGGATTGGTGAAACGCTGATGATTCAACGCTACTGGCGCTTTTTGCTCGCAGCCCTGGTAATTCTGGTGGTGGCACTGGGTTTCTGGCTGTGGAACCGACCTGCCGCACAACCGACACTTGAACGCATGACCCTGGACGATGGTTCGGCGCTGATCCGCGCCACCCCATCGACCAAGGTCAAGACCCGCGTCGCCCTTGCCGTCACCTCCGAAGACTCGCTGACCGAGAAGCAGGTTCTGGCGCTGAGCTACGACGCGTCGGCTCAAGTCATTCAGGTTGTCTTGCCCAAAGACGACTGCCAACTGCAAGAGAAGACCTTCAACGCGGCCTTGCAGAAACTCGATGGCACACCCGATGTCGTTGCTGGCATCAGCGCAGGCGGTTCGGTGGCCTGGGACTGGCTTGCAGGTCAAAACAACGACAAGGCTCAGGCCATTTCGGTGAACTTCGTGCTCAATCAGCCGGACTGCAAGGTTCCTGCGCCGAAAGCCGCCGCCCATGGCAAATGGACCGTGGCCTGGAACGATGGTCCGGACGATGACACCGCGGTATTTGTGCGTGACACGCCCAACGCCGAAACCAAGATCAGCGATTACGACATCAAATACCCGCAGATCCTCAACACCGAAGTCCGTCACCTGCTGATCGCTGACGACGCCAACGGCGGTCTGAACATTCCGGTGGTGGAAGTCCCGTCGAGCCAGCCTTCGGACACTGTGACCCTGTTCCTCTCGGGTGATGGCGGCTGGCGCGATCTGGACAAGGACGTGGCAGGTGACATGGCGAAATCCGGTGGCTACCCGGTGGTCGGTATCGACACCCTGCGCTACTACTGGGAGCACAAATCCCCCGAGCAGACTGCCACCGACCTGAGCGAGCTGATGGCCCACTACCGTCAGAAATGGGGTGCCAAGCACTTCGTGCTGGCCGGTTATTCCTTCGGTGCCGACGTTCTGCCTGCGGTCTACAACCGCCTGCCGGAAGAAGACAAGGCCCGCGTCGACGGCATCATCCTCCTCGCCTTCGCCCGCAGCGGCAGCTTCGAGATCGCTGTCGAGGGCTGGCTGGGCGCGTCCGGCAAAGAAGCCGCCACCGGCCCGGAAATGGCCAAACTGCCGGGTGACAAGGTGTTCTGCGTGTACGGTGTGGAAGAGAAGGACGAAAGCGGCTGCACCGAAGCCACCGCCCCAGGCCAGAAGCAACAATTGCCAGGCGGTCACCACTTCGACGAAGACTACCCCGCACTGGCCAAACGCCTGATCGCGGTCATCGATAAGTGGAAAGGCAAAGAAGCGCCGGAGTCGGCCAGCGCTGATTAACGGTCAGCCATAAAAAATCCCCGCACTCGTGAGACTGCGGGGATTTTTTATGGCTGACCGTTTCCGCCCAGAGAGCGCAGGAGTCCAGCTTGCTGACGATCTGCTGCGAAACAGCAGTAAGTTCGGTGGATACGTTTCTGGTGTCTCGGTGCAGCATGGTTTTACGACGACTACGGTCGCCGATCGCAAGCAAGCTGCGCTCCTACGGCCTACGGCCAGAATCAAAAGCGCAGAGCATCGCTCACGGTTTACATCTCCACCTGCGTCCCCAACTCGATCACCCGGTTGTATGGCAGCTTGAAGAAGCGCAGGTTGCCATTGGCGTTTTTCAACATGAAGGCGAACAGCCCTTCGCGCCAGCGAGCCATCCCGGCCAGTTTGGTGGAAACCACGGTTTCACGGCTCAGGAAGTAGGTCGTGCGCATCGGGCTGAAATCCAGATCAGGCAGATGACAGAGTTTGAGCGCCGCCGGAACGTCCGGTTCGTCGATGAAGCCGAAGTGCAGAATCACCCGGAAAAAACCTTCGCCATAAGACTCGACCTCGAAACGCTGCGCCGTCGGGACACGCGGGGTATCCTCGTAGACCACGGTCAACAACACCACCTGCTCATGCAGCACCTGGTTGTGCAGCATGTTGTGCAACAGTGCGTGAGGCACGGCGTCGGGGCGGGCCGTCAGAAACACCGCCGTGCCCTGCACCCGATGTGGCGGCTGCACGCGAATGCTGCTGATGAAAATCGGCAGCGGCAAGCCGCCCTCGTCGATGCGCTCCACCAGCAACTGCTTGCCGCGCTTCCAAGTGGTCATCAGGATGAACAACGCGATACCCGCCAGGAACGGGAAGGCCCCGCCCTGCACCACTTTCGGCACGTTGGCAGCAAAAAACAGGCCGTCGACGAACAGGCAGCCCAGCAGAATGGGCACCGCGACGATGGGTGGCCACTTCCAGCCCAGCAACATGACCGATGCCACCAGAATCGTGGTGCAAAGCATGGTCCCGGTCACCGCCACGCCATAAGCCGAGGCCAGCGCGCCGGAGGATTCAAAGCCCAGCACCAGCAGGATCACACCGACCATCAGCGACCAGTTCACCGCGCCGATGTAAATCTGGCCCTGAGCGTCACTGGAGGTGTGCTGGATGTACATGCGCGGGATGTAGCCCAGTTGAATCGCCTGCAACGTCATGGAGAACGCGCCGGAAATCACCGCTTGGGACGCAATAATGGTCGCCAGCGTGGACAGACCGATCAGTGGCAGCAGCGCCCAGCCTGGCGCGAGCAGGTAGAACGGGTTGCGCACGGCCTCGGGGTCTTCGATCACCAACGCGCCCTGGCCGAAATAGTTGAGCACCAGCGCAGGCAGTACCAGACCGAACCAGGCGCGGGAAATCGGCTTGCGGCCAAAGTGGCCCATGTCGGCGTACAGCGCTTCGGCACCGGTCAACGCCAGCACCACCGCGCCCAGCACAGCAACGCCAATCCCCGGATGATCGATGAAGAAACGCACCGCCCAGACCGGGTTGACCGCGTGCAGCACCTCAGGCTGCTGAATGATGCCATGAATGCCTAGTACACCCAGGGTGACGAACCACAGCACCATGATCGGCCCGAACATCACGCCAATACGCGCTGTGCCGTGGCGCTGAATCAGAAACAGCGCCACCAGCACGATCAAGGCAATCGGCACGACCCAGTGATCCAGGCCGTCAAACGCCAGCTCCATGCCCTCAACGGCTGAAAGCACCGAAATGGCCGGAGTGATCATGCTGTCGCCATAGAACAGCGCGGCACCGAACAGACCGAAGACGATCATCGCCGCCTGCAACTTCGGAAACTTCGCCGACGCGCGACGCGCCAGCGCCGTCAGGGCCATGATGCCGCCCTCGCCGTCGTTGTCGGCACGCAGCACCAACGCCATGTATTTGAACGACACGACCCAGACCAGCGCCCAGAAAATCAGTGACAGGATCCCCAGCACCGCGTCATGCCCGGCCTGTACGCCGTAGCCGCCCACAAAGACTTCTTTGATCGTGTACAACGGGCTGGTGCCGATGTCGCCATACGCGACCCCCACCGCCCCCACCAGCAAACTCAAGGGTTTGACTGAAGAATGCCCGGTCTCTGCCTGACTCGTTGCGTGACCCATTTACCACTCCTGAAACCATGACTCGAGCACGCGATAGGCGGCTGTCCGATGGACCTGCCACTTACCGGTTAATTCCGATGAACCCGGCCGACAAGGGCCGCCGGGTTCAACGCCGCGAAGCATAGCGCAGCACTCGTCGTAATTCTCGGTATAACGCTGGTCAATCGCGGCGCTCATCGCTAGAATTGCGCACTTTTTGATCAGAGGCGCCCCAAGCGTCCAGTCGATGCCCAGGCCAGTCGCCTCGGCATACCTACACCGAGGTTAGTCAATGTCCACCGTTACCACGCCTGCCGCCCCCAAGGTCGGTTTCGTTTCTCTGGGTTGCCCGAAGGCGCTCGTCGATTCGGAGCGCATCCTCACTCAGCTGCGCATGGAAGGCTATCAGGTCGTGCCGACCTATGAAGATGCCGACGTGGTCGTGGTGAACACCTGTGGCTTCATCGACAGCGCCAAGGCTGAATCGCTGGACACCATCGGTGAGGCCATCGCAGAAAACGGCAAGGTCATCGTGACCGGCTGCATGGGCGTGGACGAAAGCGTGATTCGCGACGTGCACCCGAGCGTATTGGCCGTGACCGGTCCGCAGCAGTACGAGCAAGTGGTCAACGCCGTGCACGACGCAGCGCCGCCGAAGCTCGATCACAACCCGCTGATCGACCTGGTACCACCACAAGGCATCAAGCTGACCCCACGTCACTACGCTTATTTGAAAATTTCCGAAGGCTGCAATCACAGTTGCAGCTTCTGCATCATCCCGTCGATGCGCGGCAAGCTGGTCAGCCGTCCGGTGGGCGATGTGCTGGATGAAGCCCAGCGTCTGGTCAAGGCGGGCGTCAAAGAGCTGCTGGTCATCTCCCAGGACACCAGCGCCTATGGCGTCGACGTCAAATACCGCACCGGATTCTGGAACGGTCAGCCGGTGAAAACCCGCATGACGGAGCTCTGTGTGGCCTTGAGTTCGCTGGGCGTCTGGGTGCGGATGCACTACGTCTACCCGTACCCGCACGTCGACGAGATCATCCCGTTGATGGCCGAGGGCAAGATCCTGCCGTACCTGGACATTCCGTTCCAGCACGCCAGCCCGAAGATCCTCAAGCTGATGAAGCGCCCGGCCTTCGAAGACAAAACCCTGGCACGCATCAAGAAATGGCGCGAGCAATGCCCGGACCTGATCATTCGCTCGACGTTCATCGTCGGCTTCCCCGGCGAAACCGAAGAAGATTTCCAGTACCTGCTGGACTGGCTGACCGAAGCGCAACTGGATCGCGTCGGTTGCTTCCAGTACTCGCCGGTTGAAGGCGCCCCTGCCAACCTGCTGGATGCGCCGGTCGTGCCGGATGACGTGAAACAGGAACGCTGGGATCGCTTCATGGCGCACCAGCAGGCCATCAGCGCTGCACGCCTGCAGATGAAGATCGGCAAGGAAATCGAAGTCCTGATTGACGAAGTAGACGAGCAAGGCTTCGTGGGCCGTTCGTTCTTCGACGCGCCGGAAATCGACGGCAACGTGTTCGTTGAAAGCGATCGTGATCTGAAGCCCGGCGACAAGATCCTGTGTCGCGTGGTCGATGCCGATGAGTACGACCTGTGGGCTGAGCCGGTCTGACGGGGAAATTTTCTCCTGTAGGAGCCGGCTTGCTGGCGAAAGCGGTGGATCAATCAATATCTCAGGGACTGACATACCGCGTTCGCCAGCAAGCCGGCTCCCACAAGGGCAGCGTCCAGCCGAGATCGCCCGCTCAACAACCCCGCCCGTCAAACGGCGGGGTTTGTTTTTCCGGCTATCGTCTCCATATCAGGACCACGATAAAAAAGGAGAAGAGGCGACATGACCCATCATTCGGTCATCTACCAGCCGAAACCGCACGACTACGCCGAACTGACTCGTGTCTGGGAAGCATCGGTCCGCGCGACTCACGATTTTCTGCCGGAAAACTACATCACACTGCTCAGAAACTTGCTGGAGACCCAGTACCTCGATGCGGTGAACCTGTTTTGCACCCGCGACTCCCAGCTGCACATCACCGGTTTCGGCGGTACCAGCCCCGGTAAGCTGGAGATGCTGTTCATCGCCCCGGAGTATCGCGGCATGGGCTTGGGCAAAAAGCTGCTGAACTACGCCATCGAACACTTCGATGTCAGCGAGCTGGACGTCAACGAGCAAAACCCGCAGGCACTGGGCTTCTATGAAAAGCAAGGCTTCGAGGTCGTTGGACGTTCGAAGGTCGACGGATTGGGGCGTCCCTATCCGATGCTGCGCATGAAACTCAAATCCGCGCGCTGCCCCCCACTTCCCACACCCGCACCCTGCCGACCATGACCGAGCCGATGACACTCCCTCGTTGCTGCGCCGCCCTCACCGCCCACTGGCCGCTGCCTCATGCGCTGGACAATGTGGTGCTGGTCAGCAGCGCCTTCGACCCACACCAACTGGCCGAAGGCGACTTTCAGCACTGCCTGATCGAACCGCCCGCCAGCATTCAACGCTCCGTGGCCAAGCGGCAGACCGAATTTCTCGCCGGGCGCCTGTGCGCCCGAGAAGCCATGCGCCTGCTCGATGGTCGTCAGCATGTGCCGCCAATCGGCGAGGACCGGGCACCTGTCTGGCCGGGCGACCTGTGCGGCTCGATCACCCACAGCACCGGCTGGGCTGCGGCCATCGTGGCCAGCAAGCAACACTGGCGCGGACTGGGGATGGATGTCGAGCAACTGATGAGCAGCGAGCGGGCCTCGCGACTGGCCGGGGAAATCCTCACCGCCGATGAGCTGCAACGTATGGCGGCCGGGCCAGAGCACCAGATTGCCTTACACGTCACCCTGACCTTTTCCCTCAAGGAAGCGCTGTTCAAGGCGCTCTACCCCCTTGTGCTCAAACGCTTCTATTTCGAAGACGCCGAATTGCTCGACTGGTCGCACGACAGCCGCGCACGCCTGCGATTGAAGATCGACTTGTCAGAGGAATGGCATGACGGCAAGGAACTGGATGCACAGTTCAGCGTGCGGGATGGGCAGTTGTTGAGCCTTGTGGCGATTGCGAAGTGAACCCGAAATACATCGGCATACGCAGATCCCCGTGTGGGAGTGAATTCATTCGCGATGGTGGTTCGGTCGACGCAGATGTATGGGTCATACCGCCGTCTCGCGAATGAATTCGCTCCCACAGGGGTCATTATTCAACCCCGGACTCCGTTCAAACGCTGTTTAAATGTCACGTTGCTCACGCGGCCAGGCCAGACTGAAACACGCCCCGCCCAACTCGCTACGCCCGATCAACGCCCGGCCACCATGCCAGTGCACGATACGACGCACGATCGACAGGCCCAACCCATGCCCGCCCGAGGCGCGGGTGCGGCTGTCGTCCAGACGCATGAACGGCGTGAAAATCCGGTCCCATGCGCTTTCCGGCACACCAGGGCCGTCATCCTCGACATCGATTCGGCAACGATCCTGACCCAACTGAAAGCCTATTCTGACTTGGGATTCGGCATGGCGCATCGCGTTGCTCACCAGGTTCTGCAATGCCCGGTGCAAATAGCGAGGTTCTGCTTCGACCCACGCTTCAGCGAACATCTCAGTCTCATCAATGACCGCCACGCATTGCCCACGGCCGACGCGCACATTGGCCCGCAGCGGTGCCAACTCGGTGATGACTTGATCGATCAGCGCCTGCAAATCGATACGCTGGAAGTTCAGGGTCGGCGAGCCCTGCTCAAGACGCGCATACGTCAGCATCTCGTCCACCAGCTTGTCGAGGTCCTGAATGTCATTATCCATGCCCACCATGTACTTGTGCCGCGCTTCGGGCGTACTGGCGTCGCTGATCATTTCCAACCCAAAGCGCAAGCGCGCCACGGGCGTTCGTAGTTCATGGGACACCGCGCGCACCAGTTCGCGCTGAATCGTGAGCGAGCGCTGCAAATGCTCGGCCATGCCGTTGAACGCCGAGGCCAGGCGCCCCACTGAATCGGCACCGGTTTCAGGCACGCGGGTTTCCAGACTGCCTTGGGCGATCTGCGTGGCCGCCGCTTCCAGCCCGCGCAGCCGATGCTCAAGACGGCGCACCAGCAGGTACACCACCACGCCGATCAGGCACAGACCGAAAAACGTAATCAGAATCAGCAATTCCGGCGGATAGGGGTTGAATTGATACAGCGGACCGATCTCCAGCACCCACGGGGTCTCGCCTACACCCGATAGCACGCGGATCGAATCGCCGCCCTTACCCAATGCCATCACCGTGTCGCCTTCGTCGATACGGCGGCGCTGATCGTCATCGACATCCGTCTGCTCCAGCTTGATCAGGTGCAGATCGAAACCGAAGCCCTTGCTGATGCGCAGGGTTTCCAGGCGGATCGGCTGTTCATCGACGGGCAGGCGCACCAGTTCGTCCAGCAACAGATACATGGTCGCCCGGGCCAGTTGCTCGCTGATCTGCTGCACTTCACCGGTCAGTAGCAGCGCGCTGCCGGGTTTGCCAGGCACGGCAGGCTCAACCTCGCGAAACACCCGCGCGGCATGGGGACCGGTCTGTTCAACCACGACCTGCCCGCGGCTCAGCCGGTTGCGCGTGCCGCCCTCCAAATGCGCCTGCTCAGCGGTTTGCAGCGACAACGGAATTCCCAGCAAGCGCTCCCACACCGCCAATGCGCGGGTGCGTTCGATGCTGTCCATCAATTTGAGGTTGTCGGCCATCAACGTGAACGTGCCGTGGGCGAGCTGTTCCCGGTACTGCTCGCCGCGCACGGTGTTGGCAACGTGCAAGGTCAGGACGCCCAGCAGCGCGACCAGCACCAGAACGCCCAGCATGCCGCCGTAAATGCGCAAGAAGATGGAATTCATGCTTTAACCGTTGAGCAAGAAAGGGGGCATGTCCCTGGCCGCTTCCGGCACGAACAGATAGCCCTTGTTGCGCACCGTTTTGATCAGGCGCGGATGAACAGGATCGTCGCCAATTCTGGGGCGGATTTTCGAAATACGCACATCGATGGAGCGATCCTGCCCGTCGTACCCCACCCCGCGCAGGGCGGTGAAAATCTCTTCTCGCGACAAAATCCGCCCGGCATTGGTCACCAGCAGCCACAACAGGTCGAACTCGGCACTGGTCAGTTCAATGGAGCGCTCGTTAAGCCAAGCCTCACGCAAGGCGCTGTCGACCACCAACGGGCCGAACACCAGACGGCGCGGCTCCTGAGCAGGGACTTGCAGAGGTTCGCTACGCCGCAACAGGGCATGAATCCGCGCCAGCAGCACCCGCGGGTGTACGGGTTTGCAGACGTAATCGTCGGCGCCCATGTCCAGGCCCTGAATCTGATCACTGTCGTCGGTGCGCGCCGTGAGCATCAGAATCGGGCCGCCGTACTGCCCCCGCACGTTGCGGCAGACACTCAGGCCGTCTTCGCCTGGCAGCATGAGGTCAAGAATCACCAGATCGGGCTGCTCATCCACAATCCGCTTCACCGCCCGCGCACCATCCCCTTCCAGGCTCACTGTCAGGCCGTTGCTTTCAAGGTAATCGCGAGTCAGTTCAGCAAGGCGCAGGTCATCCTCGACGATCAGCACCTGCCAGGGTTCTTGTTGCAAGGTCGTGGTGCTCCTGCGTTGTTCTTATTAGATAGAAGGCCTACGCGGCCAGAGTCAGGAAAGGGGGCACCTTTACGCTCGATTCTAACCATTTGCCAGTGCCTTGTTTTGTGATCGCCTTCGCGCCCTCAAAAAAACCGTCTGGTCTAAATAAAGCCGTAAAAAACAGCGATCGACGGCTCATCCCAGTCGCCACGCGGCCTACACGCAATTTCCCCAATTCCCACACACATTACACACAGGGTTATCCACAGAACACACGTTGCATTTAGTGTCGCCAACACATAATCTTGTACCTCGTCGCCGAGCCACCCCCTACATGTAGGGTTTGAGCCGAAAGACCAAACACAAGTGACAGCGGCATTTCAAGCTTTTTTCTTGCGCCCACAGGGCTGAATCACCACCGGTTTTACCGCCTGACCGCTGCCATTGAGATGGCCAGCAAACGTTTCAGGATTTACGCGTAACGGTATGAGTGTTGCAACAAAGAACGAGCATTCTGCATCAGATTTATCTGGGTGACGGGTCGACCCGCGCCCTTGGGCTTTGTACGAAATGTTTTGAGAAGAAGGTAAGGCTGTTTTCAACGCAGCAGGACCGAATATCAAGACTTTTCATACACAGCCTCGGACTTCAACGCCAGGGATGGTGCCTTAGAGCTTCCCCAACCGCTTTGAAGTCTCGCACCGACGTTTGTCGGTCGTTTGCTTCAAGACGGAACGGTGGGTACTGACCAGTGCCCAAATAAACATAGAGAACGTGGAGAGACCCATGCAAACAGACACAACTCGCGAGAACTCGCCGGCCATTGCGCCGCAGACAGGTGCGACCCAGCAGGACCTGTCCGCGACCGCTCCGGGTCAGCTGCGCGTGATCAAGCGCAACGGCACCGTCGTTGCGTACACCGATGACAAGATCACCGTCGCCATCACCAAGGCTTTCCTCGCAGTTGAAGGCGGCACTGCCGCTGCGTCGTCGCGTATCCACGACACCGTTGCCCGCCTGACCGAACAAGTCACCGCGACCTTCAAGCGTCGCATGCCCTCGGGCGGCACCATCCACATCGAAGAAATTCAGGATCAGGTAGAACTGGCGCTGATGCGCGCTGGCGAGCAAAAAGTGGCTCGCGACTACGTGATCTACCGTAACGACCGCTCCAAAGAGCGTGCCGGTCGTGGCGGCGAAGCCCCGGTTCAAGCTCACCCGTCGATCCGTATCACTGCCAACGACGGTAGCCTGGCGCCGCTGGACATGGGTCGTCTGAACACCATCATCACCGAAGCGTGCGAAGGGCTGGCCGAAGTCGACGCCAAGCTGATCCAGAACGAAACCCTGAAAAACCTGTACGACGGCGTGGCGCTTAAAGACGTCAACACCGCTCTGGTGATGACCGCGCGCACGCTCGTCGAGCGTGAGCCGAACTACTCGTTCGTGACCGCACGCCTGCTGATGGACACCCTGCGTGCCGAAGGCCTGGGCTTCCTGAACGTCGCCGAAAGCGCCACCCACCACGAAATGGCCGACCTGTATGCCAAGGCGCTGCCTGCGTACGTCGCCAAAGGTATCGAGTTCGAACTGCTGAACCCTGTTCTGGCCGAATTCGACCTGGAAAAACTGGGCAAGGCGATCAACCACGAGCGCGACCAGCAGTTCACCTACTTGGGTCTGCAAACCCTGTACGACCGCTACTTCATCCACAAGGATGGCGTGCGTTTCGAACTGCCGCAGATCTTCTTCATGCGCGTCGCGATGGGTCTGGCCATCGAAGAGAAAGCCCGTGAAGACCGCGCCATCGAGTTCTACAACCTGTTGTCGTCCTTCGACTACATGGCGTCGACCCCAACCCTGTTCAACGCCGGTACCCTGCGTCCACAGCTGTCGAGCTGCTACCTGACCACCGTTCCGGATGACCTGTCGGGCATCTACCACGCCATCCACGACAACGCCATGCTGTCCAAATTCGCAGGCGGTCTGGGTAACGACTGGACCCCGGTTCGTGCGCTGGGCTCTTACATCAAGGGCACCAACGGCAAATCCCAAGGCGTCGTACCGTTCCTGAAAGTCGTGAACGACACCGCCGTCGCCGTTAACCAGGGTGGCAAGCGCAAAGGCGCTGTCTGTGCCTACCTGGAAACCTGGCACATGGACATCGAAGAGTTCATCGAGCTGCGCAAGAACACCGGTGACGACCGTCGACGAACCCATGACATGAACACAGCCAACTGGATCCAT
>NZ_JBJDNK010000016.1:0-589 GCF_044900175.1 Pseudomonas sp. NPDC088444
CGGCCACATCAGGCCTTGAAATACAAAACGCCCGATGCGGTGCATCGAGCGCTTTGAGGGCGAAACAGGCGTAAACCTATTTCAGGACTAGACACCGCACGAGGGTGGCAACGACGATCACTGGGGATTGGTATCCAGTGGTTCCTGACTTGGAACAGGCACGGCTTCGGCCTTGTCGACGTCGTTCTGGATCTGCTCAAGCAGCGAACCTGGTTTCGGTGGTGCTTCCTTCTGAGGCTGATCCCCTTTGTTTTCGGGGGTGACAGTCGTGTCGCTGCTTTTTCCGAGGATCGCCTCGTCGCGGCTGACACCCGGCTTGAAGTCGCCGGACAGGCTGGCCAGTTGATCGTTACCGTTGAAAATCAGGCTGATCCGTTCCTGTTGCCGCTCACCGCCACCTGGCTGAAGACTGTACAGATAGTCCCAGCGCTCAGGGTGAAAGGTGTCTGTCAGCAAGGGATTACCCATGATAAACCGTACTTGCCGCCGGGTCATTCCGGGGCGTAACTGGTCTATCATGTCTTGCGTGACGACATTGCCCTGTTGGATGTCGATTTTATAAACCCCGGGGAATGAACAACCGGCGAGT
>NZ_JBJDNK010000016.1:599-10303 GCF_044900175.1 Pseudomonas sp. NPDC088444
GCAGTCCCACGTAGGTGAAACTGGTTAGCAAGAGCTTGGTGTTTTGCATCGGTGGGCGACTTCCACTATCTTGGCTGGGACAACGTAAACCCCGATCATACCTGCATTAAGAGAAGCTGCGAAGCAGCGTCTGCGAGAAAGCTGACCATGGTTGAAAATAGCGAACTACGCAAAGCTGGACTTAAAGTGACCCTGCCACGGGTCAAGATCCTTCAAATGCTCGATTCTGCAGAGCAGCGCCACATGAGCGCGGAAGACGTCTACAAGGCGCTTATGGAGGCCAATGAAGACGTCGGTCTGGCGACGGTTTACCGTGTTTTGACTCAGTTCGAAGCAGCCGGGTTGGTGGTTCGCCACAACTTCGACGGCGGTCACGCCGTATTCGAACTGGCGGACGGAGGCCACCACGACCATATGGTCAACGTGGATTCCGGTGAAGTGATCGAATTTTTTCACAAAGGAATCGAAGAGCTTCAGAAACAGATCGTTGCCGAACACGGCTTCGAGCTGGTGGACCACAATCTGGTGCTCTACGTACGGAAGAAAAAGGCGTAAGTCTTTTTTTGAAACAAAACAAAGGCGACCTTCGGGTCGCCTTTGTTTTGTGTTGTTTGAGGTTGAATGGGCTGACACAGGATTGTGCTGTCGTCCGGGAGTGTGAGTCGGCCACTGTCAAGACTTCGCGGCAACCACCATCTTCTTTGCATGGGCCAGCGACTCTTTCGTCAGGTCGATCCCGCCCAGCATCCTCGCCACTTCTTCAACGCGCTCATTTTTCGTCAGCTTGGCCACTGCTGTGCGCGTCGCATCGCTCTCGCGCACTTTGTGCACGAACAAATGCTGATGCCCTTGGGCAGCCACTTGCGGCAAATGGGTCACGGTCATGACCTGACCACGCTCGCCGAGCCTGCGCAAGAGTTGGCCGACAATTTCCGCTGTAGGTCCACCGATACCCACGTCCACTTCGTCGAACACCAGTGTCGGTATGCGCGAGGTTTGCGCGGTGATCACCTGAATCGCCAGGCTGATCCGCGACAGCTCACCGCCTGATGCCACTTTGGCCAGTGCTTTGAGCGGTTGACCGGGGTTGGCGCTGACCAGCAGTTCCACCTGCTCCAATCCATTGGGAGACAGCTCTTTATCTGTGTTCTGGCGCAGCTCGATATTGAAGCGCCCACCGGGCATGCCCAGCCGCTGGATCTCCTGCTCCACGGCCAAGGCCAGATCCGGGGCTGAGCGGTGGCGCAGGTCGCTCAGTTCACGTGCCTTTTCCTGATAATGGCGGGCGTATGCGCCCAGCTCATGCTCAAGGCGTTCGACGGCTTCGTCATTGGCGTTGAGTGTTTCAATCTCGTCCAGCAGCTTTTGATGCAGTGCCGGGACTTCGCTTGGCTGTACGCGGTGCTTGCGGGCCAGTGTGTAAATGGTGTCCAGGCGTTCTTCAATCTGTTGCAGGCGCGCGGGGTCGGCTTCGAAGCGATCAAGAAAGCGATTGATCTCGCCAACGGCTTCTTCAACCTGAATCTGAGCGCTAGAAAGCAGGTTCGTCGCTTCATTCAAGGCGTCGGGCGAGTTATTCACGCTGGTCAACCGGTTGAGGCTGGCGGTCAGCGCATTCAGCGCGTTGCCTGAGTCGCTCTCGCTGCACAGCTCGACCACTTGTCGACAAATACCCAGTAGGCTTTCGGCGTTGGTCAGTGTGGTGTGTTCCTGTTCGAGCTGTTCCAACTCGTTTTCGCCCAGGCTCAACCCTTCGAGTTCTTCGAGCTGATAGCTGAGCAGTTGATGCTTGGCGCGCTGCTCGTCCCCGGAATTGGCGAGTCGCTCCAGTTCCTGACGTGTTTGCCGCCAGCGCTGGGCGGCCAGTTGAACCTGGCGCGCCAACTCGGTCGCGCCTGCGTATTCGTCGAGCAACCGACGATGGGTATCGGTCTTCAGGAGTGACTGGTGCTCGTGCTGGCTGTGTATATCGATCAGCAATTCACCCAGCGCTTTCAGGTCGCCCTGAGGGCAGGGCGTCCCGTTTATATAAGCGCGCGAGCGGCCTTCTGCCGTGATCACTCGGCGCAGAATGCACGGCCCATCTGTTTCCATATCGCGTTCGGCCAGCCAGTTGCGGGCTTCGGGGATGTCGGACACATCGAACGTTGCAAGGATATCTGCCTTGTCGGCACCCGGCCGCACGACACCGCTGTCGGCTCGATCGCCCAGAGTCAGGCCCAGGGCGTCGAGCATGATCGATTTGCCCGCGCCGGTCTCACCGGTAATTACGCTCATGCCTCGATCCAGTTCCAGATCGAGATGCTCAACGATGGCGTAGTTGTGTATGGACAGGTGCACCAGCATGCGGGCGGCTCCCAAGCGAATGGTCTGGTTATTTATACAGTGTTTTGCGTTGGGCTGACAATGCCCGTCCTTAGCTCGATTTGGCAGGTCTCGAACAGTTTTTAGCACTGAAACAGCGTTTTTGCGCCGCGTTTACAGCTGTCCGGCCATGTCGGAATATTTGTGGGGTTATTCGCCTGATCCTGCATGTCGCCCCCTTGAAGCCAAAAATTGCGGCCCCATATAGGCGGGCAGAAGCGTGAGTTGAGCTCACGGACGTTATTAGGAGGAGAAAACAATGGCTGACGAACAGAACCCGGATACGCAAGCTCAGGATCAGGCTGCAGAGGCGGCGACTTCCGGAGAGGATTTGGCAACCCGCGTGCAAGTGCTGGAAGAGCAACTGGCTGCTGCACAGGACCAGTCCCTGCGTGTCGCTGCGGATCTGCAAAACGTCCGCCGCCGCGCCGAGCAGGACGTAGAGAAAGCCCACAAGTTCGCGCTGGAGAAGTTCGCAGGCGACCTGCTGCCGATCGTCGACAGCCTGGAGCGGGGTCTGGACCTGTCCAACCCGGACGATGAAAGCATCCGTCCGATGCGTGAAGGCATCGAGCTGACGCTGAAAATGTTCAACGACACCCTCAAGCGTTATCAGCTGGAAGCCATCGATCCGCATGGTCAGCCGTTCAATGCCGAGCACCATCAGGCCATGGCAATGCAGGAAAGTGCAGACGTCGAGCCGAACAGCGTGCTCAAAGTGTTCCAGAAAGGTTATCAGCTCAACGGTCGTCTACTGCGCCCGGCCATGGTTGTGGTCAGCAAGGCACCGTCGCCTGTTGCACCGTCGATTGACGAGCAGGCTTGAAATCAGTTGAGTGAGCCCCATCTAAGGGCCATGGTTTAAAGAATTACCGCAATTTGTAAACGCAGTTGCGGCAACCCAATTAAAGTTTCGGGAGAGTCAAACATGGGCAAGATTATCGGTATCGACCTGGGGACCACCAACTCCTGCGTCTCGGTGCTTGAAAACGGCGTCGCCAAGG
Organism: Pseudomonas sp. NPDC088444; assembly: GCF_044900175.1. Classification (NCBI taxonomy): domain Bacteria; kingdom Pseudomonadati; phylum Pseudomonadota; class Gammaproteobacteria; order Pseudomonadales; family Pseudomonadaceae; genus Pseudomonas; species Pseudomonas sp. NPDC088444. The sequence goes on from NZ_JBJDNK010000016.1 coordinate 3,968, forward strand.
TCATCGAAAACGCCGAAGGCGCGCGTACCACTCCGTCGATCATCGCTTACGCGAACGACGGCGAAATTCTGGTAGGCCAGTCCGCCAAGCGCCAGGCTGTTACCAACCCGCACAACACCCTGTACGCGGTGAAGCGTTTGATCGGCCGTCGTTTCGAAGAGAACGTCGTACAGAAAGACATCGAGCTGGTGCCTTATAAAATCGTCAAGGCCGACAACGGCGACGCGTGGGTTGAAGCCAGCGGCAAGAAAATGGCACCTCCGCAAATTTCTGCGGAAGTCCTGAAAAAGATGAAGAAGACCGCCGAAGACTACCTCGGCGAAGCGGTCACCGAAGCGGTGATTACCGTTCCGGCCTACTTCAACGACAGCCAGCGCCAGGCCACCAAGGACGCCGGTCGCATCGCCGGTCTGGACGTCAAACGTATCATCAACGAACCGACCGCAGCCGCTCTGGCCTACGGCATGGACAAAGCCAAAGGCGACCACACTGTCATCGTTTATGACCTGGGTGGCGGTACTTTCGACGTTTCGGTCATCGAAATTGCCGAAGTCGATGGCGAGCACCAGTTCGAAGTGTTGGCCACCAACGGCGACACCTTCCTGGGTGGTGAGGACTTTGACATTCGTCTGATCGACTACCTCGTTGACGAATTCAAGAAAGAAAGCGGCATGAACCTCAAAGGTGACCCGCTGGCGATGCAGCGTCTGAAAGAAGCTGCTGAAAAAGCCAAGATCGAGCTGTCTTCCAGCCAGCAGACCGATGTGAACCTGCCGTACATCACTGCAGACGCCACCGGTCCAAAGCACCTGAACGTGAAGATTTCCCGTGCCAAGCTGGAGTCGCTGGTTGAAGACCTGGTGCAGCGCACCATCGAACCTTGCCGCATCGCACTGAAAGACGCCGGTATCGATGTTGGCGCGATCAACGACGTGATCCTGGTCGGTGGTCAGACCCGTATGCCGCTGGTTCAGAAAACCGTGACTGACTTCTTCGGTAAAGAAGCCCGTAAAGACGTCAATCCTGACGAAGCCGTTGCCATGGGTGCTGCGATTCAAGGCGCCGTTCTGGCCGGTGACGTGAAAGACGTTCTGCTGCTCGACGTCAGCCCGCTGACCCTGGGTATTGAAACCATGGGTGGCGTCATGACTGCGCTGATCGAGAAAAACACCACGATTCCGACCAAGAAATCGCAAGTGTTCTCGACTGCCGATGACAACCAGAGTGCCGTGACCATTCACGTGCTGCAAGGTGAGCGTAAGCAGGCTGCGTCCAACAAGTCGCTGGGCAAGTTTGACTTGGCCGAGATTCCACCAGCGCCACGCGGCGTGCCTCAGATCGAAGTGACCTTCGACATCGATGCCAACGGTATTCTGCACGTTGGCGCGAAGGACAAGGCGACTGGCAAGACTCAGTCGATCGTGATCAAGGCCAACTCCGGTCTGTCGGACGAAGAAATCCAACAGATGATTCGTGACGCTGAAGCGAACTCGGAAGAAGATCGCAAGTTCGAAGAGCTGGCTGCTGCCCGTAACCAGGGTGACGCGCTGGTTCACTCGACTCGCAAGATGGTCGCTGACGCGGGTGACAAAGTCACTGCTGAAGAGAAAACCGCGATCGAAGCCGCTGTCGTTGCGCTGGAAACTGCCGTAAAAGGCGACGACAAGGCTGCCATCGACGCGAAAGTCGAAGAACTGTCGAAAGTCTCCGCTCCAGTGGCGCAGAAGATGTACGCCGAGCAGGCCGAAAAGCCTGAAGCGGGCGCACAGGCTGCCCAGGAAGAACACAAGGCTGACGACGTTGTCGACGCTGAGTTCGAAGAAGTGAAAGATCACAAGTAAGCGCAGGTTTACTTGATCGCCGGTTGACCCCTTTTGAGTGGCCGCTGGTAGGATGTCGCCGCGCGGGGGCTTGCTCCCGCGTTGGTGTGTCTGGAATACGCAAAATTTCCGGGCTCGTGAATTTGTTTTGCGGGCTTTGCGGCAAAGTCGGGGTGCTCCTGCAAACCGGCTTGTTCTGCCGCTTTACTCGGTCGATAGAAGGCCGTTGAACCAAAGACCAGGATCGTTGAATTGACGTGAGTTGGGTCCGGGCCTGAAAGGGGCTCAACGAGTTCGGCACGCTCAGGAGCGTGGTGCCGGACGTCCTCAAGAGTGCATAAAACTTATGTCAAAACGTGACTATTACGAAGTATTAGGAGTGGAGCGCGGCTCCAGTGAGGCGGACTTAAAAAAGGCGTACCGTCGTCTCGCGATGAAATATCACCCTGACCGCAACCCGGGCGACAAGGCCTCGGAAGATGCGTTCAAGGAAGCCAACGAGGCTTATGAGGTGCTGTCCGACGCCAGCAAACGTGCGGCCTACGATCAGTATGGCCATGCCGCGACGGATCAGGGCATGGGCGGCGGTGGAGGTTTTGGCGGTGGCGCGAACTTCTCCGACATTTTTGGCGACGTGTTTAGCGATTTCTTCGGAGGCGGTCGTGCAGGTGGCGGTGGTCGCGGCGGCGCTCAGCGTGGTAGCGATCTGCGTTACACCCTTGAGCTGAACCTCGAAGAAGCGGTGCGGGGCACTACAGTCAGCATTCGCGTGCCGACATTGGTTAATTGCAAACCATGTGACGGCAGCGGCGCCAAGAAAGGCTCTTCTCCGGTTACGTGCCCAACCTGCGGTGGTATCGGTCAGGTTCGGATGCAGCAGGGCTTTTTCTCTGTTCAGCAGACCTGTCCGCGTTGCCACGGCAACGGCAAGATCATTTCCGATCCTTGCGATTCCTGCCATGGCGAAGGCCGGGTCGAAGAGTACAAGACGTTGTCGGTCAAGGTTCCGGCAGGCGTGGACACTGGCGACCGTATTCGTCTTTCCGGCGAAGGTGAGGCGGGTGTGCAGGGTGGGCCGACGGGCGACCTGTACGTTGTGATCAACGTGCGTGAACACGACATCTTCCAGCGCGATGGCAAGCATCTGTATTGCGAAGTGCCGATCAGCTTCACCGACGCCGCATTGGGCGGCGAGCTGGAGGTGCCGACGCTGGATGGTCGCGTCAAATTGAAGATTCCGGAAGGCACCCAGACTGGCAAACAGTTCCGTTTGCGCGGCAAGGGCGTTGCGCCGGTGCGTGGCGGTGGGCCGGGCGATCTGATGTGCCGTGTCGCAGTGGAAACCCCGGTTAATCTCAGCCGTCGTCAACGCGAGTTGCTCGAAGAGTTGCGTTCGTCGCTGGAGGGCGACAGTTCGCATTCGCCTAAAGCCAGTGGCTGGTTCGAAGGCGTGAAGCGTTTCTTCGGCGACCTCTAAGGAGCACTGCATGCGACGTATTGCTGTGATGGGCGCTGCCGGGCGCATGGGCAAAAATCTGATCGAGGCCGTGCAATTGCGCGCGCCTCAGGCGGGGTTGACGGCGGCGATCGTTCGGCCGGGTAGCACCATGATCGGTGCCGATGCGGGTGAGTTGGCCTCTCTGGGTCGGATTGGCGTGCAACTGACGGGTAATCTCGAACAGGTGCTGGACGAGTTCGATGTGTTGATCGACTTCACCCTGCCGGACGTGATGCTGAAAAATCTCGCGTTCTGTCGCAAGGCTGGCAAAGCCATGGTAATTGGCACGACGGGCTTGAATGCCGAGCAGAAGCAGACGCTGCTTGAGGCGGGCAAGGAGATTCCAATCGTCTTCGCCTCCAATTTCAGTGTTGGTGTGAACCTGTCGTTCAAACTGCTGCATCTGGCGGCGCGAGTGATGGGTGACGATGCTGATATCGAAATCATCGAGGCGCATCACCGCAACAAGGTCGATGCACCTTCGGGGACTGCGGTCAGCATGGGTGAAGTGGTAGCCAAGGCGCTGGGTCGTGACTTGAACAAAGTTGCCGTCTACGGTCGTGAAGGCCATACCGGCGTGCGCGAGCGCGAGACCATCGGCTTTGCAACCGTTCGCGGCGGTGACGTGGTGGGTGATCACACCGTGCTGTTCGCTGCTGAAGGTGAGCGCCTGGAAATCACTCACAAGGCCTCAAGTCGCATGACCTTCGCCAAAGGTGCGGTGCGTGCAGCGCTGTGGCTCGATGGCAAAGAAGCCGGTCTATACGACATGCAGGATGTGCTGGATTTGCATTGATCTGCCTTGTTTCGATCTGGTCGATTCACGCAACGAATCAGCAACAATGAAGGCAGGAGAGGGGTTTTCCCTGTATCCTGCCCGCAGTTTTGAACCGCTAAGCGATGTCCTGTCGCATTCTCCAGCCTTAAAGGCGTTTTAGCGGTGGATTAAAAAAGCCCTTTTCTGTAAGCTACAGCTTTAGTGTGTCCACTAAAAGCGCGCAGATAATTCGATGAAAAAAAGCGGGGTGACGTGTCAATACGTCATTCCGCTTTTTTACAACCTGCGATCGCCCTTTCAGGCTTTATTACGGGAGGTCTTCTTGACTAAGCCAGCCATACTCGCCCTTGCTGATGGCAGCATTTTTCGCGGCGAAGCCATTGGAGCCGACGGTCAAACCGTTGGTGAGGTCGTGTTCAACACCGCAATGACCGGCTATCAGGAAATCCTTACCGATCCTTCCTATGCCCAGCAAATCGTTACCCTGACTTACCCGCACATCGGCAATACCGGCACCACGCCGGAAGACGCCGAGTCCGACCGCGTGTGGTCGGCAGGTCTGGTGATTCGTGACCTGCCACTGGTAGCGAGCAACTGGCGTAACAAGATGTCCCTGGCTGACTACCTGAAGGCCAACAACGTCGTTGCCATCGCGGGTATCGACACTCGTCGTCTGACCCGCATCCTGCGCGAAAAAGGGGCGCAGGATGGTTGCATCATGGCCGGCGACAACATTTCCGAAGAAGCCGCCATCGCGGCAGCGCGGGGCTTCCCAGGCCTGAAGGGCATGGATTTGGCGAAAGTCGTCAGCACCCAGGAAAGCTACGAGTGGCGCTCCAGTGTCTGGAGCCTGCAGACTGACAGCCATCCTGAGATCGCAGCCTCCGATCTGCCATACAACGTGGTTGCGTACGACTACGGCGTTAAAACCAACATTCTGCGCATGCTGGTCGAGCGCGGCTGCCGCGTGACCGTGGTGCCTGCTCAAACACCCGCGAGCGATGTGCTGGCGCTGAATCCCGATGGCGTGTTCCTGTCCAACGGCCCAGGCGATCCTGAGCCTTGCGACTACGCTATTCAGGCCATCAAGGATGTGCTGGAAACCGACATCCCTGTCTTCGGTATCTGCCTGGGTCACCAACTGCTGGCTCTGGCCTCCGGTGCCAAGACTGTCAAGATGGGCCATGGCCACCACGGTGCCAACCATCCGGTTCAGGATCTGGACACCGGGGTCGTCATGATCACCAGCCAGAACCATGGTTTTGCAGTAGACGAAGCCACCCTGCCGAGCAACGTCCGCGCGATCCACAAATCGCTGTTCGACGGCACCCTGCAAGGTATCGAGCGCACCGACAAGGACGCCTTCAGCTTCCAGGGCCACCCTGAAGCGAGCCCGGGCCCTAACGACGTCGCGCCGCTATTTGATCGCTTTATCACAGCCATGGCCAAGCGTCGCTAAGCGGCTGACTTGCGACTGTAGCGAGCAGGTGGCTGCGGCAGCCGGATTCATCCGACAGCCTGCCCGGCCACCTCAGAGAATGTTCAAGACGGCTTGCCGACTGACACAGGATTCGAGTGACAACCCATGCCAAAACGTACAGACATTAAAAGCATCCTGATTCTTGGCGCTGGCCCGATCGTGATCGGCCAGGCCTGCGAATTCGACTACTCCGGCGCCCAAGCCTGTAAGGCCCTGCGCGAGGAGGGCTACCGCGTCATTCTGGTGAACTCCAACCCGGCCACCATCATGACCGACCCGGCCATGGCCGACGCCACTTACATCGAACCGATCAAGTGGGCGACCGTTGCCAAGATCATCGAGAAAGAGCGTCCAGACGCACTGCTGCCGACCATGGGCGGCCAGACCGCGTTGAATTGCGCATTGGACCTTGAGCGAGAAGGCGTTCTGGAGAAGTTCGGCGTCGAGATGATCGGTGCTAACGCCGACACCATCGACAAGGCTGAAGACCGCTCCCGTTTCGACAAGGCCATGAAAGCCATCGGTCTGGAGTGCCCGCGCTCGGGTATCGCCCACACCATGGAAGAGGCCAACGCCGTTCTCGAAAAACTGGGCTTCCCGTGCATCATCCGTCCGTCCTTCACCATGGGCGGTACTGGTGGTGGCATCGCTTACAACCGTGAAGAATTCGAAGAAATCTGCGCCCGTGGTCTGGACCTGTCGCCGACCAAAGAGCTGCTGATCGACGAATCCCTGATCGGCTGGAAAGAATATGAAATGG
>NZ_JBJDNK010000016.1:10313-133693 GCF_044900175.1 Pseudomonas sp. NPDC088444
AAGGACAACTGCATCATCGTCTGCTCCATCGAGAACTTCGACCCGATGGGCGTGCACACCGGTGACTCGATCACCGTGGCTCCTGCGCAGACCCTGACCGACAAGGAATACCAGATCATGCGCAACGCCTCGCTGGCGGTGCTGCGTGAAATCGGTGTCGAAACCGGTGGTTCCAACGTGCAATTCGGTATCTGCCCGGACACTGGCCGTATGGTCGTGATCGAAATGAACCCGCGCGTATCCCGTTCCTCGGCGCTGGCTTCGAAAGCCACCGGCTTCCCGATCGCCAAGATCGCGGCCAAGCTGGCTATCGGTTACACCCTCGACGAACTGCAGAACGACATCACTGGCGGCCGTACCCCGGCGTCCTTCGAGCCTTCGATCGACTACGTCGTGACCAAGCTGCCACGTTTTGCCTTCGAAAAATTCCCGAAAGCCGACGCTCGCCTGACCACTCAGATGAAATCCGTGGGTGAAGTCATGGCCATCGGCCGTACCTTCCAGGAATCCTTGCAGAAAGCGCTGCGCGGTCTTGAAGTGGGTGCCTGCGGTCTGGACCCGAAAGTGGATCTGGCTGGTCCTGAAGCGAACAGCATCCTCAAGCGCGAGCTGACTGTGCCGGGCGCCGAGCGTATCTGGTACGTCGCCGATGCTTTCCGTGCGGGCATGACCCGTGACGAGATTTTCGCGCTGACCAACATCGACCACTGGTTCCTGATTCAGATCGAAGATCTGATCCAGGAAGAAGAGAAGGTCAAGACTCTGGCTCTGTCCTCCATCGACAAGGAGCTGATGCTGCGTCTGAAGCGTAAAGGCTTCTCTGACCAGCGTCTGGCCAAGCTGCTGGGCATCACCGACAAGAATCTGCGTCGTCATCGCCACAAGCTGGAAGTGCTGCCGGTCTACAAGCGCGTTGACACCTGCGCGGCCGAGTTCGCCACTGACACCGCCTATCTGTACTCCACGTACGAGGAAGAGTGCGAAGCCAATCCTTCGACTCGTGACAAGATCATGATTCTGGGCGGCGGTCCAAACCGTATCGGTCAGGGTATCGAGTTCGACTACTGCTGCGTACACGCCGCGCTGGCACTGCGCGAAGACGGCTACGAGACCATCATGGTCAACTGCAACCCGGAGACCGTCTCCACCGACTACGACACCTCCGATCGTCTGTACTTCGAGCCGCTGACGCTGGAAGACGTGCTGGAAATCTGCCGTGTCGAGAAGCCCAAGGGCGTCATCGTCCACTACGGCGGTCAGACTCCGCTGAAGCTGGCGCGCGCGCTGGAAGAGGCCGGTGTGCCGATCATCGGTACCAGCCCAGACGCAATCGACCGTGCCGAAGACCGCGAGCGCTTCCAGCAGATGGTTCAGCGCCTGAATCTGCTGCAGCCGCCAAACGCCACTGTTCGCAGCGAAGACGAGGCCATTCAAGCCGCAGGCGGTATCGGTTACCCGCTGGTCGTGCGTCCGTCGTACGTACTGGGTGGTCGTGCAATGGAGATCGTTTACGAGCTGGACGAGCTGAAGCGTTATCTGCGCGAAGCAGTGCAGGTCTCCAACGACAGCCCTGTGCTGCTCGACCACTTCCTGAACTGCGCCATCGAGATGGACGTGGATGCGGTCTGCGACGGCACTGACGTGGTGATCGGCGCGATCATGCAGCACATTGAACAGGCTGGCGTTCACTCGGGTGACTCGGCGTGCTCGCTGCCCCCTTACTCGCTGAGCAAGGACGTACAGGACCAGGTTCGCGAGCAAGTGCGTAAAATGGCGCTGGAACTGGGCGTTGTGGGCTTGATGAACGTGCAGTTGGCGCTGCAGGGCGACAAGATTTACGTGATCGAAGTCAACCCGCGTGCCTCCCGTACCGTACCGTTCGTTTCGAAGTGCATCGGCACGTCGCTGGCGATGATCGCTGCACGCGTCATGGCAGGCAAAACCCTTAAAGAGCTGGGCTTCACCCAGGAAATCATCCCGAACTTCTACAGCGTCAAAGAGGCGGTGTTCCCGTTCGCTAAATTCCCGGGCGTTGACCCGATCCTCGGCCCGGAGATGAAGTCGACGGGTGAAGTGATGGGGGTAGGTGACACCTTTGGTGAGGCGTTCGCCAAGGCGCAAATGGGCGCCAGCGAAGTGCTGCCGACCGGTGGTACTGCGTTCATCAGCGTGCGCGACGATGACAAGCCGCTGGTTGCAGGTGTTGCGCGTAACCTGATCGAGCTGGGCTTCGAAGTGGTTGCCACTGCGGGTACTGCGCGTGTGATCGAAGCCGCCGGCTTGAAGGTGCGTCGCGTCAACAAGGTGACCGAAGGTCGTCCCCACGTGGTCGACATGATCAAGAACGACGAAGTGTCGTTGATCATCAATACCACCGAAGGCCGTCAGTCGATCGCTGACTCTTACTCGATTCGCCGCAATGCGTTGCAGCACAAGATTTACTGCACGACGACCATTGCGGCGGGTGAAGCCATCTGCGAAGCGCTGAAATTCGGTCCGGAAAAAACCGTTCGTCGCTTGCAGGATCTGCATGCAGGACTCAACGCATGAGCATGACCAAATATCCAATGACCGTTCAGGGCGCTCGCGCCCTGGAAGACGAACTGAACCACTTGAGCAAGGTCGAGCGTCCGCGCCTGAGCCAGGCCATCGGTGAAGCGCGAGAGTTGGGCGACCTGAAGGAAAACGCTGAATACCATGCTGCCCGCGAAGAGCAGGGCATGGTTGAAGCGCGTATTCGAGATATCGAAGGTCGTCTGCAAAACTCGGTGGTGATTGACGTCACCACCATTGCTCACACCGGCAAGGTCATCTTCGGCACGACTGTCGATCTGGCCAACGTCGAAACCGACGAGCAAGTGAGCTATCAGATCGTGGGTGAAGACGAGGCCAATATCAAAATGGGCAAAATTTCAGTCGGTGCGCCGATTGCCCGGGCGATCATTGGCAAGGAAGAAGGCGATGTCGTGGCAATCAAGACCCCAAGTGGTCTGGTTGAGTACGAAATCGTAGAGGTCAAGCACATCTGACCCGCTGACTCGCAAGCTGCCCGTGGCGGGTGGCTTGCGAAGACGAGGTTCCGCTCAGGGCGCTCAATTCGCGCCCCTGAGAGGAATACCGTTACTTGTAACGGTGGATGTTGGACAGTTGTTTGTTCGGCTGCGGGTTCTTGCGGTAAATCAGTGCCATCTTGCCGATGGTCTGCACCAGCTCCGCACGACCCAGTTTGCACAGTTCATCGATCACCGCGCGACGGTCTTCGCGGTCTTCCAGTTTGATCTGAACCTTGATCAGTTCATGATCCACCAGTGCGCGCTCAAGCTCGGCCAGAACGCCTTCGCTCAGGCCATTGCCCGCGACCATCAGAACTGGCTTCAGGTCATGTCCAATGGATTTGTACTGTTTCTTCTGCTCGTTATTGAGCGGCATAATCTGACCCTTTTCGTCTGATTCTGTAAAATTGGCGGGCATTTTACCCGAGGGGCCGTGGCTCCGCCCAGTTAATCACGACCCTTTATCAGCGAGGTGCCCCGTGGCGCAGCGTTCCAAAAGCAGCCATAACTGGCTCAGAGAGCATTTCAACGACCCTTTCGTCAAACAGGCGCAGAAAGACGGCTACCGTTCGCGCGCGAGCTACAAACTGCTGGAGATCCAGGAGAAGGATCGCTTGATCCGGCCGGGCATGACCGTGGTCGATCTCGGTGCTGCGCCAGGAGGCTGGTCTCAAGTGACCAGTCGTCTGATTGGTGGTCAGGGGCGTTTGATCGCGTCCGACATCCTGGAAATGGACAGCATCCCCGATGTGACCTTCATTCAAGGGGACTTCACCGAGGACGAGGTTTTCAAACAGATCCTCGCGGCGATCGGTAATACGGAAGTAGACCTTGTGATTTCCGATATGGCCCCCAATATGAGTGGAGTGAGCGCAGTGGACATGCCACGCGCCATGTTCCTTTGTGAGCTGGCACTCGATCTTGCTGGTCGGGTTCTGCGTCCGGGTGGTGATTTCCTGATCAAGATCTTCCAGGGTGAAGGTTTTGACGCGTACCACAAGGAAGTTCGCAAAATGTTTGACAAGGTGCAGATGCGCAAACCCTCGTCGTCCCGGGATCGCTCTCGTGAGCAGTACTTGCTGGGGCGTGGTTTCAAGGGGGGTTATGAGGCGCAGGGCGGTTTTGAGTAAAGGCAATAGCTTTTTTCAAATGGCTTTATTCACGAACCGTAACGAACATCTTGCAGTCAAAGTTTCACAAAGGGTTACAGACACCGCCTGCCACGCCTGTAGGATCTGTAGTAAGTTAGGCCGGTGAATATCATGCGAGGCACGCTCCAGCCTGGCGCTTGCTTCAGAGGGTAGCTAATTGAACGATATGGCAAAGAATTTGATCCTGTGGTTGATCATCGCTGCGGTCCTGGTGACCGTGATGAACAACTTCTCCAGCCCGAACGAGCCGCAGACCCTCAACTACTCCGAGTTCATCCAGCAGGTGAAGGATGGCAAGGTCGAGAAAGTTGCCGTTGACGGCTACGTCATCACGGGCAAGCGCAGCGATGGTGATACCTTCAAGACCATTCGTCCGAACATTCCGGACAATGGTCTGATCGGTGATCTGGTCGACAACAACGTGGTGATCGAAGGTAAGCAGCCTGAGCAGCAAAGCATCTGGACTCAGTTGCTGGTTGCCAGCTTTCCGATCCTGGTGATCATTGCTGTCTTCATGTTCTTCATGCGTCAGATGCAAGGTGGCGCGGGAGGCAAGGGCGGGCCGATGAGCTTCGGTAAGAGCAAAGCGCGCTTGCTGTCCGAGGATCAGGTCAAGACCACTCTGGCGGACGTCGCCGGTTGTGATGAAGCCAAGGAAGAAGTGGGGGAACTCGTAGAGTTCCTGCGTGATCCGGGTAAATTCCAGCGTCTTGGTGGTCGTATCCCGCGTGGCGTCTTGATGGTCGGCCCTCCAGGTACTGGTAAGACCTTGCTAGCCAAGGCCATTGCCGGTGAAGCGAAAGTGCCGTTCTTCACCATTTCCGGTTCCGACTTCGTCGAGATGTTCGTGGGCGTGGGCGCAAGCCGTGTTCGCGACATGTTCGAACAAGCCAAAAAGCACGCGCCTTGCATCATTTTCATCGACGAAATCGACGCCGTCGGCCGCCACCGTGGCGCCGGTATGGGCGGTGGTCACGACGAGCGCGAGCAGACCCTCAACCAGTTGCTGGTCGAGATGGACGGCTTTGAGATGAACGACGGCATCATCGTGATCGCCGCCACTAACCGTCCTGACGTGCTCGACCCTGCACTGCTGCGTCCGGGCCGTTTCGACCGCCAGGTTGTCGTCGGGCTGCCAGACATTCGCGGTCGTGAGCAGATCCTCAAAGTGCACATGCGTAAAGTACCGATGGGCGATGATGTCAACGCAGCGGTGATTGCTCGCGGTACGCCAGGCTTCTCGGGTGCTGATCTGGCCAACCTGGTCAACGAAGCGTCGTTGTTTGCTGCTCGCGTCGGCAAGCGCATCGTCGAGATGAAAGAGTTCGAGCTGGCAAAAGACAAGATCATGATGGGTGCTGAGCGCAAAACCATGGTCATGTCCGAGAAAGAGAAACAGAACACCGCGTATCACGAAGCAGGTCACGCCATCGTTGGTCGTGTCGTGCCTGAGCATGACCCTGTCTACAAGGTGTCGATCATCCCTCGTGGTCGCGCTTTGGGCGTGACGATGTTCCTTCCGGAAGAGGATCGCTACAGTCTGTCCAAGCGAGCACTGATCAGCCAGATCTGTTCGTTGTACGGCGGTCGCATCGCTGAAGAGATGACGCTGGGCTTTGATGGCGTCACCACGGGCGCATCCAACGACATCATGCGTGCCAGTCAAATCGCCCGGAACATGGTGACCAAGTGGGGCCTGTCCGAAAAAATGGGGCCGTTGATGTATTCCGAGGAGGAAGACGGCGGCTACCTGGGGCGTGGTGGTGGCGGTCAGAACGCCAGTCTCTCGGGTGAAACGGCGAAGATGATCGACTCCGAAGTGCGCAGCATCATCGATCATTGCTACGGCACCGCCAAGCAGATCCTCACCGACAATCGCGACAAGCTGGACGCGATGGCTGATGCATTGATGAAGTACGAAACTATCGATGCCGAACAGATCGACGACATCATGGCCGGCCGTACGCCACGCGAGCCGCGTGACTGGTCGGGCGGTACCGGTAGCTCCGGAACGCCTACTGCGCCTGCAGGTCCACGTCCTGAAACGCCTATCGGCGGTCCAGCAGCTGATCACTAAGGCCTGACATGACTTCTACGCTGTACCCAACCCGGTTGCCTTGCGGCAACCGGGTTCTTGATTTGTCCCGGACGCACGTCATGGGAATCCTCAATATTACGCCTGACTCCTTTTCAGATGGTGGTCGCTTCGCGCAGCGCGATTTGGCGTTAAGCCATGCTGAAGCGATGGTCGCCGCTGGCGCCACGTTGATCGATGTGGGCGGTGAGTCCACTCGGCCGGGAGCTCGTCCGGTATCGCCGGTTGAAGAGCTTGAACGCGTCGCGCCGATCGTCGAAGCCATCGCCCGTGAGCTGGATGTGGTCATCTCTGTGGATACGTCCACCCCTGCCGTCATGCGGGAGACCGCGCGTCTCGGTGCGGGCTTGATCAACGATGTGCGTTCGTTGCAGCGCGACGGAGCGCTCGATGCTGCGGTCGCGACCGGCCTGCCTGTTTGCCTGATGCACATGCGCGGCGAGCCGACGGACATGCAAAACGACCCTCGTTATGACGACTTGGTCGGCGAGGTCTCCTCGTTTTTGCGCGAGCGTATGGATGCCTGTGCTGCAGCCGGGATTGCGGCGGAGAAAATCATCCTCGACCCAGGTTATGGCTTCGCCAAGACGCTGGATCATAACCTCAGCCTGTTCAAGCACATGGAGGCGCTGCACACGTTGGGGCGCCCATTGCTGGTAGGGGTTTCGCGCAAGAGCATGATTGGCAAAGTGCTGGACAAGCCAGTCGATCAGCGACTTTACGGCGCGCTTGCACTGGCTGCGATGGCCATGATGCAGGGCGCAAAAATTTTACGTGTGCACGATGTGGCCGAAACTGTCGACGTGGTGCGGATGATTGCCGCTGTCGAATCGGCAAAATAAGAAGGCTGGAGCACCCATGACCAAGAAAAAATATTTCGGAACCGACGGCATTCGCGGTCGTGTCGGTCAATTCCCTATCACCCCCGATTTCATGCTCAAGCTGGGGTGGGCCGCCGGGATGGCGTTCCGTAAGATGGGCGCCTGCCGCATTCTGGTCGGCAAGGACACTCGCATCTCCGGTTACATGTTTGAGTCTGCGCTGGAGGCGGGTCTTTCGGCGGCGGGTGCCGACGTCATGCTGCTGGGGCCAATGCCGACACCGGCCATCGCCTATCTGACTCGCACCTTTCAGGCGCAGGCGGGCATCGTCATCAGTGCATCGCACAATCCGCATCATGACAACGGCATCAAGTTCTTCTCGGGCCAGGGCACAAAGCTGCCGGACGAGATCGAGATGATGATCGAAGAGTTGCTGGATGCGCCGATGACCGTGGTGGAGTCGGAAAAGCTCGGCAAGGTATCCCGCATCAATGACGCGGCGGGTCGCTACATTGAGTTCTGCAAAAGCAGTGTGCCGACGAGCACCAGCTTTGCAGGGCTGAAGCTGGTCGTCGATTGTGCACATGGCGCTACCTACAAAGTGGCGCCCAACGTGTTCCGCGAACTGGGCGCCCAGGTCACCGTGCTTTCGGCGGCACCGAACGGGCTGAATATCAACGACGATTGTGGCTCGACCCACATGAGCAACCTGCAGGCAACGGTTGTCGCTGAAAAGGCGGACCTGGGTATCGGTTTCGACGGCGACGGTGATCGCGTTCTGATGGTTGATCATACGGGGGCCGTGGTCGATGGCGATGAGCTGTTGTTCATCATCGCGCGGGATCTCCTGGAGCGTGGACGTTTGCAAGGTGGGGTCGTGGGCACCCTGATGAGCAACCTGGGTCTTGAGTTGGCCTTGGCAGACCTGAGCATTCCATTCGTGCGTGCCAATGTTGGTGACCGTTACGTCATCGCAGAATTGCTGGAGCGCAACTGGCAGATTGGCGGTGAAAACTCCGGCCACGTCGTCTGCTTCCAGCACACGACGACGGGCGATGCGATCATTGCAGCGCTTCAAGTGTTACTGGCCTTGAAACGCACGGGGCAGAGTTTGGCCGAGTCGCGTCTTGGCTTGAAGAAGTGCCCGCAAGTGTTGGTTAACGTCCGTTTTGAAGGCGGTAAGGTCGACCCGGTGCAGCATCCTGCCGTGAAAGAGGCGTGCGAGCGGGTTACGGCGGCGATGGGGGGGCGCGGGCGTGTCCTGTTGCGCAAGTCCGGCACAGAGCCGTTGGTGCGCGTCATGGTTGAGGGTGAGGACGAAATTCAGGTGGTGGGTTACGCCGATGAGCTTGCAAAACTGGTTGCTGAAGTTTGCGCCTGATTTTGGCTTGCCAGTGTTGAAACTGTTGGGTAACATCTGCGCCCACTTTGACCGACGAGGTACAGCATGCGTCGCCCTATGGTAGCTGGTAACTGGAAAATGCACGGTACCTGCGCCAGCGTCGCTGAGCTGGTTGAGGGTTTGGCGAATATGGCCATTCCTGAAGGTGTCGATGTTGCGGTATTCCCTTCGACCCTGCACATCAGCTTCGTTGCCGAGTGCTTTGAAGAGCATTCGATTTCTGTAGGTGCGCAGAACTGCGCGCACGAAGCAGGGCAAGGTGCGCTGACTGGAGAGGTATCGCCGAGTCAGTTGCAGGATGCAGGTTGCAAGCTGGTGCTTGTGGGGCATTCGGAGCGTCGCCAGATTATGGGCGAAGGCGACGAAACCCTGATCCGCAAATTCGCGGTGGCCCAGGCAAGCGGTTTGACGCCTGTGTTGTGCATCGGTGAAACGCTTGAGGAGCGTCAGGCAGGCAAAACGATTGAGGTGGTCGGGCGACAGCTTGATAGCGTCATCGAAGAGCTGGGCATTGATGCCTTTGTAAATGCGGTTATTGCCTACGAGCCAGTCTGGGCCATTGGTACCGGATTGACAGCCTCGCCCGACCAGGCGCAGGAAGTGCACGCAGCCATTCGTGCGCAGTTGGCTAAAGAGAATTCTGAAGTTGCGCAAGGTGTGCGGCTTCTTTATGGCGGCAGCGTGAAGGCGGCCAATGCGGTCGAGCTGTTCAGCATGCCGGATATCGATGGGGGCCTCATTGGTGGCGCTTCCCTGAATGCAGATGAGTTCGGTGCGATAATTCGTGCCGCGGGAAACTGAAAAAATGCTGGAAACAGTCGTAGTCGTTCTTCATCTGCTGGGTGCGCTGGGCGTTGTTGCTCTGGTATTGCTGCAGCAGGGTAAAGGTGCGGACGCTGGCGCGTCGTTCGGAGCAGGTGCATCAAATACTGTCTTCGGAAGCCAAGGTTCCTCTACCTTTCTTAGTAAGTTTACTGCTATACTTGCCGCCTGTTTCTTCTTGACCAGCTTAGGGTTAGGTTACTTTGCTAAAGAGAAAGCTCATCAGCTGACTCAAGTAGGTTTGCCAGATCCAGCGGTACTGGAAGTTAAACAAAAGCCGGCGACAGGTGATGTTCCGGTACTGGAAGGTCAGCAGAAACCAGCCGCTACTCCAGCTGATGTTCCTGCCGCTCCAGAACAGAAGTAATACGGGATTCGCAGTTGATATTGGGGCTGCAAAAGAGTTGTAATGCCGAGGTGGTGGAATTGGTAGACACGCAACCTTGAGGTGGTTGTGCCCATAGGGTGTAGGGGTTCGAGTCCCCTTCTCGGTACCAATTAACAAGGCAGCCCGCAGTAGCGGGCTTTCTTGTAGGTGGATGTGTTGGATTGACCCAAAACGGGTTCGGTCGTATACTTCCGCCCCAGCTTTGTCGCGGGGTGGAGCAGTCTGGTAGCTCGTCGGGCTCATAACCCGAAGGTCGTTGGTTCAAATCCAGCCCCCGCAACCAGTTTTAGCGGAGCCCCTTTTCAGGGGCTTTTTGTTAGCTGGACACTTTATGACGCCGCTGTTCAACGGCGTTTTTCATGATGGGCGCTTCGCCCATTTTTTATTTGCACAGCATGCACGAGGGGGTTCAGGTGTCGAGCAAGCTAGAACAGTTGCAGGCCTTGTTGGCCCCGGTGGTCGAGGGCCTAGGCTATCAATGTTGGGGGATTGAATTCATCTCCCAGGGCCGGCATTCGTTGCTGCGCATTTATATCGATAAAGAAGGTGGGATCCTGGTGGACGACTGCGAAGAAGTCAGCCGTCAGGTCAGTGGTGTTCTGGACGTCGAAGATCCGATCAGTTCTGAATATACCCTCGAAGTTTCCTCTCCTGGCATGGATCGCCCGCTGTTCACCCTTGAACAGTTTGCCTCGCATGTCGGGGAGCAAGTGAAAATAAAGCTGCGCTCGCCTTTTGAAGGGCGACGTAACTTTCAAGGTCTTCTCCGCGGGGTGGAGGAGCAGGATGTCGTGGTGCAGGTGGATGCCCATGAGTACCTGTTGCCGATCGATCTGATCGACAAGGCCAACATTATTCCCACGTTTGACTGAGACGTGCCAGATACTGCGGATCCCGCGGATCCAATGGCTTGCGAAAGGCGAGGCGTACGATGAGCAAAGAAGTACTGCTGGTTGTTGAGTCGGTATCCAATGAAAAAGGCGTACCGGCCGGCGTGATTTTTGAAGCGCTTGAAATTGCTTTGGCCACGGCCACTAAAAAGCGTTTCGAGGACGAAGTGGACCTGCGTGTGGAGATCAATCGCCACACGGGTTCATATGAGACTTTCCGTCGCTGGACAGTCGTCGAAGAAGACGATCTTGATGACCCAGCCATCGAAACCTGGCCAAGCAAGGTTGCGCAAACGCATCCTGGCGCCAAGGTTGGCGATGTCGTGGAAGAGAAAATCGAGTCCATCGAGTTTGGTCGCATCGCTGCGCAGACTGCCAAGCAAGTCATCGTGCAGAAGGTTCGTGAAGCCGAACGTGCTCAAGTCGTGGATGCTTATCGCGAGCGTCTGGGCGAAATCATTTCCGGTACTGTTAAAAAAGTTACACGTGACAATGTCATCGTCGACTTGGGTAACAATGCCGAGGCGCTGCTGGCGCGTGAAGACATCATTTCGCGGGAGACTTTCCGCGTCGGCGTCCGCGTCCGTGCACTGCTCAAAGAGATCCGTACTGAAAACCGCGGCCCTCAGCTGATTCTGTCGCGCACCGCGCCAGAGATGCTGATCGAGCTTTTCCGGATTGAAGTTCCGGAAATTGCCGAGGGGTTGATCGAGGTGATGGCTGCCTCTCGCGATCCTGGATCGCGTGCAAAAATCGCAGTTCGCTCCAAGGACAAACGCATTGACCCGCAAGGCGCCTGCATCGGCATGCGCGGCTCGCGTGTTCAGGCTGTTTCCGGTGAGCTGGGCGGTGAGCGTGTGGATATCGTGCTGTGGGACGACAACCCGGCACAGTTCGTCATCAACGCCATGTCGCCTGCCGAAGTGGCAGCGATCATCGTTGATGAAGACGCCCATGCCATGGATATCGCTGTAGGTGCAGACAATCTGGCCCAGGCGATTGGCCGCGGTGGTCAGAACGTCCGTCTTGCCAGTCAACTGACCGGCTGGACTCTTAACGTGATGACCGAATCGGACATCCAGGCCAAGCAGCAAGCGGAAACCGGCGACATCCTGCGCAATTTCATCGACGAGCTGGAAGTCGACGAAGAACTGGCTCAGGTGCTGGTAGACGAAGGCTTCACCAGCCTGGAAGAGATTGCCTACGTACCGTTGGAAGAAATGCTCGACATCGACGGCATTGACGATGATCGTGCCGGCAAGTTGATCATGGCCGCCCGAGCCCATTGGTTCGAGTAAGTAAATGCGGCCTGAGGAGAGAAGTGCATGACGCAAGTCACGGTGAAAGAACTGGCCAAAACGGTCGACACACCGGTAGAGCGCCTGCTACAGCAGATGCGTGAGGCAGGTCTGCCGCACACCGCCGCCGAGCAAGTTGTGACCGATAACGAAAAGCAAGCCCTGTTGACGCACCTGAAAAGCGGCCACAAGGCAAAAGTGGAAGAGCCGCGCAAGATTACGTTGCAGCGCAAGACCACCAGCACCCTGCGCGTTGCCGGCAGCAAAAGCATCAGCGTTGAAGTGCGCAAGAAGAAAGTCTTCGTTCAGCGTAGCCCGGAAGAGATTGAAGCCGAGCGCAAACGCGAGCAGGAAGAGCGTCGTGCGGTAGAAAATGCCGCACGTCAAAAGGCTGAAGAAGAAGCCCGTCTGCGTGCCGAAGAAGAAGCGCGCCGTCAGCCCGCTCCTGCTCCGGAAGTCGTTGAGGCGGTCGCACCCGCGCCAGAGCCTGAGCCAGCGCCACGTGTCGTGGACGAGCCTGTCGAGGACGCACCTGTTGCGGCGCCGGCGCCGACTGCCGATGCTCGCAAGAAAGACGAGCCGCGTCGTCCTGATCGCACGCGCAACGATGAAAGCAATCGTCGCGGTGGCGGTGATGGCGAGCGCAAGAATGCCCCGCATCGTGCTTCCGTTAAGGAAAAGGCACCTGCGCCGCGCGTTGCTCCGCGCACCACGGACGAAGAAAGCGACGGTTTCCGTCGGGGCGGCCGTGGCGGTGGCAAGGCCAAACCGAAGAAACGCAACGCTCACGGATTCCAGAACCCGACCGGTCCTGTGATTCGTGAAGTGAAGATCGGTGAGACCATCACTGTGGGTGATCTCGCCCAACAGATGTCGGTCAAGGCTGCCGAAATCATCAAGTTCATGTTCAAGCTGGGTACTCCGGCGACCATCAACCAGGTACTGGATCAGGAAACTGCCCAACTGGTTGCTGAAGAGCTGGGCCACAAGGTCACTCTGATCAGTGATACCGCGCTGGAAGATTCTCTGGCCGAGTCGCTGAAGTTCGAAGGCGAAGCAGTCCCTCGCGCGCCGGTTGTGACCGTCATGGGTCACGTTGACCATGGTAAGACCTCGCTGCTCGACTACATCCGTCGCGCCAAGGTTGCTGCTGGCGAAGCCGGTGGTATCACCCAGCATATCGGTGCGTACCACGTTGAAACCGACCGTGGCATGGTGACGTTCCTCGACACCCCAGGTCACGCCGCGTTTACCGCCATGCGTGCCCGTGGTGCCAAGGCGACCGACATCGTGATTCTGGTGGTCGCAGCGGACGATGGTGTGATGCCGCAGACCGTTGAAGCCGTGCAACACGCACAGGCCGCCGGTGTTCCGTTGGTTGTCGCGGTCAACAAGATCGACAAGCCTGGCGCAGACATGGACCGTATCCGCAGTGAACTGTCGGTTCACGGCGTAACGTCCGAAGACTGGGGTGGTGATACTCCATTCGTTCCGGTCTCCGCGAAAATGGGTACCGGCGTTGACGAACTGCTTGAGGCTGTGTTGCTGCAGGCCGAAGTTCTGGAACTGACTGCCACTCCATCGGCGCCTGGCCGTGGTGTTGTGGTCGAGTCCCGTCTGGACAAGGGCCGCGGTCCTGTTGCTACGGTTCTGGTTCAGGACGGTACACTGCGCCAGGGCGATATGGTTCTGGTTGGCTCCAACTACGGTCGCGTTCGTGCCATGCTCGACGAGAACGGCAAGCCTATCAAGGAAGCCGGTCCGGCCATTCCGGTCGAGATCCTCGGCCTGGACGGTACCCCGGATGCGGGCGACGAGATGAGCGTGGTTGCTGACGAGAAGAAAGCCCGTGAAGTGGCTCTGTTCCGTCAAGGCAAGTTCCGCGAAGTCAAACTGGCCCGCGCTCACGCCGGCAAGCTGGAAAACATCTTCGAGAGCATGGGGCAGGAAGAGAAGAAGACGCTCAACATCGTCCTCAAATCCGACGTCCGTGGTTCTCTGGAAGCGTTGCAAGGCGCCTTGAATGGTCTGGGCAACGACGAAGTACAAGTGCGTGTAGTGGGCGGCGGCGTTGGTGGTATCACCGAGAGTGATGCCAACCTGGCGCTGGCTTCCAACGCTGTTCTGTTCGGCTTCAACGTGCGTGCTGACTCTGGCGCGCGCAAGATCGTCGAGCAGGAAGGTCTGGACATGCGTTACTACAACGTCATCTACGACATTATCGAAGACGTCAAGAAAGCCCTCACCGGTATGCTTGGCAGCGACGTTCGGGAGAACATCCTGGGTATTGCCGAAGTTCGTGACGTGTTCCGCTCGCCGAAATTCGGTGCAATCGCCGGCTGTATGGTCGTCGAAGGTACTGTTTACCGTAACCGTCCGATCCGCGTACTGCGTGAAGACATCGTTATCTTCGAAGGCGAGCTGGAATCCCTGCGCCGCTTCAAGGATGACGCTTCCGAAGTGCGTAATGGCATGGAGTGCGGTATCGGCGTCAAGAGCTACAACGACGTCAAGGTCGGCGACAAGATCGAAGTCTTCGAGAAAGTCCAAGTGGCTCGCAGCCTCTAAATCGCGAGCCTCAAGCGTCATGACAGCTACCCTGTGCCAGCACTTGGCGGATGTCATGAGCGCTCAACGCAACGCCCGGTCCGGCTTTAGCCAGGCCGGGCGTTTGCCGCTTTCAGACCCTCCGGCTTTTGCTGCGGGTCAGTACAGGTAACAAGACATGGCAAAAGAATACAGCCGTACCCAACGTATCGGCGATCAGATGCAGCGCGAACTGGCGCAACTGATCCGACGTGAAGTCAAGGACCCGCGCGTGGGTCTGGTCACCATCACTGCTGTCGACGTGAGCCGCGATGTCGGTCACGCGAAAATCTTCATCACCGTGATGGGGCAGGATGGCGCCGAAGACATCGCTCAGACCCTCAAGGTGTTGAACTCCGCCGCAGGCTTCCTGCGCATGCAACTGGGTCGTGAAATGAAGCTGCGCAGTGTGCCTCAATTGCATTTCCACTATGACGAAAGCGTCTCCCGTGGTGCGCACCTGTCGGCGTTGATCGAGCGCGCGGTGGCCGAGGACAGTCAGCACGAACCCGCTGCCAAGCCAGACGATTCGAAGGAGTAACGGCGTGGCTCAGGTCAAGCGTATCCGTCGCAACGTCAGCGGCATCATCCTGCTCGACAAGCCGCTGGGCTTCACCTCCAACGCGGCCTTGCAGAAGGTGCGCTGGTTGCTCAACGCGGAAAAGGCCGGGCACACTGGCAGTCTCGATCCACTGGCCACTGGTGTTTTGCCGCTGTGCTTCGGTGAGGCGACTAAGTTTTCCCAATACCTGCTCGATTCCGACAAGGGCTACGAGACCCTGATGCAGTTGGGCAAGACCACGACGACAGCCGACGCTGAAGGTGAGGTGTTACAAACTCGTCCCGTGACCGTTGGTCGCGCCGAAATCGAGGCCGTTTTGCCTGAATTTCGTGGAGAAATCAGTCAGATACCGCCCATGTACTCCGCGCTCAAACGTGATGGCCAGCCGTTGTACAAGCTGGCTCGCGCAGGGGAAGTGGTGGAGCGCGAGGCGCGTTCTGTTACTATTGCGCGCCTGGAATTGCTGGCGAGTGAAGGCGAGACCGCCCGGTTGTCGGTCGGTTGCAGCAAAGGCACCTATATACGGACCCTCGTGGAAGATATTGGTGAAAAACTGGGCTGTGGAGCCTACGTCGCAGAATTGCGTCGTACACACGCCGGACCTTTCACGCTGGCCCAGACGGTCACGCTGGAAGAACTGGAAGCCGTGCACGCCGAAGGCGGCAACGAAGCGGTCGATCGTTTCCTGATGCCTTCTGACAGCGGGTTGCAGGACTGGCCGTTGTTGAAGTTTTCCGAGCACAGTTCGTTTTACTGGTTGCACGGGCAACCCGTCCGCGCACCGGATGCGCCGAACTTCGGCATGGTGCGGGTACAGGATCATCAAGGACGCTTCATCGGAATCGGTGAAGTGAGTGAAGACGGGCGCATTGCGCCGCGTCGACTGATTCGGTCAGAGTGACCGGACCCGTCGAGTCGGGATATCCTGACGCGGCGGTATGAGGATGGCTGTCAACAGGCACGGTCACTCCTCCTTTTTTAATACGGGAGCTGCTCCCGGCCTGTTGAAACCGCTCTCACGAATGGTTTCCCGAAATAAGGAATGCCCACATGGCACTCAGCGTTGAAGAAAAAGCTCAGATCGTAACCGACTACCAGCAAGCTGCCGGTGATACTGGTTCGCCAGAAGTGCAAGTTGCACTGCTGACCGCCAACATCAACAAGCTGCAAGGCCACTTCAAGGCCAACGGTAAAGACCACCACTCCCGTCGTGGTCTGATCCGCATGGTAAACCAGCGTCGTAAGCTGCTGGACTACCTGAAAGGTAAGGACGTTAACCGTTACAGCACCCTGATCGGTCGTCTGGGTCTGCGTCGCTAATAACGCCGCAGTTAGAGGTTGGTTGTTCGTCATGTCCCGCAGGTGTTTTTTGCCGGTGGGCTGGCGGGCTCCCAGCCTCTAGTTTTATCTGGCGTAGCGGTTGGGTCCGATTCCCACCGATACCCAAGAATTCGCAAGAAACCAGTTCCCCCAAGAGCCACAAAGAAGGTAGGAAACCGTGAACCCGGTAATCAAGAAGTTTCAATTCGGTCAGTCGACCGTCACTCTGGAGACAGGCCGAATCGCCCGTCAGGCTTCTGGTGCGGTATTGGTCACCGTTGACGATGACGTCACCGTTCTCGTGACCGTCGTTGGCGCCAAGCAAGCAGACGCGAGCAAAGGCTTCTTCCCTCTGTCCGTTCACTACCAGGAAAAGACCTACGCTGCGGGCAAGATCCCTGGTGGTTTTTTCAAGCGTGAAGGCCGCCCTTCCGAGAAGGAAACACTGACGTCGCGTCTGATCGACCGTCCGATCCGCCCACTGTTTCCCGAAGGCTTCATGAACGAAGTGCAGGTTGTCTGCACCGTCGTTTCCACCAGCAAGAAAACCGATCCGGACATCGCCTCGATGATCGGTACTTCGGCTGCACTGGCTATCTCCGGCATTCCTTTCGATGGCCCGATCGGCGCTGCACGCGTTGCATTCCACGAAAGCACCGGCTACCTGTTGAACCCAACCTACGAGCAACTGAAAGCTTCGAGCCTGGACATGGTCGTTGCTGGTACCGAAGAAGCGGTACTGATGGTTGAATCCGAAGCCAAAGAACTGACCGAAGACCAGATGCTGGGCGCTGTCCTGTTCGCCCACGACGAATTCCAGGCCGTGATCAAGGCAGTCAAGGAGCTGGCGGCCGAAGCAGCCAAGCCAACTTGGACCTGGGCTCCTCAGGCCGAGGCTACCGAACTGCTGGGCGCTATCCGCTCCGAATTCGGTGCGGCCATTTCCGAGGCCTACACCATCACCGTCAAGGCTGATCGTTACGCACGTCTGGGCGAGCTGAAGGATCAAGTCGTTGCCAAACTGGCCGTTGAAGAAGGCAGCCCGTCCGCTTCCGAAGTCAAAGCCGCTTTCGGTGAAATCGAATACCGCACCGTTCGCCAGAACATCGTTGATGGCAAGCCACGTATCGACGGTCGTGACACTCGCACCGTACGCCCGCTGAACATCGAAGTTGGCGTTCTGCCGAAGACCCACGGCTCGTCCCTGTTCACCCGTGGTGAAACTCAGGCGCTGGTCGTTGCAACCCTCGGTACTGCCCGTGACGCGCAACTGCTGGACACCCTCGAAGGCGAGAAGAAAGACCCCTTCATGCTGCACTACAACTTCCCTCCTTTCTCGGTGGGCGAGTGTGGTCGCATGGGTGGTGCGGGTCGTCGTGAAATCGGTCACGGCCGTCTGGCTCGCCGCTCGGTCCAGGCCATGCTGCCATCGGCTGACGACTTCCCGTACACCATTCGCGTGGTATCGGAAATCACTGAATCCAACGGTTCCAGCTCCATGGCGTCGGTCTGCGGTGCCTCTCTGGCACTGATGGACGCGGGCGTTCCAATGAAGGCGCCGGTTGCCGGTATCGCCATGGGTCTGGTTAAAGAAGGCGAGAAATTCGCCGTTCTGACCGACATCCTGGGTGACGAAGACCACTTGGGCGACATGGACTTCAAAGTGGCCGGTACTGCCAAAGGCGTTACCGCGCTGCAGATGGACATCAAGATCAAAGGCATCACCGAAGAGATCATGGAGATCGCTCTGGGCCAGGCCTTGGAAGCTCGCCTGAACATCCTCGGTCAGATGAACAATGTCATCGGCCAGTCGCGTTCCGAGCTGTCGGCAAACGCTCCGACCATGATTTCGATGAAAATCGACACCGACAAGATCCGTGACGTCATCGGCAAAGGCGGCGCGACCATTCGTGCCATCTGCGAAGAAACCAAGGCTTCGATCGACATCGAAGACGACGGCTCGATCAAGATCTTTGGTGAAACCAAGGAAGCGGCGGAAGCAGCGCGTCAGCGCGTTCTGGGCATCACTGCCGAGGCCGAAATCGGCAAGATCTACGTTGGTAAGGTTGAGCGCATTGTCGACTTCGGCGCATTCGTCAACATCCTGCCTGGCAAAGACGGTCTGGTACACATCTCCATGTTGAGCGACGCTCGCGTTGAGAAAGTCACCGACGTGCTGAAAGAAGGTCAGGAAGTCGAAGTGCTGGTACTGGACGTGGACAACCGCGGTCGTATCAAGCTGTCGATCAAAGACGTCGCTGCAGCCAAGGCGTCGGGCGTTTAATCGCACGCAGTCTGCGCTGTAAAGAAAAGGCCCTTCGGGGCCTTTTTTTATGGGTGCGTCGCACGCCTGTCTTTGGCCGACTTTGCTGATGGCAGCGATCTCCAGTTCGCCACCGTCGGCATGCTCAATCAACATAAATTTCCTCAACGTTATTAATGGCTTACCTCTAAAAGCCATCGTCGAACTTGCATCTTGCACGCGGAACTTTTTCATTCCGGGCAATCTGCACGATAGAGACGGATCCATTAAAACGTAACCTATTGAATTTAATGGAAAAATATTCTTTGCCCAATCTGGCACAGCGCTTGCGATATATCCGGTAACCCTGCAACCCACGAGGTGGGTGCAGATTCTGAGAAAAACAGGAGTTACTCGTATGAAGAAGTTCGCTATCGCTGCTGCTGCCACCGCTCTGACCCTGACCATGGCCAACGTAGCCATGGCTGAAACCTCCACTCAGGCGCCAATGCAGGTTGCGGCAGGTGAAGTCACCAAAGCCAAAGAAGCCACTTCCGATACCTGGATCACCACCAAGGTCAAATCCGACTTGCTGACCGAGAAGGGCATTCCAGGTTCCGACATCAAGGTTGAGACCAACAAAGGCGTGGTATCCCTGTCGTCGACCGTAGCGGTCTCCGAAACACAGAAAAAACTGGCAGTGGATATCACCAAAAAAATCAAAGGCGTTAAAGCTGTCTCGGCAGATGGCCTGAAAGCCGAGTAATTCGATTCTCAAGGACCGTAGAAACGGATGATTGACGGCCAAGGAGGCCGTTGGTCAGTCGATTCAAGGTTCATGCGAAGGCCATAAGGATGTGGCCATTACAAGCCCTGGCGCCCGCGCCGGGGCTTGTTCTATTTCTATCCGCACAATTATTCATCTTCGACACAATTGAGCACATTCGCTCAAGTTTTCCTTCTCTGGCAGCGCTAGGCTGCTTCACCATAGGCTTCTTGTGCACCCCTGACTTCTATACCAGGGTGCAATGGAAGACCGTTGTTCTCTCACATTATTATTCGGTTCTGCGCCGTCCTGGCGCGGAGGTGTTCGCAGGCACTCATCGCCTGTGACAAAACTTGCGCTGCCGTACCAATGATTCACAACAAGGCAAAACTGTCGCAATGAATACGCTTCCCGCTGCATCACCGGCAGCTTCCCGCGTCGAGGTCTCGTCCAGCATCTGGTTGCTGCGAGTCGGGGCGATGATGTTGACGGTGATCATCTTTCTGATCGACTGGCTCAGTTCGCTCGACGTGGCCATTGCCGTACTTTATGTCGCGGTTATCTTGCTGTGCGCCGACGTGTTCTCTCGTAAAAGCGTTGCAGCCGTGTCCACAGGCTGCGGCTTGCTCACGTTGATGGCGTTTCTGTTATCCCATGGCACCGAATGGCTGGTCCCGCCGTTTGCCCGTTGTCTGGTCAGCCTATGTGCCATCGCGATAACAGCGTTTCTGGCGTTGAAGAACATGGCGTCGCGGGACGCGCTTCAGGCCCAGATTCATTTGTTGCACCGCAGTGAGGCCTTTTTGGCCGGTGCTCAGCGGTTGAGCTTGACGGGCAGTATCGGTCTGAAAATGCCCAGCGCACACATGTACTGGTCTGACGAGGCGCGACGCATTTTCCAGTTCGATGAATCGCTGCAACCGACGCTCGAATACATGATGAGCCGCACGCACCCGGACGACATTGAGGACCTGAAGTCCCTCATCGAGCAGGCCTACGCTCGGCACGCGAACATGGAGGCGGAATTTCGGCTGCTGATGCCTGACGGGTCCTGCAAGTCGGTCCGAATGCTGGCTCAGCAGGTGCAGGATGCGTGCGGAGGTTGCGAGTACATCGGCGCGCTGATGGACGTTACCGCCGCGAAGAATGCGGAAGAGGCGCTTCATCGCTCGCAAAGTCAACTGGCCCACGTCACACGGGTCACCACATTGGGCGAGATGGCCGCGTCGATTGCCCATGAAGTCAACCAGCCGCTGTCTGCCGTGACCACTAACGCGGAAGCCGGGTTGCGCTGGCTGAATCGCGAGGTGCCGAATCTGGGCGAAGTTCGCAGTGCCATCGAGCGGATTAAAAGCGAAGCGCATCGGGCCAGTGAGGTCATTCGGCGTATTCGCACGCTATCGCGCAAGACCGATCCGCAGCATGTTCAGATTGATCTGCATGATGTGTTGCACGAGTCCGTCGAACTGGTTCGGCGAGAAGTGATACGCCATCGCGTGAGCCTAGTGTTGTGCCCTGTGGATGAACCTGTCTGGGTTAAAGGCGATCTGGTGCAGTTGCAGCAGGTCATCATCAATCTGCTGATCAACGCGATGCAGGCGATGTCGGGGATGCACGGCAAGGAGCGCGCACTGTCCGTGCAACTGAGCAAGGGCGAGGGTGGTGAGGTGACGCTGTGCCTTCAGGACAACGGCCCCGGCATTTCAGCGCAGAACCTGCCCAATCTGTTCAATCCGTTTTTCACCACCAAACCGGAGGGGATGGGCATGGGCCTGTCGATCTGCCGCTCGATCATTGATGCCCATGGCGGGCGTATCTGGGCCGAAAGCGAGCTGGGCCATGGCGCCAGCCTGAATTTTTCACTCCCAACCTGTGAACCGGTGTTGTCATGAGTGCCCCTGACCTGAGTCCGATGGTGTTCGTCGTTGACGACGATCCGGCCATACGCGCGGGGCTCGATAGCCTGCTGCGTTCGGTAGGAATGCGCGTTCACACTTACGCGTCGGGCGCCGAGTTTCTAAAGCATCCTTTCGAGGACGTTCCGGCGTGCCTGATTCTGGATGTGCGCCTCCAGGGCGAAAGCGGTCTCGATTTTCAGGTGCGTCTGGCAGACATGAAAGTGTCGATGCCCATCGTGTTCGTGAGTGGGCACGGCGACATCGCGATGTCAGTGAAGGCCATGAAAGCCGGCGCGCTGGATTTTCTGGTCAAGCCTTACCGCGAGCAGGATTTGCTGGATGCCGTGTCGCTGGCGCTGCAACAGGATGCCCGTCGTCGCGAGAGTGGCAAGGCATCGGCGCAATTGCAGGCCCGTTATCAGACCCTGACCGCTCGTGAGCAGGAGGTCATGGCGTACGCGGTGACCGGTTTGATGAACAAGCAGATCGCCGCCGAAATGGGGTTGAGCGAGATCACGGTGAAGATTCATCGCGGGCATGCGATGAAGAAGATGCAGGCTCGCACATTCGCGGATCTGGTGAAGATGTCGCAAACCCTCGAAGGTGTTTGAGCAGGCCTCATACCTGAGTATGAAGGGATCAGTCTGATAGCTAATCGGCATTACTGGACGGCAGTGATAATTTCTTTCCGTCGATCCTGAATGTTTCGTGCAGGCCATCGCCCATCTTTCCCGAGCCCTATCGATGACTGACTACACCGCATCCGTGACCGGGCCGCGAGCCGCCTTTGTATCGCTTCCGACGCCCTCGAAAACGAAAGCCCCCACGCTTGAATTTCATCTTTGGCTCTGGGGCGGGCTGGCGCTTGCGATCATTCTGTTGCTCGGCGCGTTGCTGGGGTTGCTGCATCAGCAGGCGCAGCGCCAGGCGATCTCCGACGTGGGGAATTTGAGCCGCATTCTGGAAGCGCGCTTGAGCAATACGCTTCGGGATGTGCAACTTGACCTGCAAAGTATTCCACTGGAAAAGGTGCTCGACGTCATCCGCGAGGTGGACGTCGGTGCCCACGGCGTCATCATGTTGCGGCGTACGGATTACGCGCAGGACGTGCTTCGAATTCCACCCGCGCCCTTTGATGGCGCGCCCCCTTCAGGCAGCGACAAGATCGGGCGTCTGCTGGCCGAGAATGTCAAGGATGGCACGCTGCTCACGCGTTCTCGTGTCGACGGCATCAAACGCTTGTACGGCTTCAGGCGCGTTGGTGATTTGCCGTTGGCGCTGGTGATCGGGCTCGCCGCAGAAGATTACCTGCTGAGCTGGAAGTACACGGTCATCGCGTCGTCGGTGGTGTGCGGCGTACTGTACCTGCTGATCGTTGGTCTGACCCTGCGCTTGCAGGCCAACCGCCTTCGGCGACAGCAGATCATGAACGAGCTGCGTGAAAGCGCGTTTCATGACGAGATGACCGGATTGCCCAATCGTCGCTATTTGCTGAATCGGGTCAATCAAGCGATCAACGATGGCGGGCAAGGGCAACGCCTTTCGCTGTTCTACATCGATGTGGATAACTTCAAAACCATCAACGATTCGCTCGGCCATGTGGCGGGCGATACGGTTCTTACGCGTCTGGCCCAACGTCTGGTGGCCCTCAAGCCGGCTGTCGACACGGTGGCGCGCCTGAGCGGCGATGAATTCCTGGTGCTGGTCAATGACGACGACCCCGTGCGTCTGGCGCAACTGATCAAAAGCATTCTGCATGTCATGCAAAAACCGCTTGAGCTGGCAGGCTACACCCTGTCCGTCTCGGCCTCGGTCGGGATCGCCGTATATCCCGCTCAGGGCCATGACTTCGGTTCACTGCTGAAGGCGGCGGACACGGCGATGGCGCAGGCCAAGCGCAACGGGCGCAACACCTGGGTGATGTACGAAGCGGCCATGGGGGCGCGGGAGCTGCGTTTTCTGCATATTCAGAGCGAGCTGCGCCTGGCCTTCGAGCAAAACGAACTGGAGGTGCATTATCAGCCGCAGATCGATTTGGGCTCGGGGGCTGTCATCGGCGCTGAAGCGCTGTTGCGTTGGACACATCCCGGGCAGGGGCCGATTGCGCCCAGTGAGTTCATCCCCGTGGCCGAGTCCAGTGGGTTGATCATCCCCATCAGTCGCTGGCTGCTGCACAAAGTGTGTCATCAGGCCGTGGCCTGGCAGGCGGCGGGGCTGGGCGAGTTGAGTGTGGCGATGAATTGCTCGGCGGTGCAGTTTCGTCAGGGCAATCTGGTGCAGGACGTCAGGCGTGCGCTCCACGAGACTGGGCTCAAGCCCCACTTGTTGGAACTGGAACTGACCGAGTCGATCCTGATCGAGCATTCCGAGCGAGTGCTCGATACGGTTCGCGGGCTGAAGGCGTTGGGCGTGCGCATGTCGATCGATGATTTCGGCACCGGCTATTCCAGCATGGCTTACCTGAAGCGCTTCGCGGTGGACAAGCTGAAGATCGATCAGTCCTTTGTCCGCGGGATGTTGAGCAATGCGCAGGACGCGGCCATCGTGCAGGCAGTCATCACCCTCGGGCATAGCTTCGACATGAAGGTCATTGCAGAAGGGGTCGAAGACTTTGCGATTCTCGATGCTCTGACGGTGCGCGGTTGTGACGAAGCGCAGGGCTACTACTACGCAAAAGCGCTGGAAACCCACGCGTTTGAAACGTTCATCCAAGAGCGTATCGAGTTCTCGTTTACGGCCGAACGCTGGGTTTGAGCGCGTTAAAAGGGGTTGTCTGAATGGTCAGGAATGACCCCGCCGGTCGTATTCATACACCCGTATAATTCTCGGCGTTAAGCGGGGCCGGTAACGTGTGGACTGTTGTTGTGCACGGCGTCGTGCATTCATTCAAGCCTGCAATTGAAGGTAATCCGCTTGTCCAGCTCCCCTCTGATCGCTGTAGTCGACGACGACAACGCGGTCCGCGCCAGTATCGACAGCCTTGTTCGCTCGCTGGGTTTTCTCGTGTGCATTTTTTCCTCGGCTGAGGCGTTCCTGGCTTCGCCTGATATGAGCCGTACCGATTGCCTCATCACCGATGTGCAAATGCCGAACATGAGTGGTGTGGAATTGCATGAACACCTCACGGCGCAAGGGATTCATATCCCCACCATTTTCATTACTGCCTTCCCCGAAGAAACAGTGCGCAAGCGCGCCATGACGGGAAGTGCGATCTGTTTCCTCGCCAAACCTTTTCAAGCCCAGGCATTGATTGATTGTCTTGAGTCGACATTGACCTGAACACGATGCCCTGGATCATGCCGATAACGCACTGTCTTGGTTCAAGTGTGGTATTCGGAGCGAGGGACATTGCACGTCTTTATCGCTTTCGCATTTAAGAACAAGCGTTTAATGACTTCTTCTGACTGATGAGTCGTTACTACTCATCCTTTAGTACCGGTACTTAATAATGGGTGTGTCGGTATTTTTCTCCGTCAGCCCGCTTAAAACCGGGCTTCTCGGCTTGCCCCGTCCGTGCAGTATCGTCCCTGACCAACAATAGACGGCCTGTTTTCACGATTTGGTTAATCTATTGACGCCAACATTCCAGCGCGTGCATTTCTTATTGAAATGTGCGGCTTAACGTGAGGATGAGCATAAATATTGCATACTGCGCAGCTCATCTCTGAATGAGTGAAGATTCGACTCACTTTGTCCGCGGATAGTTAATTGACTCTCCGGAGTTCAATGCGGTGCGAGTGTTGCAAAACAATTGATTGCACAGATATTCCGGGCGCTGCCTGAAACTCTTTTGCCGTGAGATTGAAAGCAATGCCCACGATTCCCTTGCTGATTTGCGACGACTCCAATATGGCGCGCAAACAGTTGATACGCGCCTTGCCTTCCAATTGGGGAGTGTCCGTCACGACCGCAACCAACGGGCACGAAGGCCTTGAAGCCATTCGCCAAGGGTTAGGCCAGGTGGTGTTACTGGACCTGACCATGCCTGATATGGACGGCTATCAGGCGCTGGCGGCCATACGTGCGGAAAACCTGCAAGCCAAGGTGATCGTGGTATCGGGCGACGTTCAGGACGAGGCTGTGCGACGCACGAGGGAACTGGGTGCGCTGGCCTTCCTGAAAAAACCGGCAGACCCGCTCGAATTGCAACTGACGTTGCAGCGCCTGGGTTTGTTAGGCGAACCCAGTAAGCCCGCTTTCGTCGTACCGAAAGCCGAACCCACCTCCATCAGTTTTCAGGATGCGTTCCGCGAGACGGTCAACGTGGCGATGGGGCGCGCGGCCGCCTTGCTGGCACGAGTATTGGGCGTCTTCGTGCAACTGCCGGTGCCCAACGTCAACATGCTGGAAGTTGGCGAACTGCATATGGCGCTGGCTGACGCTCAGGGCAGTGACCGGCTGACGGCAGTGTGTCAGGGCTACATCGGCGGAGGGATCGCGGGCGAAGCGTTGCTGCTGTTCCATGACTCCGAAATTGCTGACATGGCGCAGTTGATGAGAATCCGCGACAAGGATTACTCGGACATGGAAATGTTGCTGGACCTGTCGTCGATCCTCATCGGCGCGTGCCTCAGCGGAATTGCCGAGCAGATCGACATCGCGTTCTCACAAGGCCATCCGCAAGTGCTCGGTGTTCACAGCGGCATTGAAGAACTGATCCGCATCAACCAGCAGCGGTGGAAGAAAACGCTCGCAGTAGAAATCAGTTACAGCCTGGAAGGGCACAACGTCCATTTCGATTTGTTGATGTTGTTCACCGAAGACTCGGTAGAGCGGCTGTCGCGCAAACTCGCCTACCTGATGAGCTGATCCATGAACGATCGTATCGACATCAAAGAACTGCATTGGCTGCTGACTATCACGCAAAGTATCGACGTGGGCGTGGTGGTACTGGATCAGGAATATCAGGTGCAGGTGTGGAACACGTTCATGGAAAACCGCTCCGGGGTCTTGCCCTACGAAGCGGCGAATCGCTCGTTCTTCGACTTGTTTCCCGAGGTCAATCAGGACTGGCTGAAAAAGAAGATCGACAGCGTGATCACGCTTGGCACTCCGGCGTTCACCATCTGGGAACAGCGCCCGTACCTGGTGCGTTTCAAGAGCTACCAGCCGATCACCGGGCAAGAAGACTTCATGTACCAGAACACCACGATGTTCCCGTTGCGCGCGACCAACGGCGAGGTCACTCATGTGTGTCTGGTGATCTACGACGTGACCGATGTCGCGACCAACCGTCTGCAATTGCAGGCCGCCAATCGGGAGCTGCAAAAACTCTCCAGCACGGATCGACTGACCGGGCTATACAACCGTGGGCACTGGGAAGAGGCGCTGCGGCTGGAGTACGCCCGCCATGTGCGTTACAGCACCTCGGCGGCGCTGGTGATGTTCGACATCGATCACTTCAAGCGGGTTAACGATACCTACGGTCATCAGTGCGGCGATAAGGTGATTCAGCGTGTGGCCGATGTGATTCGCGAGCACATTCGCGACTCGGACCTCGCGGGTCGCTACGGCGGCGAAGAGTACGCGGTGCTGCTGCCGGACACCGACAAGTACGGCGGCGGCATGTTCGCCGAGCGCTTGCGTGTGGCGATTGAAGCGCAGGAAGTGCAGCACGAAGGCGAGACCATTCGTTTCACCATCAGTTTGGGCGTAGCCGACATGAACGCCCCTCTAAGCGACCACAAAACCCTGATCGAATGGGCCGACCAAGCGTTGTATGCGTCGAAGAAGAACGGGCGTAATCAGGTGTCATTGCACGGGGCTGGCTGAGGTCTGGCGGATGAGCACGATCCCCTGTGGGAGCGTGTTTGTTGCGCGAGACTGCGCGCAGCCCTATGACACCTCCGCGAAATCACTCAGCACATCATCCCGCAGCGCAATGAACCGCGCATCGCTGCGGTTGCGTGGGCGGGGCAGGTCGATGTCGACGATGCGCCGAATGCGTCCTGGATGGGGTTGCATCACGACCACGCGGTCGGCCAGATACACCGCTTCGTCCACGTCGTGGGTGACGTGCACCATGGTGATTTTTTCTTGCTGCCAGATGTTTTGCAGTTCCCGTTGCAGACGTGTGCGCGTCAGGGCGTCGAGGGCGCCGAACGGCTCGTCGAGCAATAACACGCTAGGGCGATTCACTAGCCCCCGGGCGATCGCCACGCGCTGAGCCATGCCGCCGGAAATCTGATGCGGGTATGAGTCGGTGAAATCTTGCAAACCCACCAGATGAATATGCTCGCGCACCGTTTCACGCTTCTGTGCAGGTGTCAGCGGGGCGTTCTTCAAGCCCACCGCGACGTTCTGCTCGACGGTCAGCCACGGAAACAAACGATGATCCTGAAACACGATGCCGCGCTCAAGGCCGGTGCCTTTGATCGGCTTTTCATCCAGCAGAATGCGTCCGTCGAATTCCTCGTCCAGACCCAGAATCAGCCGCAGCAAGGTCGACTTGCCGCACCCGCTGGCGCCGACGATGGCGACGAATTCTCCCGGTGCGATGTCGAGCTGAATGTTCTCCAGCACCTGCAATTGAGTGTCTGCGCTGGAGAAATGCTTGTTGATGTGTTCCAGACGCAGGCCATTACCTTGCTGTGCGGGAAGCGGAGGAAGCGATTGAGTGGCAGGCATGGGTTTTCCCTCTGCAAAAATTAACGGGGCGTGATGCCGTAGAGCCGTTGCAGGCGTCGCTCCAGTCGGCGCGCCAAGACGTTCAGCGCCCAGCCCACCAGACCGATGATCACCATGCCGAACAGCACCAGGTCCATCATGAAATGCTCGCTGCCATCGATCAGCGTGTTGCCGATGCCGTCGCCGGACACCAGCAGGTATTCGGCGCCGATGGTCGCCAGCCACGAGTACACCAGCGCCAAGTAGATCCCGGTGAAGATCGATGGCAGCGCAGCGGGCAGCATGACGCCGACGATGGTCTGCCAGCGGCTGAAGCCATAGACCTTGGCCACTTCCAGAAACGCGTTAGGCACATTGCGCAGGCCGTCGCAGGTATTGACCACCACCGGCACCAGTGCGGCCAGCGACAGAAACACCACTTTCGCGACGTCACCCAAACCGAACCACACCGAAATCAGGGGAATCCACGCAAACAGGGAGATCTGTTTGAAGGTGTTGAAGCTCGGTCCGACCAAGCGCTCGAACAGCCGTGAAAAGCCCAGCAGGCAACCGAGGATCAGACCCAGCACCGTACCGATGAAAAAGCCGCTCAGGTTGCGCGCCAGGCTGGATGAAATGGCTCGCCAGAACTGTTCCGAGGTCACCTGATGCCAGGCCGTGACGGCGACCTTTTGCGGCGAAACCAACAGGCCCGAGTCGCTCCAACCTTGATTCGCGGCCAGCCACCAAAGGGCAACGCCGACTATGGGCAAGACCCAGCCGCGATAGCGATGTTGGCGTGGGGCGTTGGTCAAGATTGCGCTGCTCATGCGAGCCTCCCCGGTGTCACAGGCCGACCCTTGTTGAGACGGCGCTCGATGACTTCAAAGCCGCGATCGATCAACAGCCCGACGGTGCCGACCACGACCACTGCTGCCATCACCAGATCCAGTTGAAACAGTTGGCGACCGTAGGCGATCAGGTAGCCCAGCCCCTCACTGGAGGCGAGCAATTCGACCACCACCAGCGACAGCCAGGCCTTGGTGAATCCCAGCCGCAGGCCGGTGAAGATCGGCGCGACCGCCGAGGGCAGCACGATGTCGGTAACGATCTGGCGCTGACTGAATCCATACGCCCGGCCCACTTCCAGCAAGCGTTTGGGCACCTGATGAAACGCCTGCAAGGTGCACAGCGTGACTGGCACCAGCGCCGCGTGGGCGATGAGCACGTACTTCAGCGGTTCGCCGATACCGAATAGCAGCAAGGCAAAGGGCATCCAGCCCAACACCGGGATCTGCACCAGCGCGTTGAAGGTGGGCAGCAGGTAATCTTCGATCGTTTTCGACAGCCCCATCGCCAGACCGAGAACGACCCCAAGTCCTGAGCCGATCAGAAATCCGACCAGCACCCGTTGCAGACTGGCCGAGGCGTTGAGCGACAAGTCGCCGGTGGTCACCAGATCTTGCAGCGTCTGGTAGACGTAGGCAGGCGGCGGTAGCACCTGCTCCGAGAGCCAGCCTCGTTCGGTCCCCAGATACCAGAGGCCGAGCAGGGCAATAGGCAGCAGCCAGGGCAGGGCGGCGTTCAGCGTGCGGGATTGCCAGGCTGAACGTGGAGGTTTGCTGGCAGCGACCCGGCGTGGTGCGCGGGTCGGAAAGTTAGGCAGTCGCTCGACGGGCGCCAGCGTTTTCGCGGGCGTGTGTTGTCGGTCGAGCGCAGTGGCGTTGGCTCTGGCCATGGCGTCAGCCTCCGTTGTTGACGGCTTTATCCGACGACGCCGTGGCGGTGTTCGCGCCTGCTTTGCCGTCTGCACCGTAGGCGGTCCAGTAGTTCTGCAGCCCTTTGGACTTCAGTGCGTTTTCCAGGTATTTGGTCTCGAACCAGCCGTCGATGCTGACGGGGCGACGAATCATTTTCTCGTCTCTGGCCTGATCGGCAACGGCCTGATAGCGGGCGCGCAGGAAGTCATCCACCAGTGGCGAGGCGCTGTCGCGCAGGGTGATGTGGCCGAAGTCAGCCTTGAGCGATGCCAGTGGCTCGTTGGTCTTGGCCCATTCATTCAGAACGGCGTCGCGGTTGCTTTCTTCGGATTCCCACCTGGCGGCGTCCACCAGCGTGTCGACCACTTTCTGCACGTTGGCCGAGTGTTCTTTTTCGTACTCGCCGCGAACCACCAGCGCGCATTGACGGGTGTAGCGCACGTCGTTGTTCGGGTTGTCGAAGATGATGTCGACCAGCCCCTGATCGCGCAGTTTGAACAGCTCGCGACCGCCGAACGCTGCATCGACGCCTTTGGACGCCAGCGCTGCCTGACTGCTGCCGCTGTCGAGATTGATCACCTTCAAGTCGCGTTCAGTCAGACCGTGATCGGCCAGCAGATTGATCGACACCAGATGGCCGTTGGTGCCGCGGAAGACCGCGACCTTCTTGCCTTTCAGGTCTTCAATGGTCTTGATGTCGGAGCCTTTGGGCACTGCCAGGTAGACGTTGGAGCGCACGCCGATGGCAGCCAGCAATTTGGTGTCCAGCCCGTTGGCACGGCCCACCACTTGCGGCAGATCGCCTTCGTAGGCGAAGTCCAGTTGCTTGTTGGACAGCGCCTCGTTCACCGCAGGGCCTGCGCCCTTGAAGAAGAACCACTGAATCTCTGTGCCGGTGCCTTCGAAGGCTTTTTCCAGAAGCTGCTGGTTGCGCACGATGCCCAGGGGCGAGCCGCTGAATGTCACCGGATCGCCGCCGCC
The DNA here is from genome assembly GCF_044900175.1 of Pseudomonas sp. NPDC088444. Classification (NCBI taxonomy): domain Bacteria; kingdom Pseudomonadati; phylum Pseudomonadota; class Gammaproteobacteria; order Pseudomonadales; family Pseudomonadaceae; genus Pseudomonas; species Pseudomonas sp. NPDC088444. The sequence goes on from NZ_JBJDNK010000016.1 coordinate 40,955, forward strand.
CGCGCTGGCAACCCCGATGCGCAGTACGTCGGCTTCGGCCAAGGGCATCATCAGCAGCGCCGCCAGTGCGGTAGCTACGCTCGTTTTGCTGAATACAGATGTTCGCTTGGCCTTTGCCATGACGGTTCTTCCTTAAAAATGGGGTGACGAAAATCAGGCGGCCAGATGCTTTTTGTCGGCTTCTGTTCGCGGGGAGAGGGTTTCAGGTGTGGGCTTGATCGCCTGGCTGGCGCGGCCATCGACGCCTACCGGAATGTCACCGGCCACCGTGGTGCGGCGCACGATGCGCTGGGCCTGGCCGTAGTCGTTGATGGCGATGTGTTGGGTGGCTCGGTTGTCCCAGATGGCCACGTCGCCTTCGCTCCAGCGCCAGCGCACGGTGTTGTCGACCTGGGTGATGCGGTCATGGAACAGGCGGATCAATTGTTTGGAGTCGTTGCTGCTGACGCCCTGAATCTGCTTCACGAAATGGCCGAGGATCAGGCTGCGCTCGCCAGTCTCCGGGTGCACGCGGACCAGCGGATGTTCGGTTTCATAGACCTCGGCGGTGAACTGCTCGCGATAGCGTTTCACGCCCGCTTCGCCGGTGTCTTTGGGCGCCGCGTAGTCGTAGACATTGGTGTGCAGGGCGCGCAGGCTGTCGGCCAGGGTTTTCAATGGCGCAGGCAAGTCAGCGTAGGCCGCTGCGGTGTTGGCCCAGACGGTGTCCCCACCGTACGGAGGGATGACCACGCCGCGCAAGATGGAGATTTTCGGGTAGTTGGCGACGAAGGTGACGTCGGTGTGCCAGGAGTTGGCGCGGGTTTCGCGGGAGTCCAGGTTGAGGATCGCTGCGCTTTGCTCGGCGGAGCGTACGGTGGGGTGCGGCACCTGCTCACCGAAGCGGCGGGAGAAACGTTCGTGTTGCTCGTCGGTGAGGAACTGTTCGCGGAAGAACAGCACTTTGTGTTTCAGCAGCGCCTGGTGGATGAACTCGAAATCCTGTTCAGAGATGTCACCGGAAAGTTTGATGCCGCTCAACTCGGCACCGATTTTCCCTGCCACGGGGTTGATCTGAATCGCCATGTCCTGAACTCCTGTTTAGGTTGTTGTGGCTCAGATCATAAAGATATAAATCTGCGTAAAGCTAATCACCTTTTGTCATAAATATAGAAGGGGAGTTTATGCTGGTTGCTTATGAAGATAACCAAATTACATAAGGTTATTCGATAAGTTTGCCTGAAGGCTCTTGGCGTTTCTGAGTATTCCGCTGTGTGTCAGGCTTTTAGTGGGGGGGCCGACTTGCTGGCGAAATCAGTGGGTCACTTATCGGGGAATAACCTGACAGCACGCTTTCGCCAGCAAGCCGGCTCCCACAGATTCAGTGCCAAGCGCGAGATTTGGATTCAGCCCGATCTTTGTGGGAGCCGCCTTGGTGGCGAATGAGGCTGGCAGGCAACATAGAATCTCCCACAGCGTTGTGTGTCGGCGGAACTGGCAAAGTTGCCTTATCGTCGGAAAGGTGTCTCGACCAGACCGTTCACCCCCGGCCTTAACGCAAACAGGCCACCGGCCAGCGGTTGATCGCCAACGTCGCCACCTGGTCGTATTGATGTCACGAACAGCGTGTCCAGATCGCGCCCACCGAAAGCACACATGGCCGGTTTCTTTACTGGCACAGCCAGCGAGCGGTCCAGTGTGCCTGCCGGGGTGAAGCGGTGAATCAGCCCTTCGTCGTTCCCACAAATCCAGTAGCAACCGTCGGCGTCCACCGCCGCGCCATCGGGGCGTCCGGGAAAGTGGTTCATGTCCACGAACAGGCGGCGATTGTGCGGGGTGCCGCTGTCGATGTCGTAATCGAATGCCCAGATTTTCTGCACCGAAGGGTGGGAGTCAGAGAGGTACATCACCTGGCCATCGGGGCTGAAGCCCAAGCCATTGGGCACGATCATGTCAGTGATGAACGGACTGAGCGGTTCGCGTTGATCGTGGGTGTAGCGATAGAGCGAGCCCACAGAGGCCGCTTGCGCCATGTCCATGAACATCGTGCCCGCCCAGAACCGACCCTGACGGTCGCAACGGCCATCGTTGAAGCGCATGTTGACGCGAGGATGGTCGACTTCAGCCAGACGTTCTGACGCAAGGGTGCCGTTGTCTTGAGGGCGAATGCGGTACAGGCCGTCTTCCATCCCGGCCAGCCAGTTGCCGTCGCCCAGGTCGGCGATGCAGGCGAGCATCTGCGGCGCCTGCCAGGCGTCGGAGCGGCCGTCACTCAAGCGCCAGCGATGCAAACGCCCAGCCGGAATATCGACCCAGTACAGCGCCTGTTCTTGCACGTTCCACACCGGGCTTTCGCCCGTGGCGTTGCGTGCGTCGAGGATCAACTCAGCCTGCATGGCATGCGTTCCATCAAGTGAGGAAAAAGGGCGTTACTGATCGCCAAAAGGCCCGGCGACGGCAAATGCGCCCCCCTGATACACCATCGCCGGATCGTCCGCCGCTGGAGCCGGTTGCGCTTCGACCTTGGCCCGGAAGGGCTCAGAGCTGTCCTTGGGCTGGTAGTCCAGATGATTGGCCAGACGGTTATCCCACCAGACTTTCTCGTTGTTCGACGCGCCATACACCACGGTGTGGCCGACGTTGGGCGTGAACAGGCCGCGTTCGATCAACTGGGTAAGGTCGTCGTAACTCAGCCAACTGCTGAGCATGCGCCGGTTCTGCGCTTCGGGGAATGACGAGCCGATGCGGATGCTCACGGTTTCGATACCGTAGCGATCGAAGTAGAAACTGGCCATGTCCTCACCATACGACTTGGACAGACCGTAGTAACTGTCTGGCCGTTTCACCGCGCTGGCGTCGATGGTTTCGTCCTGGCGATAGAAGCCGATCACGTGATTGGAACTGGCGAAAATCACCCGCTTCACGCCATGACGTCGAGCGGCTTCGTAGATATGAAATACACCGCAGATATTCGGCCCCAGGATCGTCTCAAACGAATGCTCGGTCGACACCCCACCGAAATGCACGATGGCATCGACGCCTTCGACCAGTTGGTGAACGGCCTGTTTGTCGGCCAGATCGCAGACTTGCACTTCTTCATGAGGTCCCGCAGCGGGGGCCATTTCGGCGATATCGGAGAGACGCAGAACAGCCGCGTAAGGACGCAGGCTTTCGCGCAGCACCTTGCCCAAGCCACCTGCGGCGCCTGTCAGCAAAATACGGTGAAAAGGGGTGTAGGCAACGGATTGAGTCATCGTGAGGAACCCTGGTGTTGACGTTGTTGTTATGGGTGTCATCGGTTGTCATATGACATGTCGCAGGATTATCGACAGGCGTTGCAAAGTTTGTCAACGCGCCAACTGGCGGATAAGTGGCGTCTCACGGCCTGTTGCGAACCCGATTTTTCTCTGCTAATTTCGAAAATGTTAACGATGACATTTCCGCTTTAACAATAAAAACAACGGGATTTTTCGCTATGACAACTCGCCTCAAGAAAGGCTTTTCCAGCGTCCTCTGTTCCCTCGCCGTGGCTGTGGCGTGTGCTGGTTCCTTCGCCGCCCAAGCCGCTGACGCCAAAGCCGGTCCGTTGAAGATCGGTGCCTCGTTTCAAGAGATCAACAACCCGTATTTCGTGACCATGAAGGACGCCCTGCAGGACGCCACCGGCAGCATTGGCGCGACCCTTTTGGTCACCGACGCGCGGCATGACGTGTCCAAGCAGATCAGCGACATCGAGGACATGCTGCAAAAAGGCATCGACGTGCTGATCATCAACCCGACCGATTCAGTGGGTGTTCAATCGGCCGTGAAGCAGGCCCATGACAAAGGCGTCGTGGTGGTCGCTGTGGACGCGCAGGCCAACGGCCCGCTGGACTCCTTCGTCGGTTCGAAGAACTTCGACGCAGGCGTGCAAGCCTGCGATTACCTGGCCAAGAACATCGGCGGCAAAGGCGACGTCGGCATTCTCGACGGCATCGCGGTAGTGCCGATTCTGGAGCGTGTGCGCGGTTGCAAGGAGGCGTTGGGCAAGTACCCGGACATCAAGATCGTCAGCATTCAGAACGGCAAGCAGGAACGTGATCAGGCACTGAGCGTGACCGAGAACATGCTCCAAGCGCAGCCGAATCTGAAAGGCCTGTTCAGCGTCAATGACAACGGCTCGCTCGGTGCACTGGCCGCCATCGAGTCCAGCGGCATGGACGTCAAGCTGACCAGCGTCGACGGCTCGCCGGAAGCCGTGAAAGAAATCCAGAAACCAAACAGCAAATTCATCGCCACCTCCGCTCAATACCCGCGTGATCAGGTGCGTCTGGCGCTCGGTCTGGCGCTGGCCAAGAAGTGGGGATCGCAAGTCCCGGCGACCATCCCGGTCGACATCCTGCTGGTGGATCAGGCCAAGGCCAAAACCTTCACCTGGTGATACGAAAGCAGTTGCTCGCCTGACGTTTTCCGCGTCCGGCGAGTGGCGCGGATTCACGCGAGCTGCGGTTTGACGAGGTGCCCATGAGCTGCCTTCTGCAACTGGAAAACATCTGTAAAAGCTACCCCGGCGTGCATGCGCTCAAGTCGATCAATCTGTCGGTCGAGCGCGGCGAGATTCACGCGCTGTTGGGCGAGAACGGCGCGGGCAAATCCACGCTGATGAAGATCCTCGCCGGTGTCGAGCACCAAGACAAAGGCAGCATCCTCATCGATGGCGCCGAGCAGCATTTTGCGACCTATAACGAAGCCATTGCGGCCGGGATCGGCATCGTGTTTCAGGAATTCAGCCTGATCCCGTACCTCAATGCGGTGGAGAACATTTTCCTCGGGCACGAGTTGGTCAACGGCTTGGGCCTGCTGCGCAAGAAGGACATGCGCGAGAAGGCCACCGCGCTGTTCGATCGCTTGGGTGTGACGATCAACCTCGATTGCTCGGTGCAGCATTTGAGCGTGGCTGAGCAGCAGTTCGTCGAAATCGCCAAGGCGCTGGCCCTTGAGGCGCGCTTGCTGATTCTCGACGAGCCAACGGCAACGCTGACGCCATCCGAAGCGGACCTGCTGTTCGACATCATGCGCGAGCTGAAAAGCCAGGGCGTGGCGGTGATTTTCATCTCCCACCATCTGGAGGAAATTTTTCAGGTCTGCGACCGCATCAGCGTGCTGCGCGATGGCGCCAATGTCGGCGCGCTGACCGTGGCTGACAGCGACATCGACACGCTGGTGGAAATGATGGTCGGGCGCCGTCTGGAGGCCAGTTTTCCACCCAAGCCTGACAAGCCCCTGGGCGATGTGGTGTTGCAAGTGCGCGACATTCAACTGACCCGCAATGGCCCGCACAACCGCTTCAACCTGCACAAAGGCGAGATTCTCGGCTTTGCCGGATTGGTCGGTTCAGGCCGCACGGAATTGGCGTTGGGCGTGATCGGCGCGCTGCCGGTGGTGAGCAAAGATGTGGTCTTGCGTGGCCAGCCGGTCAACTTGAGTGATCCTGCTCACTCACTGGCCAATGGTATTGGCCTGTTGCCGGAAAGCCGCAAGAGCGAAGGGTTGATCGTCGATTTCAGCATTCGTGAAAACATCTCGCTGAACAACTTGGGCAAGTACGAAAGCGCTGCGCACCTGCTCGACCGCAGCAAGGAAGACGCCACCACCGCCGAGCTGATGAAGCAGTTGTCGATCAAGGCGCCGACCTGCGAAAGCCGCGTGCTCAACCTCAGCGGCGGCAATCAGCAGAAGGTGGTGATCGCCCGCTGGATCAATCACCACTGCGACATTCTGATCTTCGACGAACCGACCCGCGGCATCGACGTCGGCGCCAAAGCGGAGATCTACACCCTGATGCGCAAACTCACTGAACAAGGCTTCGCGATCATCATGATCTCGTCGGAATTGCCGGAAATCATCGGCATGTGCGACCGCGTGGCCGTCTTCAACAAAGGCGCCATCGTCAACGTGCTTGAGGCCCGCGACATCAACCCGCAAGAAGTGATGCGCCATGCGACCGGGAGTCTGAACAGTGAACACGTCCATTAAAACCATGACTGCACACGCCGACCGTACGAAAAACAGCATGAGGCTGAACGTCGCCCAGCTCATCCGCTCACCGGCGTTTTACCCCTTCGTCGGGCTGGTGCTGGTGACGGTCTTCATGATCTTCGCCAGCGATAAATTCCTCACGGGCGCTAACCTGGAAAACATCGCCCGGCAAGTGTCGATCAACGCGATCATCGCGGTGGGCATGACCTGCGTGATCCTCACCGGCGGTATCGATCTCTCGGTCGGGCCGGTCATGGCCTTGTCCGGCACCTTGACCACCGGCTTGATGGTTGCGGGTGTTCCGGCGCCGATTGCGATCCTGATCGGGCTTTTGATCGGCGTGGGCTTCGGTGTGGGCAACGGCATTTTCGTCGCCTACCTGAAAATGCCGCCGATCATCGTAACGCTCGCGACCATGGGCATCGCGCGCGGGCTGGGCCTGATGTACACCGACGGCTATCCGATCTCCGGCATGCCGGACTGGTTCGCCTGGTTCGGTCGCGGCACCTTGTTCGGTATTCAGGTGCCGATCCTGATCATGCTGCTGACCTATTTCTTCGCCTGGGTGCTGCTGCAACACACGCGCATCGGGCGCTATGTCTACGCGATTGGTGGCAACGAAGAGGCGGTGCGTTTGTCCGGCGTCCGGGCTTCGCGGTTCAAGCTGCTGGTGTATTCGATCAGCGGGCTGACGGCGGCCATTGCAGGGCTGGTGTTGTCTTCGCGTTTGATGAGCGGCCAACCCAATGCCGGGGTCGGTTTCGAGCTGGACGCGATTGCGGCGGTGGTGCTGGGTGGTGCGTCGATTGCCGGTGGGCGTGGCGTGATCATTGGCACTCTCGTCGGCGCGATGCTGCTGGGCGTGCTCAATAACGGATTGAACATGCTCGGCGTGTCGCCTTACGTGCAGAGCGTGATCAAGGGCGCAATCATCTTGCTGGCGATTTTCATCAGTCGGCAGCGGCATAAATAAACAGCGATCACGCGGAACATTGTGGGAGCCGGCTTGCTGGCGAATGCGGTGGGTCAGCTCCCCAAAAAGTGTCTGAACCGACGTTTTCTCCAGCAAGCCGGCTCCCACAAGGGAACGCGCATACGTACACAAGACTTATCCCGAACAGGTAACCCGACATGGAAAACAACACGACAAACACCATGCAAGCCGTCGTCTGCCACGCGCCGAAAGACTACCGTCTGGAGCGCATTGGCAAGCCCGTGGCCCGCGCCAACGAACTGGTGATTCGCATCGGCGCCTGTGGCATCTGCGCCAGTGACTGCAAATGCCACTCGGGGGCGGCGATGTTCTGGGGCGGCGAAAGCCCGTGGGTCAAGGCGCCAGTGGTGCCGGGCCACGAATTCTTCGGTTACGTGGATTCAGTGGGCGAGGGCGCTGAAGCGCACTTCGGCGTGAAGGTCGGTGACAAGGTGATCGCCGAGCAGATCGTGCCCTGCGAGAAGTGCAAATTCTGCAAGTCCGGCAAGTACTGGATGTGCGAGGTGCACAACATTTTTGGCTTCCAGAAGGACGTCGCCGAGGGCGGCATGGCGCAGTACATGCGCATCCCGAAAACCGCCATCGTGCACAAAATCCCCGAATCGGTCTCGCTGGAAGACTCGGCGCTGATCGAGCCGATGGCCTGCTCGATTCACACCGTCAACCGCGGCGATGTGCAGCTCGATGACGTGCTGGTGATCGCGGGCGCGGGCACGTTGGGGCTGTGCATGGTGCAAGTCGCTGCGCTGAAAACGCCGAAGAAACTGGTGGTCATCGACATGGTCGACGAGCGTCTGGAACTGGCGAAGAAATTTGGCGCCGACGTGGTGATCAACCCCAGCCGCGATGACGCCAAAGCGATCATCAACGGCCTCACCGATGGCTATGGTTGCGACGTGTACATCGAAACCACTGGCGTACCTGTGGGTGTGACCCAGGGCCTGGATTTGATTCGCAAGTTGGGGCGTTTCGTCGAGTTCAGCGTGTTCGGCGCCGAGACCAGTGCCGACTGGTCGATCATCGGCGATCGCAAGGAACTGGACGTGCGCGGCGCTCACCTGGGGCCGTATTGCTACCCGATCGCCATCGACCTGTTCGAGCGCGGGCTGGTGACCTCCAAAGGTATCGTCACCCATGACTTCGGCCTTGATGATTTCGCCGAGGCGTTCGAGCTGGCGAACTCGACCAAGTCGATCAAGGTGTTGCTCAAGCCGGTGGCGAGTGCCTGAGTTCGCGGCGCGTCGTACATCGCATCGCGAATGAATTCGCTCCCACAGGTGGAATGCAAATCCCTGTGGGAGCGGATTCATCCGCGATGACGTCGTTGCAGGCAACAACGATCTGGCGATTGATCCCATAACAAGAGAGTGCGTGAAGATGGAATACGTCATCGGGGTCGACATCGGCACCCAAAGCACCAAGGCATTGTTGGTGGATGCCACGGGCAGCATCGTCGCGCAGCACAGCCATGGCTACAAAGTCGACACGCCCAAACCACGCTGGGCCGAGCAATGGCCCCAGGTCTGGCTCGATGCCGTGGAAATCTGTGTGGCGGCCTGCATGCGCAAAAGCAACGTGCCGAAAGACAGCGTCAAGTCGCTCTGTGTGAGCAGCTTGTATGGTGGCTCGGGCATTGCCGTCGATGCGCAGATCAAACCGCTTTATCCGTGCCTGATCTGGATGGACCGCCGCGCCGAAGAGCAAGTCGCGTGGGTCAATCAGAACGTCGATCTCGAACGCCTGTACGCGATCACCGGCAACTCGGTGGACAGCTATTACGGTTTCACCAAGATGCTCTGGCTCAAGGACAAACAGCCACAGATATGGGCCGACACCCGTTACTTGCTACCGCCCAACAGTTACATCAACTACTGCCTCACTGGCGAGGTGGCAGTGGACCACAGCTCGGCGGGCAACATCGGCGGCATTTACGACATCGGGGCGCGAGGTTGGTCGAGCGAGATGCTGGAGGCCTTGGGCATTCCTGCATCGATGATGCCTGAACGGCTGGTGCACTCTGGCGATGTGGTCGCAGGATTGCTGCCTGAGTGGGCTGAGCGTCTGGGCCTGAACGCCGGGACGCCTCTGCTCGGCGGCGGGGTCGATGCGGCCATGGCCACCTTCGCCGCAGGCGTCACCCAGGCGGGTAACCACGTGGCGATGATTGGCACCAGCATGTGTTGGGGTTACCTCAATCAACAGGTCGATGCGCGTCATGGACTGGTGAGCTTTCCCCACGTCTTCAACGGCGCGAAAGACCTCTACATTTTTGGCGGTGCGATCACCGCAGGCGCGTCCGTCAGTTGGTTTCGCGAACAGTTCTGTCAGGCAGAAGAACAGCAAGGTCGCGAGACTGGCGAGGACAGCCACGCGATCCTCGAACGCGCCGCAACGAAGATCCCGGCAGGCAGCGAAGGGGTGCTGTTTCAACCCTATCTGATGGGCGAGCGCAGCCCTGTGTGGGACGCCAAAGCCAGCGGCAGTTTCGTTGGGCTGAACCTCTATCACAGCCGCACGCATCTTTATCGCGCGGTGCTGGAAGGCGTCACCTACGCCTTGCGCCACAACATCGAAGCGGGCACCAAAGGCGCGCAGTCGCTGGACCCGCGTCTGATCGTGGTCGGCGGCGCGAGCCATTCGGATTTGTGGATGCAGATCATCGCCGACGTCACGCGGTTTCCGGTTTATACCATCGTTCAGGAGGTTGAAGCGGCGCTCGGCGCGGCCTTGCTCGCGGCCTATGCGGTGGGTCTGGTGGACGAAGATCAAGTGCACAAAGGCTGGGTGCAACTGGAGCGTCGCGCCGAGCCTCGGGCTGAAAACGTTGCGTTGTACTCGCGCTTGTTCGCCGATTACGTGGCGCTGTACCCGGCGCTTAAACCGATCATGCATCGCTTGCAGGGGGCCTGAATGTGAACACCGCCCGTTTTGATTTCACTGGCCAGCGTGTGCTGGTGACCGGCGCCAGCAGCGGCATCGGTTGGGAAGTGACTCAACAGTTACTGAACAGCGGCGCCGAGGTGTATGCCATGGGGCGTGACGCTTGCGCGCTGCAAAAACTGGAGGCTCAGGGCTGCCGCGTATTGCGTGTGAACATTGCTGATCAGGCGCAATTGAAAGGATTGCTCGCTGACTTGCCGATGATGCACGGGTTGGTTAACTGCGCCGGTATTTCCATCCTTGAGTCGGCCACCGACGTCAGCGCCGACGCCTTCGATCAGGTCATGGCCGTCAACGTTCGAGCCTCGGCGATGGTGGCCGCGAGTGTGGCCAAAGCGATGATCAAAGACGGCGTGAAAGGCAGCATCGTCAACGTGTCGAGCCAGGCGTCATTGGTCGCGCTGGACGATCACCTGAGTTACTGCGCGTCGAAAGGCGCTATGGATGCCATGACTCGGGTGCAGTGTGGCGAGTGGGGCAAATTCGGGATTCGGGTCAACAGCGTCAATCCGACTGTGACCTTGACGCCCATGGCGCAGATGGCCTGGAGCGAACCGAGCAAGCGCGATCCGGCGTTGGCGGCGATTCCGTTGGGGCGTTTTGCCGAGACGGCGGAGGTGGCGGCGCCGATCCTGTTTTTGCTCAGTGATGCCGCGTCGATGATCAGTGGCGTAGCGTTGCCGATTGATGGGGGGTATACCGCGCGTTAGTCACCCGATACCGCAGAATCGGCTCCGATCATAAATCCATGGCTCGACACGTATTACTGTGGGAGCCGGCTTGCTGGCGAATTCGGCATGTCAGTCGACATCTCAGGTAATGGTACTCCGCATTCGCCAGCACGCCGGCTCCCACAAGTGTGATCAAGCTGATCAGTTCGTACCATTCTCCAACTCCCCCACAATCACCACCTTCGCCTTCGGCAGATACCGATCCTGAATCCGCTCCAGCAGCAGCTTCACCGCGCTGCTCCCTGCCCGCGACGCGTCGTGGGCGATACAGGCGATGGGAATGCCAAAAATGTCAGCGAAGGGCAGGCGGTCAATGCCGCAGATCGGCAGGCTGTCGTGGGCGATACCTCGATCGCGCAATGCGCGCATAGCGCCCAAGGTAATCAACTGGTTGAAGCCGAAAATCGCATCCGGCACAGGGTGGTCCCGCAGGTAATCCAGCGTGCTCTGATAGGACGGCTCAAGGGTGTAATCCCCTGCAAACACGCCCAGTTGCACCTCTTTGCCGCTTTCAGCCACTGCGGCTTTGACGCCCTTCAGACGCTCTTCGGAAATGCGTGAATGGGCAGGGCCGGTCAGCACCAGCAGGCGTTGCATGTCCGGGTTTTCTGCCAGCAGGTAGCGCGCACCCTTGAGGCCGCTGTGGTAGTTGTCGAGCACCACATGGCTGAACGGGCTGCCGTGCAGCGCACGGTCCAGTTGCACTACAGGCACGTCGCCGTTGCTCAGGCGGTTGAGGTAATTGGGTTGATATTCCGGCTCGTCCGAGACCGGCGAGAGCACGATGCCTGCCACGCGATAACTGAGCAGCGTATCGACAGCCTTGCGTTCCAGCTCCTCGGAGCCGTCGGTGTCCACCAGCATGATGGTGTAGCCGTGTTTCTTGGCCTCGCGGGAGATCGCCTTGATCATCTCGCTGTAGAAGGGGTTGTCCACCGAAGCTGTGATCACGCCGATGATCAGGCTTTCACTGCGCTTGAGGCTACGGGCGAACGCGTTGGGAACGTAATCCAGCTCCTGCGCCACCTCCAGGATTTTCGCCAGGGTGGCGGGCTTGACCAGATCGGGCTTGTTCAACGCGCGGGACACGGTGACCGGGGTCATGTTCACGCGGCGGGCGATATCGGAAATGGTGACGGGCGTCTTTCTGCTCATGGACTTCTGGCGCCTTGAAACGAAACACCATGCGGATTCCCCGCATGAACGCTGAAGTGCACAAGGCTAGCACGACGAGGGGCAAAAGCGATGCGCTAAACACGTCGGATGTTAACGTTTTCATCCCTGAATTCTGCGGCGTTACTTGCCACTCGATGGCGATTATCGAACGCCTGCGTAAATCATGTTGTCCATTCGCTACGGAAGTTTTCCGACGTCTTGTACTCAATTGGCCGATAATGTGTGTCCTTTTTTATCCTGCCCGGAGGGTTCATGACCTCGCCTGCTTCACCGTCTTCACGCGACTTCTTCATCGCCGCTGCCGCGTTGCTGATCGCTATGGTCGGCACCACGCTGCCGACGCCGCTGTACGCGATCTACCAGCAACGGCTGGGGTTTGACGCAAGCTGGCTGACGATCATTTTCTCCATCTACGCGGCGGGCGTGATTGCAGCGTTGCTGGCCGTGGGCAGTTGGTCTGATCAGGTCGGGCGTCGGCCCATGCTGCTGGCGGGGCTGTTCATGGGGGCGGTCAGTGCAGCTATTTTTCTGCTGTCCGATTCGATTGGCGGCCTGTTGCTCGGGCGGCTGTTCTCGGGTTTTTCTGCCGGAATCATGACCGGCACGGCCACGGTTGCTGTTATCGAGCTGGCACCAAAAAACTGGAAAAACGCCACGCTGATGGCCACCGCCGCCAACATGCTCGGTTTGGGCATCGGCCCGTTGCTAGCCGGTTTCACCTCGCAACATCTGCAAGACCCGCTGCACCTGATCTTCTACGTCCATCTGGCGCTGTTGCTGTTGGCGGCCGTGGGTGTGGCAGTGATCCGGGAAACGGTGCAGCGCCCGCCGCAGCTCAAACTGGCGATTCAGAAGCCGTCCGTGCCCGCCTCGGTGCGCGGGGTATTCATTTCGGCGTCCATTGCCGGGCTGGCCGGATTCAGCGTCGCCGGGCTGTTCACCAGCATGGTGCCGTCGGTGATGATGCACATCATGCAGGTCCATGGTGGGGTGCTGATCGGCGCAGTGATCGGGCTGTTTTTCGTGGCATCGATCATCGGCCAGGCGTTGCTGCAATGGTTGCCGAAAGGTTCGCACATGACGCTGGGATGTGTGGGGCTGATCGCCGGAATGATCTGCCTGTGCCTGAGCATCGCGACGGCGCAATTGCTGCTGTTGGTGGGCGCGGGGCTGTTGGCGGGGATCGGGCAGGGCATGATCCTGCGCGCTGGGATGGGGGCGGTCACGGCGAGCAGCCCGCCGCATCAAAAAGCGGCCGTGACCTCGGCATTTTTCGTGGTGTTGTACATCTCGATTTCGGTGCCTGTGGTGGCGGTCGGTTTCAGCGTGCGGGCGTTCGGTTTGCCCCATGTCGGTGAATTCTTCGCCTCGCTGGTGGCGGTGGTCGCGTTACTGGCGATGGTCAGCATGAAGCGTGCGCAGGCTCGTCAGGCGGCGCTGGTGTCGTCCGAGGCGTGACGAACATCCCCTGTGGGAGCGAATGAGTTCGCTCCCACAGGGACATCACTCGGATTTTGAGATCATATTTGCCTTCATTTACTTCGCAATCGGGTCCAATCCACTCGCCTTGATCGCGGGCGCTGCCGCCGCTGAACTCAAAAACTCCAGAAACTGCTTTGCCTGTTCCGGGTGTTTGCTTTTGCTGACGACGCCCGCCGAGTACAGGGTCATTTGCTGCGCCTGATCAGGAATCAGGCCGATGATGTCGATGCCGTCCACCGGCTTCAATTCGCTCAACTGCTGGAAGCCGATTTCGGCGTCCCCGCGAGCCACCACCTCACCCACTGGTGTGGCCGGAATCATCTGGCTCTTGCCCTGAATGCGCTCGGCGATGTGCATCTGGTTGAACAGCACGCGGGACAGATACACGCCGCTGGCGCTGTCGGAATAGGCGATGCTCTTGGCGTCGAGCAGGGTCTGTTTGAAAGATTCCATTGTGCTGATGTCAGGGTGCGGTGCGCCGTGTTTGACGGCCATGGCGATGTAGGATTTGCCCAGATCGACGCGGGTTTTCGGATCGACCTGGCCGTCCTTGATCAGCTTGTCCAACGCCGCGCCGACCATCAGCACCACATCGGCAGGCTCTTTGCGCGCCAGGCGATTGGGGATGGCCTGAGGTGTCGCCCCCATGGACGGCGCGACTTCGCCTTGCAGTTTGACGCCCACACGCTGTTCGTAATCCGGGGTAACGGCCTTGAATGCGCCCATGATGCCGCCGGAACTCAGTACGATCAGTTGCACCGGAGCGGCAGGGGTTGCGGCCTGGGTGAACGCCATTGGAATGAAGGTGACGGCGGCGCTCAGCAAATAGGGGAGAATTTTCTTCATGAAGATGACCTTGGCTTTGTTGAAAGTGACACTGACGAAATTAAAAAGGCGCGGGCAGTATGTGGCAATTGTCGGGGGTGTAAATCCCTTTGTTGCAATTGCTGAGTCACAGACGATATTTACCGTGCCGGGGTCCCTACCATGGGGCCTGTCCGAAAGCGACAGCCGGGCTGCGCATCATTCAAGAAAGCCGCCGCCGGGCCGATGTTCATGGCGATACCCTTCACCTCTCTGGAAGTTCGTCGTTCATGTTCAATAAACGTCTCAAACAAGAGTTGGCTGCCCTGCGTGAAGAGCTTTCGTCCGTCGAGCAGGTGAGGAGCAGTCTGGACAGCGAAATGCTGTGCATGCGCTTGGACCCGCAGGGTCGTATCGAGTCGGTCAACGGTAATTTCGAAAAGGAAATGCATTACCGAAATGCCGACCTTGTGGGACGCGCCATCGAGGAGCTGGTGCCTGCGCACGTGAAAAACCTGGATTTCCATCAGCGGATGAAGTCCGCGATCAGCCGTGGCGAGCATTTCAGCGGTGCCTTGCGATTGTGGCGCGGCAACGGCCAAGAGGCCTGGCTGCGCTCGATCGTGCAGCCAGTGCGCGACAGCACAGGGCGTGTGAAGTACTTCACTGTTCATTCCAGTGATCTGACGCGCACTATTGAAAACTCCCGCGAACACGAAAACCTGATCGAAGCCTTGCAGCGCTCCACTGCCGTGATCGAGTTCAACCTCAGCGGCGAAGTGCTGACCGCCAATGATCGCTTTCTCGGCGCCATGGGCTATTCGCTGGCGCAGATTCAAGGGCAGCACCACCGCCTGTTCTGTGATCCTGCCGAGTACAATTCTTCAGCCTATCAGGCGTTCTGGGACACGCTGCGTCGAGGCGAATTCGTCACAGGTCGCTTCAAGCGCGTCGACAGCCACGGCCGTGAAGTCTGGCTGGAGGCGTCGTATAACCCGATCACCGATGCCCATGAGCGCCTGTACAAAGTCGTGAAATTCGCGACAGTCATCACTGATCAGGTCAATCGCGAAAATGCGGTAGCCGAAGCGGCGAACATTGCGTTCAGCACCTCACAACAGACTGATGGCAGCGCACAGAAAGGTACTGCGGTGGTTCAGCAGACGGTCGAGGTCATGCGCGAGCTGGCCGGACACATGGAACAGGCTGCCGAGCGAATCGCCGCACTGGATAAACAATCGCAGTTGATCGGATCGATCATCCAGAGCATCAGCAGCATTGCCGATCAGACCAACCTGTTGGCCCTCAATGCCGCCATCGAAGCCGCTCGCGCGGGTGAGCAGGGACGTGGTTTTGCAGTGGTCGCCGACGAAGTCCGGCAACTGGCCTCGCGTACCAGCAAAGCCACCGAAGAAATCGTTGGCGTCGTGCAGCAGAACCAGCAATTGGCCGAACAGGCGGTGAACGTGATCATCAGCGGTAAGCAACAGGCGCAGCAGGGCCTTGCGCTGGCGGGCGAGGCGGGGGCGGTGATCGTCGAAATTCAGGACGGTGCGCAGAAAGTGGTCAGCGCAGTGGGGCAGTTTGCCAATCAGTTGTCGGGCTGAGGAGGCTCGGTCAGTGAGATGTCGCCATCACCACACGGGTGTGCGGCAAATACGGGCCTTGTAGCAGTCCGGCCGGGCGGCGCTCCGCTTGCTGGCGGCGGTTTCAACGACGCCACCGCAGGCAGTTCATAGCGACGCGTAGCGTCGTGGGCTGCATTCCCACGCGGAGCGAGGGAACGATCGGAAAAGCCGCGCCCGGACTGCATTTCCGGGCGCGGCGTTTTTGTGTCAGACCTTGAAGTGGCTGACCAGCATCTGCAACTGATTGCCCAGGCGGGCCAGTTCGACGCTGGAGGCAGCGGTTTCTTCACTGGCGGCGGCGGTCTGTTCGGACACGTCGCGGACGTTGATGATACTGCGGCTGATCTCATCGGCCACCGAGCTTTGCTGTTCGGCAGCGGCGGCGATCTGCTGGTTCATCGCCTGAATGTTGGACACCGTGTTGGTAATGCTTTCCAGCGAAGTGCCCGCCTTGCGGGTCAGTGCGACGCTGCTGTCGGTCAGGTTGCGGCTGCTGAGCATGATGTCCGACACTTGGCGGGTGCCGTTTTGCAGGGCAGCGACCAGGCCTTCGATTTCTTCGGTCGATTGCTGAGTGCGCTGAGCCAGGCCACGAACCTCGTCGGCCACCACGGCAAAGCCACGTCCGGCCTCACCAGCACGGGCGGCTTCGATGGCGGCGTTGAGGGCCAGCAGGTTGGTCTGTTCGGCAACGGCCTTGATCACGTCCATCACTTTGCCGATCTTGTCGCTTTCCTGTTCCAGCACGGTCATGGCGTCGGTGGAGCGCACCACTTCCTTGGCCAGCTTCTCGATCTGCGCGATGGCCTCGCCCACGACTTTGTCACCATCACGCGCTTCCATGTCTGCGGCTGACGCGGCCACCGAAGCCTGTTCGGCGTTGCGCGCGACTTCGTGCACCGTGGCCGACATTTCGTGCATGGCGGTGGCCACCTGATCGGTTTCGACTTTCTGGCTGTTCACGCCTGCGCTGGTCTGTTCGGTGACGGCGGACAGCTCTTCAGCGGCGCTGGCGATTTGAGTGACGCTGTCGCGAATGCCGCCGATCAGGTCGCGCAGGGTCGCGCCCATGCGCTGGATGCCTTGTTGCAGCACGCCCAACTCGTCCTTGCGGGTGACGACCAGGTCGCGGGTCAAATCGCCCGATGCGATACGGTCGACCACGGCCAGGGTTTCCTGCAACGGACGGGTGATCTGGCGAGTAATGATCACCGCTGCAAACGCGCCCAGAATCAGAGCGAGCAGGGTGCCGCCGATCTGCAGTGTGCGGGCCTGACGGGTATCTGCTTCGCCCAGCGAGTTCTGGATATCGATCAGTTGCTGGCTGAGCTTGACAATGTTCGCCTGTTCTTCAGTCATCTCGGCACGGGCGGCGTTGATGTTGTCGTTGGCGACTTTGAAGCCTTGCACCGAGTTGCGATAGCCGATCAACGACGCTTCCAGTTGCTTGAGGCGGTCCGCCTGAGTGCCGCTGAAGGTCGCGTTGAGCTGATCCAGGCCGCTGATGGCCGCAGCCAGTTGGCGTTGGGCCGCCTCTTCTGTCTTGGCCGTGACATTGCCGGTGTAGCCGCGCACTTCATAGCGCACCAGCATCACGTCTTCCTTGGCCTTGATGATGGTCTGGTATTGCTGGAAGCGGCGCTCGTCAGTGGGGTCCAGCTTCATGACGTCGTCGTTGATCGCGGCGATCAGGTCAGCGGCTTTCACGGCATCGACGCCCATGTCGGCCCTGACCTTGGCGCTGGTTTTGTAGCCCTCGCGCATTTTGTTCAGCGAGGTCTGATAAGCGCTGATCTGCTCGCCCAGGGCTTTGATCGGCGGCACGTTCAGCGGGTTGCTGAAGGTGCTTAGCAGGTACTGCTGCTGGGCCTTGTAGGCATCCAGCGCCGTCTGCACGTTTTGCGCAACCGCTTCATCGCCGTTGCTGATCATGTACTGCAAGCGGGTCACGCGCAGATCCGTCAGCTTGTGGCCCAGCCTGGTGATATCGGCCACGCGTTCGCTGCGATAGGTCATGTTACCCAGGCTGGTCCAGCCAATGAGCGCAAGCAAGGCCGTAAAGACAAGTACAACGCCGAACCCGAGGGCCAGTTTCATGTTGACGCTGATATTCGCAAACCAGCTCTTCATCGCAATTCTCCAGAATGTCCATTGTTCGAAGTCGTCAGCTGGAGGGTTTTTGTTATGGAAGGCCAGCGAAACCATCAAATATACGACTGCATCGGCAGCGGCTGAAAAATCTGTAAGAAATGTCAGCGATAACAAGGACGGCCCTTTGTTTCAATCTGTCACAGATGCGCTGATTTCTGCGGGGGCGGTGGTAAGGGACCTGCACGGCGTCAGGGGATAGGCGTGCTCGGGGAGGCTGCATCAGAGACAATTTTCTGGCGTTTCGCGACTGATACGTCTTGGCGTGACTGTAAAGTCAGCGAAGTCGATCCATGGCGTCAACTTTCCCTCACGTGAATGTATCCGGGATGAAATATTTCAACTATCGAGGGCTGGTCGAACCCAATACCGTGTACTGGCTCCAGCTTCGGCCCGGTGGCGATTTCATAAACCAGTACGGAAGTTGCGTTATGAAACCTGTTCAGCGATTTACCACTCTCGACAGTTTCAGAGGTATTTGCGCGTTGTTGGTTGTGTTTTTCCACCTGCATGTCGTCGACAGCTTTATCACCCAGCCATTCTTTCGACGCGACGAGGTCTTGCTCAATTTCTTCTTCGTCCTCAGCGGTTTCGTGCTCGCCCACACTTATGGCATGAAGCCCGGCCTCTCGTTCAAGTCCTTTTTCATCTCTCGGGTCTTTCGCCTGTACCCCCTGCATCTGGTCATGCTGGCAGTGTTCATCCTGTTCGAAACTGTGCGCTGGATGGCCTACAAGAAAGGCTTCTACCTGAATAACGTGCCGTTCACCGGGCTGTTCGCACCCAAGGAAATTCTGCCGAACCTGTTTCTGGTTCAGGCCTGGACGCCGCTTACCGAAACCATGTCGTTCAACTACCCGTCGTGGACCATCAGCATTGAGTTTTACATCTACATGCTGTTCGGTGGGCTGTGCATGCTCTCGATGAGAAACCGTTTTCTGATGTTTGCGGCCATTTCTCTGGTGGCCTTCATCCTGATCTTTTCGGAAAACGAGCCGCTGGTGGAACGGGCGATGCTTGGACTGTCGTGCTTTTTCGCAGGCAACATCACCTACCTGGTCTACCTGTTGATTCGCGACAAATGGACGATTAGACCCTGGCTGGTGACCGTGCTTGAATGCGCCATGATGTACGCGACGTACTGGATCGTGATGAACGACTTCGATTTCCGCTCGCCCATTGGCAGCCTGACGTTCTGTGCGCTGGTGTTGTTGTTCGCGTTTGAAGGCGGGCTGGTGTCGTCGCTGCTCAAAACGTGGCTGTTCGTCTTGCTGGGCAAGCTGTCGTATTCGATCTACATGACCCATGCGGCCTTGATCTTTTGTCTGTCGACGATCTTCATCGTGGCGCAAAAAGTGACAGGGCTGGAGTTGGCGCCGATGATCGACGGCCAGCGCTTCATGGACACCGGCTCCGTACTGGCCAACGATATCTTTGTGGTCTGCGTGGCGGTGGCGAGCGTGATCCTCGCGGCGTTCGCTCACAAGTACATCGAAATGAAAGGCTACGAACTGGGCAAGCGGGTGGTGGGTGGTTCGGCGAAGGTCAAAACGGCGGTGGATAAACCGGAAGCGGTGCAATCGTTGAAGCCGCAGATTGACCGCATTGCGTGAGTTGCCTTACCCGTGGCGCAACCGCCTCACCATCCCCAGCCCTGCTGCGCGGCCACTGGCAAAACAGGCCGTCAGCAGGTAGCCGCCGGTCGGGGCTTCCCAGTCGAGCATTTCGCCTGCGCAGAACACGCCGGGCAATGACCTGAGCATCAGATGCTCGTCCAGCGCTTCGAACGGCACGCCGCCTGCGGTGCTGATCGCCTCGTCCAGCGGGCGAGGTCGGACCAGTGTCAATGGCAACCCCTTGATCGCCTTGGCCAGCAGGCTGGAGTCGGTGAAGGTCTCGGCCGAAGTCAGTTCTCGCAGCAGTGCAGCCTTGACCCCGTCAATGCCCAGCTGACTGTGCAAGTGCTTGGCCATCGAGCGCGAGCCTCGGGGTTTTGCGAGGGCCTTTTCCACGTCCATCAGGCGCTTGCCCGGCAACAGATCGATTTCGACAGTGGCCGAACCCCGTTGATTGATCGCCTCGCGAATCTGCGCCGACAGCGCATAAATCAGGCTGCCTTCGATGCCCGTCTGAGTGATCACGCATTCGCCTAAGCGCAACGTCCGCCCTTGCAAACCCATGGCGACGTTTTTCAGCGGTGCTCCGGCGAATTTGCTTTGTAGCAGTTCACTCCAGGCTGACACCTCGAACCCGCAGTTGGAGGCCTGCAATCGCGCGATGTCGATTCCACGTTGTTCCAGCAACGGCAGCCAGGCGCCGTCTGATCCCAGGCGCGCCCAACTGGCCCCGCCCAATGCCAACAGGGCCGCGGCAGGTTGGATCGCCAATTCTCCCTCGGGGCTGGCGATACGCAGGCTGTTGTCAGCGTTCCAGCCCAGCCAGCGATGGCGGGTGTGGATAACCACGCCGCTCTCGCGCAGGCGCTTGAGCCAGGCGCGCAGTAATGGCGCGGCCTTCATGTCGGTGGGAAACACTCGGCCCGAGCTACCGACGAAGGTTTGAATGCCCAGGCCATGAATCCACTCGCACAACGCTTCAGCGCCGAAACTGCGCAGCAGCGGGGCGATCATCGGCGCGCGCTCGGCATAGCGCGACAGAAACGTCGGGTACGCCTCCGAGTGGGTGATGTTCATGCCGCCCACACCCGCCAGCAGAAACTTGCGCCCCACCGATGGCATGCCGTCGTAGAGATCGACGCGATACCCCGCCTGGCTCAACACTTCAGCGGCCATCAAGCCCGCCGGGCCACCTCCGATGATGGCGACTGATTGAGGGGAAGTGGAGGTGGCTGAGGTCATGGGGAAACTGCGAATCGATGAAGTAGGCCGCGCATTCTACCCGAGCGCCGTGACAAAGGAGCGGGCTGTGGAAAACTATTGAGCAAAAAACGTACAGCGTTTCGCGAGCCGCGCGGAATATGGGGTCTGACGCCTTGCACTCAGGTTATCCACAGGCCGCTCCACAGCGGATGTGGGTAAGTGAGCAATGGTGTTCTACACGCAAAACTTGTGGGAGATTCTATGTTGCCTGGTCAAACACCTTCGTCCGAACGCCACCCGCACCAAGGCGGCTCCCACAGGGATCGCGCCGAACTCTAATCTCGTTATCGACGCTGAATTTGTGGGAGCCGGCTTGCTGGCGAAGGCGGTGTATCAGTGGCGAATTTGTTGACTGACACACTGCGTTCGCCACCAAGGCGGCTCCCACAAGGTCGTGTGAGGCCAAAGAGAAAACTCACAACCCCTCCGACACCCAAACCCGGTGTGCACTGTGATGCAAGATCCCATGCCGCCGCGCCAGCGCTTCACGATCCTTGCTGTACCCGCCGCCGATTACGCCCATCACCGGAATGTCTCGTCCCAGGCAATGGCGCATCACGGCCTCATCCCGTCGCGCCACGCCTTCGTCAGTCAGCTTCAGATACCCCAGCGCATCATCTTTATGCACATCGACGCCTGCGTCATACAACACCAGGTCGGGTCGATACAGCGGCAGGAGGTAATTGAGCGTGTCATCGACTACCTTCAGGTAATCCTCGTCCCCCATGCCCATCGGCAGCGGAATGTCCCAGTCGCTCTGGGCCTTGCGTGCGGGGAAGTTTTTTTCGCAATGCAGGGAGACGGTGATGGCGTCTTCGGTGTGCTCCAGAATCCGCGCAGTGCCATCGCCCTGATGCACGTCGCAGTCGAAGATCAGCACCCTGTCCACGTGGCCGCTTTGCAGCAGGTAATGGCTGATGACGGCCAGGTCGTTGAAAATGCAAAATCCAGCGGGGTAGTCGTAATGCGCATGGTGCGTGCCACCCGCCAGATGACAGGCCAGGCCGTGCTGAAGCGCTTTTTCTGCCGTCAGCAGCGAGCCGCCCACCGCCCGAACGGTGCGCCGGGCCAGGTCTTCGCTCCAGGGCAGACCCAGCCGACGCTGGTCTTCGCGGGACAGGTCGCCGTCCATGTAGCGCCGAATGTACGCCGGGTCATGGGCCAGGGCCAGAATGTCATCAGGACAAACCTCTGGGCGGAACAATTGAGCATCCGTGGTCAGGCCGCTGTCGATAAGGTGGTCATGCAACAAGCGAAACTTGTCCATCGGGAAGCGATGGTCAGGCGGAAACGCCGGGCTGTAATCTTCGTGGTAGATAAGCGGCAGTGACATAGAGGGTACGCGTCGAATTCGAAAGGGGATCTTGCCAGTTATGGCTGTCAGCGCACAGCCGGAAGGCTGATCAGGACGTTGATAAGCGGCTAGGTCATTTGAGCGGTGGGGCAGGGGAGATGTTCGATGGAGCCGATACTTGAGCTCAACAGCCCGCGGCTGCTGATGCGTCAATGGCGAGATGATGATTTGCCAACCTTCGCGCAGATGTGCGCCGATCCACAGGTGATGCGTTACTTTCCGCAGCCGCTGACGCGTCTGGAAAGCGCGAAGATGATCGGGCGCATTCGTGGGCACTTCGCCGAATATGGCTTCGGCCTGTGGGCTCTGGAGCGTAAGGACACGGGCGAATTCGTTGGTTTCACCGGCCTGAATGTGGTGGGCTTCGAGGCGGGCTTTACCCCGGCGGTGGAAATCGGCTGGCGTCTGGCGCGCGAGCATTGGGGGCTGGGGTACGCCAGCGAAGCGGCGTGGACGGTGCTGGGCTGTGGCTTCGAGCATGTCGAGCTGGACGAAATCGTCTCGTTCACGGCCGTCAGCAACCTGCCGTCGCAGAAAGTCATGCAGGCCATCGGCATGCAGAACAACCCCGCTGACGATTTCGATCATCCCAATCTGCCCCACGGCCATCCGCTCAAGCCCCACGTGCTGTATCGCATCAATCGCCAGCAATGGCTCGCGACCTTGTGATGAACGCGAATCACGCGGCAAACATCTTGTATCATTTCGCCCAATCGCCACGTTCGCCGCCGTTCGGCGTCCGTGGCCGGATTTGCCTGTGATGACTGTGTATGAGGAGCCCTGAATGAGCCACGTGCTGGATGATCTGGTGTCGCTGTTGAGCCTGGAACCCATCGAAGAAAACCTCTTTCGTGGACGCAGCCAGGACTTGGGCTTTCGTCAGTTGTTTGGCGGGCAAGTGCTGGGCCAGTCGCTGTCGGCGGCGAGCAAGACCGTTGAAGACGAACGCCATGTTCATTCGTTGCATGGCTATTTTCTGCGCCCCGGCGATGCGCATTTGCCGGTGGTTTATCAGGTCGACCGGGTGCGTGACGGCGGCAGTTTCAGCACCCGTCGTGTGACGGCCATCCAGAAAGGCAATCCGATTTTCACGTGCAGCGCTTCATTTCAGTACGACGAACAGGGCTTCGAACACCAGAGCCAGATGCCGCAAGTGGTTGGTCCGGAAAACCTGGCGTCTGAACTGGAATTGATGCGCCAGCGCGAGCACCTGATCCCCGAGCACATGAAAGACAAGTTGCTGTGCCCGAAACCCATCGAGTTTCGCCCGGTGACCGAAAATGACCCGTACAACCCCAAGCCCACGGATCCTGTGAAATACGTGTGGTTTCGCGCCGACGGCACGCTGCCGGACATCCCGGCGCTGCACAAATACATGCTCGCCTACGCCTCGGACTTCAACCTGCTGACCACCTCGCTGCTGCCCCACGGCAAGACGGTCTGGCAGAAGGACATGCAGATCGCCAGCCTCGATCACTCTCTGTGGTTCCACGGCGAACTGCGTGCGGACGACTGGTTGCTCTACGCGATGGACAGCCCGTGGGCCGGCAACTCTCGTGGTTTTTCGCGAGGCAGCGTGTATAACCGCGCGGGCAAACTGGTTGCGTCGGTCAGTCAGGAAGGCTTGATCCGCCATCGCAAGGACTGGGCATGAGTCTGTCGCAACTGCGGCATTGGGTGTTCGACATGGACGGTACCCTGACCATTGCCGTGCATGATTTTCCTGCGATCAAACGGGCACTGGGCATTCCTCTGGAAGATGACATACTGACCCACCTCGCCGCGCTCCCCCACGACGTCGCTGCCGCCAAGCATGCGTGGTTGCTGGAGCACGAACGCGAACTGGCCATCGCGTCGAAGCCTGCGCCGGGCGCTGTTGACTTGGTGCGCGAATTGGCTGGGCGGGGTTACCGGTTGGGCATTTTGACCCGCAACGCCCGCGAGCTGGCTCACGTAACCCTCGAAGCCATCGGCATCGCTGACTGTTTTCATGTGGACGACGTGATGGGGCGAGACGATGCGTCGCCAAAGCCCGACCCGGACGGGCTGCTGAAACTGGCCGAGGCCTGGAACGTCGAGCCATCGCAGATGGTGATGGTGGGGGATTATCAGTTCGACCTGGCGTGTGGCCGGGCGGCGGGGACGCATACCGTGCTGGTCAATTTGCCGGAAAATCCGTGGCCGGAATTGACGGATTGGCATGCGCGGGATTGTGCAGTACTGCGCGAAATGCTCGATTAACCCTCGAAATTGATTGGAATACGCAATCTGTAGGGGGCGGCTTGCTGGCGAAAGCGTCAGTCCAGAAACATCAATGTCGACTGACACACCGCTTTCGCCAGCAAGCCGGCTCCTACAATGATCGCGTCGGATCGACAAATGCCGATCGGCGCGACACTGTGATGGACGTTTTCAATTCCCCTTGAACAACGCCGCTTGCCCCTCGGGCGAGGTAAACATCGCATCGCCGTTGTGACCCACGCCTTTCACCTCGATCAAACGCTGATTGATCCCTTCTGGGTGACGTTTGGTCAGGTAATCGAAGTAATTGTGGCCACGCACCAGACGGAACGGCCCTTGCGCTTCAGCACCGCAATCCTTGTCCAGCGCCGGGTGGTTCGGGTCGGTGTCCTGATCACCCAGCAGGTACGTGACGTCACGCTTCACATACGCCGCTTCCAGTTCGGCAGCCGTGTCTTTGCCCGCGTAAGGCGGCAACTTGTTCATGCCGTACTTCCAGGTGTCGAACGCCGGGCAGGTCGCTGCGCTCACCGGCAAAGGCCGGGTCGCGTCGAAGTAGGCGTAGGACGACGGGTTGGCGATCACGTAACGCAGCTTGATGCCTTCTTTCTTCAACAACGCGTCTTCCTTGCCGCCGATCACGGCGTAGCGCTGCACCACCTGCGCACCGCCGGAGTGGCCAGCGATCACGATTTCCTTGAGGTTCGGGAACAGTTTGCTGTCGCTCAGGCGCTTGAGGATATGATCGATCACCACGAACGAACTGATCGGCTTGGCCCCTAGCGACTTGTCGCCTGCCATCCAGTCGTTGCGATGCCAGCGCAAAATGTTTTCTGGCAAATGGTGCGCGGTGATGTCTTTCTCATCGAGGAATTGCGGCGCGATCAGCAGCGTTTTCGAGCGTTGCTTGGACTGGTTCGCGGCGCGCTCGACGCTACGCAGGTACGTCTGGGCATTGCGCAGGCGGCCATGGAACACAATGACCACTCGCTGAATCTGCGGGCTGGGGCGCACCCAGCTCTGGCTCAGCCCCAGCGTGGCCTGGGAGGTTCCATTGATCAGCAGCCGGTCCGGGCTGATGGATTTGACCGCCTGATCCGCAGCATGAGCGGTAACGCTCATCAGGGTGCCCAACAACAGGATCGAAAGCGGTTTCATCATAGGATCAGAGGCTCTTGGCGGCGAACGTGTCGCATTGGTTGATTTGTCCCTGGGCAAAACCTGTCTTGAACCAGCGAACCCGCTGGGCAGACGTCCCGTGAGTGAACGAGTCAGGCACTACACGCCCTTGGCTTTGTTGTTGCAAACGGTCATCGCCAATGGCGTTGGCCGCATTCAGCGCCTCTTCAATATCACCGGGTTCAAGCCAGTTCAAACGCTTTTGTGCGTTATAGGCCCAAACGCCGGCGAGGCAATCGGCTTGCAACTCCTGACGCACCAGCAGACCGTTATCGCCCTCCATGCGCATTCCGCGCTGACGGGCGGCGTCAACTTTAGCTGAAACACCTAGCAAGGTCTGCACATGATGGCCAACTTCATGTGCAATCACGTACGCCTGAGCGAAATCCCCTGCCGCCTTGAAGCGCTGCGCCATTTCACGGAAGAAATCCATGTCCAGATAAACCCGCTGATCCGCCGGACAATAAAACGGGCCACTGGCTGATGACGCGAAACCGCAGGCCGACTGCACCTGGCCCCGGAACAGAATCAGCGTCGGATCTTTGTACTGATGGCCACCCTGCTGAAAGATCTGCCGCCACGTATCCTCGGTGTCCCCCAGAATCGCCCGCACGAAATCCGCCTGTTCATCATTGGCGGGCGGCGCCTGACGGGTTTGCGGATTGACGGCGCTGGTCTGCTGCGTGCCCATCTGCCCGGCGATCTGCCCGAGAATCTGCATCGGGTCCTGGCCGGTCAACAGGCCAATGGCGACGATGATCACAATCCCGCCAAGCCCCAGCCCCTTGCCCCCGAGGCGCAGACCACCGCCACCCCCAGTGTCGTCGCGCGCGTCGACGACGTTGTCACTGCGACGTCCTTTTTTCCAGAGCATGGTAGGAACCCTCTTTGAGTCGTGTAGGAAGTGTAGACGGCGGGGATGGCCGGTCGTCTGGTATCGGGACTTAAGAGGGAAGAGGTGAGGAATGGTTCAGGACGCATTCAAACAGGTTGAATGCGCTCTGAGCCGTGGGTTACCGGAGTAATTCCATTGAACAGGTCAAAGCTGCCAATGAGCCGCAGTTAATAAAGAGCCAAATGTTAAGTGCCCAAATGCGTCGCCGTAGATAGAGAGGGATGCTCAGGTGTGCATTTTAGTGATGTCACCTCTGCGATACATGATTTCAGGCATCCACATAGTGGCGAATATCATGCTGAGTCGTATATGCCGACCTCTAATGCCTCCTCCCCAAAGGCTTTTTGTGTTGATGACACTTCGGCAATTGGGCAAATACCCTTCAATGATGTCGAGGTTTTTGGAGGTGAACCGCGCCATTACCCTGAAGCGGGCGAGGATAGGTAAACGGCGCGGGCCTTACGATGATTGGGGCGGCAGTTTCGGCAAAATCAGAATGGTCCTAGGTACAGGGTTCAAAAATCCTACAAATCAGGCTGTTCTGCCTTCACCGAATTGATGAACGCCTGCATCGCCGAGGACTGAATCCGATGACGTCGGGTAATCAGTCCATAAGGTGGCAGGCGTGCTTCGAAGTCGATGGGCAGGACGGCCAGCAGGTCGCGACCGGCGTAGTCTTCGACAACGGACAGCGGGGTGACGCCGAGCATGTCGGTTTGTTGCACCAGCGAAAGCAGGGTCATGATCGACGTGGTTTCGACGATGCTGTTCGGTACGTCGACCCGCGCGTTGTGGAACACCTGATTGATGATCGCGCGCATGGGACTGGGGTGTTGTTGCAACACCCATGTCTCGTTTTGCAGGGTGGCCCAGCTCAGACCCTTGACGTTGACCAGCGGGTTCTGTGCACCGGCGATGACGCACAAGGCTTCTTCGCCGAGGCTGTCGAATTGCAATTCTTCAGCGCGAGCGCCGCCGGGAATCCGGCCCAGGACCACGTCGAGTTGGTCTTGCAACAAGGCCTGAACCAGTACGTCGCTGGTGTCGACCTGAATACTCATCGACAGGCGCGGGTGGCTTTTCTTCAACGTGGCGATGGTGCGCGTCAGCAGACCCGAGGCCAGCGCCGGAATCGCGCCGACTGCCACGCGGCCCAGGTTGCCGGATTCCAGCGCCACCAGTTCTTCGCGCATGCCGCTCAGTTCGGCGAACACCATGCGCGCGTAATAGATGACGGTTTCCCCGAACGGCGTCGGGCGCATGCCTCGCGGCAGACGCTCGAACAGTTCGACGCCGAGCAGGTCCTCGGCCTCATGCAGCATCTTGGTCGCCGCCGGTTGGGTCATGCCGATGTTATCGGCGGCACGGCGCAGCGAGCCGAACTCCTGTAACGCCAGCATCAACCGCAGCTGGCGCAGGCGCAGGCGGCTGTGGATAACACTGGCGTCGGGAATTCGGGTCATGTGGCTCGCTCGCATTGTTGTTTGCGGCGAGCCTGACAAGAACTGCAAGGCATTTCCAGCGTTGCGTGCCATCACAGCGTTTTCGCCTTGATTGCATGGCGATTGCGCCAGCCGAATGCGGCTTTGATGCCACTGGAAATCATCGGCCAGAACAACATCAGCAATGCGGTGGTGGTCAGGCTGCCCACCAGCGGGTTGGACCAGAAGATGCCCAGTTGTCCGTCCGAGAACAGCATGGACTGGCGAAACGCGTCTTCGGCCTTGTCG
This sequence comes from Pseudomonas sp. NPDC088444, assembly GCF_044900175.1. NCBI lineage: Bacteria > Pseudomonadati > Pseudomonadota > Gammaproteobacteria > Pseudomonadales > Pseudomonadaceae > Pseudomonas > Pseudomonas sp. NPDC088444. The sequence goes on from NZ_JBJDNK010000016.1 coordinate 69,133, forward strand.
CCCAGCACCGCAGCCAGCACCAGTGGGGCGATCGGGTAGCCGAGTTTCTTGAACAGATAACCCAGCGCGCCAAAGCCCAACATCAGCAGCACGTCGAACATCGAGTTGTGCACCGAATATGCCCCGATGGCGCAGACCATGATGATAATCGGCGCAATGATCGAGAACGGGATGCGCAGGATCGAGGCGAACAGCGGCACCGTCGCCAGCACCACCAGCAGGCTGACCACGTTGCCCAAGTACATGCTGGCGATCAGGCCCCAGACGAAATCATGCTGCTCGGCGAACAGCGTCGGGCCGGGGTGCAGCCCCCAGATCATCAGGCCGCCGAGCATGACCGCTGCCGTGGCTGATCCGGGAATGCCCAGCGTCAACATCGGCAGCAACGCGCTGGTGCCTGCGGCGTGGTCGGCGGTTTCCGGGGCGATCACGCCTTCAACTTCGCCTTTGCCGAAGTTGTCGCGGTTCTTCGAGAAACGCCGCGCGATGCTATAGCTCATGAACGACGCGGCGGTCGGGCCACCGGGTGTCACGCCCATCCAGCAACCGACGATCGTGCTGCGCAAAATGGTGAACCAGTAACGCGGCAGCTTTGCCCAGGTGCGCAGGATGACCATCGGCGTGATGCGCGCATGTTCGCCGCGAAACACCAAGCCCTCCTCGACGGTGCACAGGATTTCGCCGATGCCGAACAGGCCGATCACCGCCACTTCAAAACTGATGCCGGTCATCAGCACCGGTTGATCGAAGGTCAGGCGCAGGTTGCCGGACACGGTGTCCATGCCTACTGCCGCCATCGCGAAACCAATCATCATCGCCACCACGGTTTTCAACGGCGGGTTCTTACTCATGCCGATGAAGGTGCAGAAGGCCAATAGGTACACCGCGAAAAACTCCGGTGAGCTGAAGGTCATGGCGAATTCGGCGATGCGAGTCGAGAGGAACGTCAGCAGCATCACGCCCGCCAACGCGCCAATCAGCGCCGAGCTGAAGGCGGCAGTGAGGGCTTCGGCAGCGCGGCCTTCGCGGGCCATCGGGTAGCCATCGAAGGTCGTCGCCACCGACGACGGTTCGCCGGGAATGTTGAACAGAATCGAGGTAATCGACCCGCCAAACAGCGCGCCCCAATACATGCACGAGAGCAGAATGATCGCCGAGACCGGCGACATGGTGAAGGTGATCGGCAGCAGTAAAGCCACGCCGTTCGGGGCGCCGAGGCCTGGCAGCACGCCGACCAGAATGCCCAGCAGCACGCCCACGACCATCAACCCGATGTGACCGGGCGTGAGGATCAGGTTCATGCCTTGCAGCAGAGAATCGAACTCGCTCATTTCAGCGACCTCCCGGCCATGGCGACCCAATCTCCCACGGGGCCTGCGTCCAGCGGCACCTTGAACCACAGATCGAAGATCAGGTAACTGGCGACCACCGCGCCAACCGAAACGCAGCCGATCATCAGCAGCCCGTAAGGCTTTGCGCGCACTTTGTCACGCCACATGAACCAGGCGATGAACACCGCCGAGGCCATGTAGATACCGGTGAAGGGCATTGCGCAGACGAACAGGGCAATCGGGATGAACACTGACAGCACCTGCCGAAACTCGCCCCGGCTGACGAAGCTGATGTTCAGCGGCTTCCAGCGAATCAATGTCAGCACGGCGTTAGCCAGGCTCGCCGTCGCCAGCAAAAGCCCAATATAAAACGGGAAATACCCGGGCTCAGGACCGGCATCACCCCAGCCGATGCCTTGCTCGATACTGCCGAACATCACCACCGCGCCGATCAACAGCGTGAACGACGCCAGGCCAATCTCGACCCAGCGGGTGCCCACCAGTGAGGCTGAACGGGAAGAATCAGACATAAACACCTCCAGCGAATCGCTGCCGCGACCTGCAATCACAGGGGCGTGGCAGCAGGGCAGGTCAGTTGCGCAGCCAGCCGGCTTCCTTGAATACCGGGGTGACGCGGGCGGTGTCTTTCTCGATGTAGGCGGTCAGTTGATCGCCTTCGAGGAAGGTCGGCACCAGCGCGTTTTGTGTCACGTAAGCCTTGAATTCCGGCGTTTCCGAGACTTTGCGCATCAGGTCGATATAGAACGCGCGCTGTTCGGCGCTGACATTGCCGGGCATGAAGATGGTGCGTGGGAAACGGTACTGATCAATACCCAGACCGGCTTCCTGACAGGTAGGCACGTCGGCCCAGGATTTGTCGCCCGCGACTTTTTCGGTGTAGGCCATGCGTTCTTTACTGAACACGCACAGTGGCTGTACCTGGTCGCCGCGCCATTGGCTGATGCTTTCGGCGGGGTTGTTGACGTTGGCGGCGATGTGTTTGCCGGCCAGTTGGGTCGCGGCTTCGCTGCCGCTCTTGAACGGGATGTAAACCAGCTTGGTGTTGTTGGTCTGGTTGAGCAGCAGGGTCAGGGTCTGATCGACGTCTTTGGACTGACTGCCGCCCATTTTCATGCGCGACGGGTCGGTTTTGACCGCCTCGTAGAAACTTTTGGCGTCTTTCCAGGGCGCGTCTTTGTAGGTCCAGAGGATGAAGTCGTCTTCCGCCACGGCGGCCACCGGGGTCAGTTCCTGCCATTCGTAGCCGAGCTTGGACACCAGCGGCAGCAGGTAAATGTTGTTGGTCGCGATCACCAGTTTGTCGGCGTCCCCTTTGGAGACCTTCATGTCGAGAAAGGCTTCCGCGCCGTTGCCGCCGCCCTTGTTCAGGACCACGGTGTTCACGTCCAGCAGTTTGTGGGTGCTGATGATCGATTGAATCAGGCGACCCAACTGATCCGTGCCGCCACCGGGGCCACCGGCCACGACGATCTCGACGTTCTTGTCAGGTTGCCAGGCGGCTTGAGCGAAGGTGGGAAGGGCTGCGGCACACATGAATGTGCAGCCAAACAGCAAACGGGACGCGCGTCGGAAGGAGGCGGTTCGCATGGTGATCCTCGTTTTTGTAGTTGTTATGAGTGGCCATCGTTGTGATCAGCCGTGCGAGGAGTGTGGGAAAGTTGCCATGTCGCGTCTACTCAAAACATCACATACACCGATAGCCTGGGGTTATCGGTCGGGGCGCTAAATTCGGACCTGTGGGAGATTCTATCTGGGCTGGTCAACCGCATTCGCCACCAAGGCGGCTCCTACAGGTTTCCCGTCTACCAGAGAGTTTTTGGATACAACAAAAAGGGCGGGCACAATGCCCGCCCTTTGCCTTGGGGGAGATTACTTTGGGGTGAAGTTACTTCTTGGCAGCCGTCAGCGCCGAGTAGCTGTTCATCAGGTTACGGTAGTTCGGAATGCGCTGGGACAGCAGGTTGCCCAGGCCTTCGATGTCGTTGCGCCAGTCGCGGTGCAGCTCACAGGCCACGGCGAACCAGTTCATCAACTGCGCACCGGCTGCCGACATGCGATTCCACGCCGCTTGCTGCACACCCTCGTTGAAGGTGCCCGACGCATCCGTCACCACGAACACATCGAAGCCTTCCGCCAACGCGCTCAGCGTCGGGAACGTCACACACACGTCAGTCACCACACCGGCAATGATCAGTTGCTTGCGGCCAGTGGCCTTGATCGCTTTCACGAAATCTTCGTTGTCCCAGGCGTTGATCTGGCCAGGGCGAGCGATGTAAGGCGCATCCGGGAACATCTCTTTCAACTCAGGGACCAGTGGGCCGTTCGGGCCGGATTCGAAGCTGGTGGTCAGGATCGTCGGCAGGTCAAAGAACTTGCCGCAATCGGCCAGGGCCAGCACGTTGTTCTTGAACTCGTTTGGCGAGAAATCCTGTACCAGCGAGATCAAACCGGTTTGGTGGTCAACCAGCAGCAGTACGGCGTCGTTCTTGTCCAGGCGCTTGTAAGTAGTCATGTGTGCATTCCTTTTTGAGCCGAAAGAGTAGGTTTGAAATCGGCGCCGGCCGTGGCGTTGTGCTCATTGGCTGCGGCATGGGGTGAACTTTAGGGGAGGTTGGATCGGCTAACAATCCAGCAGAATTCGAACTCACTGATTCGAATTTGGGGACAATTGGTGTGCGCCGCTTTTCGGTAGCAGTGAGCTTGCTCGCGATAGCGGTGGAGCTGTGGGTGCAACTATGTCTGATGAAGCGCAATCGCGAGCAAGCTCACTCCTCCAGGCGCTAGCGCGTCGTGATCGGCGCGACCTTGTCCAGCACCTGCTTTGCCAGCGCGTGATAGAGCGAGACCGGCATGATCCAGCCGGAAATGGCTGACGCCAGAACGGCGACAGCGAGCATTGGAATCACCAGATCCGGGCTGTGGGACAGCTCCAGCACGATCACCGAGGCCGTCAGCGGAGAACGGGTCACACCGGCGAGATAGCCGCCCATTCCGAGCAAGGCACAGGTTTGGGGATTAACGTCGGGTAGCAGCGAAAGCAGAGGAGCGAATGCAGCGCCAATGCTCAGCGAAGGCGAAAACAGACCGCCTGGAATGCCAGCCAGATACGAAACAACGTTGGCCAGAAACTTCCACAACAGAAAGCCGCTGTCGGTCATGGGATGGCCTTCCAGCAGGGCGCGGGTTTCTTCATAGCCGGTGCCGTAGACGTGGTTTCCCGAGATCAGTCCCAGTATCGCCAGTAGCAGTCCGCACGTCGCAGCGAAACGCACCGGAAAGCGTCCGCGTAATTGGGCCATGCGCCCCAACCAGCCCGTTTGACTCGGTAGAACCAGCTTGACGTACAGCCCGCCCAACCCGCCGCCGAGCAAAGCGCAGGCGGGAATTTCACTCCAGCCCCAGCCGGTGGGCAGGCCGCCGCTGATGTCGCCGAAATAGGCGTAGTGCCCCATCAATCCCAGCGTGACCGCGCCACCAATCAGCACGGCGGTCAGCACCAGCCCGCTGAAGCGTTGTTCAAAGGTTCGGCTGAGTTCCTCGATAGCGAACACGATACCCGCCAACGGTGTGTTGAAAGCTGCTGCGATACCGGCGGCGCCCCCGGCGAGAATCAGCCCAGCGGTGGTATTTCGGCCATGCAGCCCCAGTTGCCGTCCGAACGCATAGATCACCGCTGCGCCGACGTGAACGGTGGGGCCCTCACGACCGACGGACCCGCCCACCAGCAGCGCACCGAGGGTGAAGAACATGCGCACTGCGGCCACTGGCAGCGCCAGGACCTGAGCACGAAAGCGTCGAGAGGGTGACTCCAAGGCGGCGATCACCTGAGGAATACCGCTGCCCCGCGCATTGCCGAACCAGCGATTGGTGACCCAGGCGAGCAAGCCGAAGCCCAGCGGGGTGATCAACACGGGCAGCCAACGGCTGACATCGAGGGTGCGTTTGAACAGCACAAATGCCTCATCCGCCAGCCACGCAAAAGCCAGTGCGACCAGCCCCGTCAGTAGTGCACCCACCCAGAATGCGAACCGCTGGCGCCATTGCCGCCAGCGCGGGCGCTTGAAGCGACGCGTGGGCGAGAGGGGCTGAGAGGGCTGTTCGGATGCGCTGGACGGTGCAGTCGGGTCTGACATCTAGAGAACGCTGGCGTCGGGATTGGAAGATCCGATTATGGGCTTATTCGCAATATCTAGAAATATTTAAGGACTATTAGAGCTTCCATGGTCGAGAGTCTCGCTATCGGAAACCGTTGCCGTTGCCGTTGGCTGCCTCTGCCCCTGTCCCTGCCGTTCGCTTTTGCTATCTGTGTATGAAGGGCCAAAGCCAAAGCGAGCGTTGCGGTCTGCAATCACCAAACCTCACGCGTGCTATATCCTCCAGCTATCACCGTATTTCCAGCTTTGATTAGACGGTTATCGCTGCACCTCCGATAGTGGCTGCCATGACCGGCGCACTTCTGGCAGGGCGTCGACAATAAAAACAACAACATCGAGGTACGCACCCATGGCTCGCAGCAGCGCCGATGTGCCCCTGTCCGCAACGGGCGATTCCTTCGCATCCCCTACGTCAAGCGTTGCCAGTGCCGCCCGGGCCAGCACGGTGCGGTGGCGCATCTTCGCAATCATTTTTGTGCTAACGATGGTCAACCTGATCGACCGGGTGTCGCTGTCGATTGCGATGCCGACCATCGCCAAGGAATTCACCCTTTCGCCTGCGATGCAGGGGCTGATTTTGAGCAGCTTTTTCTGGGCCTACGCGCTGTTGCAGATTCCCGGCGGCTGGATGATCGACCGCTTTGGGCCGCGCCGTGTGATCACCTGGTCCACCGGTTTGTGGGGCACGTTTCAGGTGTTGGCCGGGTTCGCCACGGGCGGCGCTTCGCTGCTGTTTGCGCGGATGTTCCTCGGTGCTGCTGAAGCGCCGCTGTTTCCGTCGGGCGGCAAGCTGATTTCGTTGTGGCTGGCGCCGAGCGAGCGCAGTCGCGGCGCGGTGATGATGGACAGTGGCAGCCCGTTGGGCGTGGCGCTGGGCGGGCTGATCATCGCTTATTTGATCGTTTCGCTAGATTCGTGGCGTTCGGCCTTTGTGATTGCCGGTGTGGCGACGCTGCTGTTGGGCTGGGTGTCGTGGCGTTATCTGCGTGACGATCCGTCGGTGCATCCGCAGGTCAACGAAGCGGAGCTGGATAAGATCAACGCTGGTCGTGAAACCACGGCAGCCGAGGCGGCGAAGGCCAAGGTCAAAGGGCTGGGCATTGCGGGGCGTTCGCTGGTCGGCCTGCTGGTGGGGCGTTCGACGTGGGCGATGGTGTATTTCGGTCTGCTGACGTGGGGGCCGAGTTATCTGGCTCAAGCGCGCGGCTTCGATATCAAGGGAATCGGCTTCGCGACCTTTGTGATTTTCATCTGTGGCTCGCTCGGTTCGCTGACTGGCGGTTTCCTCTGCGACGGCTTGATTCGCAAAGGCGTGCGCCGTGGCGTGGCGGTCAAGGGGCTGCTGACGTTCTCCGGCGTGATTGCTCTTGGCGCGCTGCTGGTACTGCCACAGTTGAGTGACCCGATTGCAGCCGTCGCACTGTTGGCGATGACCGCGTTTTTCCTGATGTGGGGCAGCCTGTACTGGAGCTTCCCGGCGTTGCTCGCGGCTCCGGCTCGCGTTGGTTTGATCGGCGGCGTGATGAACCTGGCGGGCAGCATCGGTGGCATCTTCGTGCCGATTCTGGTCGGCCTGATCCTGCAATTCTTCGGTGGATTCGGCGCGGTGCTGGGCTTCTTCGCGATCTGCGCAGCGCTGTTCGTCCTTGCCACGTTGCTGATCGGTCTCGACGGCAAGCAGGAGGTGAACCATGTCTGAGGCGGTCTACAACGGAGCGATTGTCGATGCTCATCATCACTTCTGGGACCCGCAGGCCAACTATCACCCTTGGTTGGCGGAGGGGGCAAACATCCCGTTTCGCTACGGCGATTACTCGGCGATCAAACGTCGCTATTTGCCACCGGAATACTTCGCCGATGCAGGCGAGCACAACGTGGTGCAGACCGTTTACGTCGAGACCGAATGGGACCCGACTGACCCGATTGGCGAGACCCGTTTCATTGAACAAATCGCCGCGCGCTACGGCGTGCCCAACGCGGTCGTGGCGCAGGCGTGGCTCGATCATCCCGAAGCGACTTCACTGTTGGCTGAGCAGGCGTTGTTCTCCAGCGTGCGCAGTGTGCGGCACAAGCCGGGCGGCCCGACATCACCTGAGCAAGTGGGTAAGCTACGCACGCTGATGAGTGATGAGCACTGGCGCCGCAGTTACGCGACGCTGCATGAACTGGGCTTGCGTTTTGACCTGCAAACCCCGTGGTGGAACTTGCCGGAAGCCGAGTGGCTGGCACGGGACTTTCCCCAGACCACACTGATCCTCAACCACGCGGGCTTACCCTCGGATCGCAGCGTTGAAGGGCTTGCCGGGTGGCATGCAGCGATGTCGAGACTGGCCGAGCAGCCTAACGTCGTGGTGAAGATCTCCGGGCTGGGTTTGCCTGGCAGACGCTGGAGCGCCGCAGACAACGCCTGGATCGTGCGCGAGATCATCGCCATGTTCGGCGCCGAGCGCGCGATGTTCGCCAGCAACTTTCCGGTCGACAGCCTGTGCGGCTCGTTCGACGACATCTACAGCGGTTTCAAACACATCGTTCGTGATCTGCCCCGTGCCGATCAGGAGCGTCTTTTCTACAGCAACGCGCAACGCATTTACCGTTGTGAGCCGTGTGCCTTGGCCCGTCCACGGCAGGAACAGATGAGGAGTCAGGCATGAACAAAACCCGTATTGCGATGGTGCTCGGCGACCCGGCGGGCATTGGGCCGGAATTGATCGCTCGCTTGCTCAGCGATGAAAAAGTGCGCAGTCAGGCTCACGTCGTGCTGATCGCCGATGAGAGCGAGATGCGTAGGGGCATGGACATCGCGGGGCTGTCGTTTCCGTATCGGCAGATCGAGTCGCTGGATGCGCTGGATTTCACCGATGACACGCCGCTCTTTTACAACTTTCGGGGCGATGCCGTGGGCGAATTCCCGCGCAGTGAGGCCAGTGTCATCGGCGGTCGTTACTCGCTGGACACGCTGAAAGTCGCCCTTGAGCTGACAGCCGCCAAGACCACCAACGCTGTGTTGTTCGGGCCGCTGAACAAGACTTCGTTGCACATGGCGGGCATGGCCCACAACGATGAACTGCACTGGTTTGCCGAGTTGCTGGGTTTCGACGGGCCGTTCTGTGAATTCAATGTGCTGGACAATTTGTGGACTTCCCGCGTGACCTCTCACGTGGCGTTGTCGGCGGTGCCGGGGATGTTGAGTCAGGAGCGGGTGATCGAGGCGATTCGCTTGATCGACACCGCCCTCAAGCGCAACGGCCTGAAGGCGCCACGCATTGGTGTGTGCGGCTTGAATCCGCACAACGGCGACAACGGTTCGTTTGGCCGCGAGGAGCTGGACATCATTGGTCCAGCGGTGAAAACCGCGCAGGAACAAGGCATCAACGCTGACGGGCCGTATCCGGGGGACACGATTTTCTTGAAAGTACAGGGCGATGCCAGCGCGTTCGACGCGGTGGTGACGATGTACCACGACCAGGGCCAGATCGCGATCAAGTTGATGGGGTTCTCGCGCGGCGTGACGGTGCAGGGCGGCTTGCCGATCCCGATTACCACGCCTGCCCATGGGACGGCTTTCGATATTGCCGGGAAGGGCAAGGCGAATGTCGGCGCGATTCGCCAGGCGTTCGAGATTGCCTGCCGGATGGGGCAGAGCAACGTTTGACCCGCTGAGCTCTACAGCAACAGCCCATGTTTTTGCCGCAAGGTGTGATGAGCGCTTTGCGGTTTTTTTTTGCCTGCGGTTTTTTGATCGCGGATATATAGCTTCTGCCGAAGGCGTGGGAGCCGGCTTGCTGGCGAATGCGTCGGGTCAGATAAATCAATGTTGAATGAAACCCCGCTTTCGCCAGCAAGCCGGCTCCCACAGAGATGTGTGTCGCACCGTGGATTCATGATCGGCGCGATTCTGCGGAAGGCAGCTCTCACCGCCCTATAACCCTACGTATCTAAATGCTTTCTAAGTGATCACCTGTAGCTATCACTGGATACGCATAAGTGATTAGCCGTGCCCCGTTCCGGCTGGCTAAATTCACCCCATCGACGCGCAGCGCCAGCGCCAGACGCATCGAATAACAACTACAAAAAGCCTGTCCCGTCTCATGCGGGGTAGCGGGCACCGAGGAACACACAGATGACAGCTCCTGTTTCTGCTCAGGCTCTTGATCGGGCCATTTCCAAAAGCCGGCTCCGCCTGCTGCCTTTCCTGATTCTCATGTACATCCTGGCCTTCATCGACCGTTCCAACGTCGGCTTTGCCAAAGCCGCGCTGGCCGCTGATACCGGTCTGGGCGATGCGGCGTTCGCGTTTGGCGCGAGCATCTTCTTCATCGGTTATGCCTTCTTCGAGGTGCCCAGCAACTACATGCTGCACAAGCTCGGCGCCAAGGTCTGGCTGTGCCGGATCATGGTCACCTGGGGTTTGGTTTCGGCGGCAATGATGTTCGCCCACAACGCCCAGACCTTATACGTCCTGCGCTTCCTGCTGGGTGTGGCCGAAGCCGGTTTCTTCCCCGGCATCATCCTTTACCTCACCTACTGGTTCCCGTCGAAAAGCCGTGGCCAGGCGTTGGGCCTGTTCTACTTCGGCCTGCCGCTGGCGCTGGTCTTTGGCAGCCCGCTGTCGGGATGGTTGCTGGACTTCCACGGCGTGTTCGGCCTGACCAACTGGCAATGGCTGTTCGTCGTCGAGGGCCTGATGGCGTCGGCCGTGGGCATCGCGGCGTACTTCTATCTGGTCAACCGCCCGGCGCAGGCTCGCTGGTTGAGCGATGAAGAAAAGCATGCGCTGAGCAGTGCCCTGGCTGAAGAAGATTCGAAGAAGAAAGCCAGCCCGCACGGTTTCTTGAGTGCTCTGCGCAACGGTCGCGTGCTCAAGTTCTGCGTGGCGTATTTCACCATTCAGATGAGTGTGTACGGCGTGGTGTTCTACTTGCCGACCCGCATTGCGGGTCTGGGCGACGGCCACGTGGGTCTCAACGTTGGCCTGATCACGGCGATCCCGTGGGTCTGCGCGCTGATCGTCACTCGCTTGATCACCCGTTACGCCGACCGTACTGGCCTGCACCGTCGTCTCGCCGTGTGCATGTTGACCATGGCCGCGTTGGGTATCGCCGCCTCGGCGTTGGGCACGAGCACGGTGCCGGTGGTGATCGCGTTTTGCTTCGCGGCGGCCGGGTTCGTTGCCGTGCAACCGCTGTTCTGGACCATCCCCACCAACTACCTGAGCGGCGCCGCAGCGGCAGGCGGCATTGCGTTGATCAACTCCATCGGCAATCTCGGCGGCTTCGTCGCGCCGAACCTGAAAACCATCATGGAAGCCAGCTATGGCGACCCGCGCGCAGGCATGTTTGCCCTGGCGGCGGTTGGCATTCTCGGCGCCATTTTGATCGCTCGTTTGAAGCAGCAAGACACCCCGAACGCTCCCACTCCGCTGACCTGCGCACAGGTCGGCTGAACTCAAATCCTGAAGTAGCAATCAAGGAATCGCACCCATGAAAATCAAGGCAATCCGTACCCGCGTCTTCGAATGGAAAGGCAAGGTCGTTCCACCACAAGCGCACTTCTGCACCAACGCCAGCGACATCCTGTTCGAGCGCGGCGACGCGATGGGCTCCTTCCGTTTCCACGGCTGGCTGGTGGTGGAAGTCGAGACCGACAACGGTATCGTCGGCATTGGTAACTGCGCCCTCGCACCTCGCGTGGCCAAGGAAATCATCGACACCTACCTGGCCCCGATCGCCATTGGCGAAGACCCGTTCGACAACGAATACATCTGGCAGAAAATGTACCGCCAGAGTCACGCCTGGGGCCGCAAAGGCATCGGCATGGCGGCCATTTCGGCCATCGACATCGCCATCTGGGACATCATGGGCAAGGCCGTCAACAAGCCGGTGTTCAAACTGCTCGGTGGCCGCACCAAAGAGAAGATCTGGACCTACGCCTCCAAGCTCTACGCCAACGACAATCTGGACCTGTTCCTGGAAGAAGCGCAGGGCTATCTGAGCCAGGGCTTCACAGCGATGAAGATGCGTTTCGGCTACGGCCCGAAAGACGGCCCGGCAGGCATGCGTCGTAACATCGAACAAGTGCGCGCGCTGCGTGAACTGGCAGGTCCCGATGTGGACATCATGCTGGAGTGCTACATGGGCTGGACCCTGGAATACGCCCGTCGCATGTTGCCGAAACTGGCTGAATTCGAACCGCGCTGGCTTGAAGAACCGGTGATTGCCGACGACCTGGAAGGCTACATCGAGCTGAAGAAGATGGGCATCATGCCGATCTCTGGCGGCGAGCACGAGTTCACTTCGTATGGCTTCAAAGACATGCTCGAACGCCGCGCGGTCGACGTGATCCAGTACGACACCAACCGCGTGGGCGGCATCACCGCTGCGCGCAAGATCAACGCCATGGCTGAAGCCTGGTCGGTGCCGGTCATTCCTCACGCCGGTCAGATGCATAACTACCACCTGACCATGTCCACCACCGCCTCGCCGATGTCCGAGTTCTTCCCGGTGTTCGACGTCGAGGTCGGCAACGAGCTGTTCTACTACGTGTTCAAAGGCGAGCCTGCGCCGGTCAACGGCTACATCCAGCTGGACGACAACAAGCCGGGGTTGGGGCTGGAGATCTCGGAAGAGTATCTGAGCGAGTTCAACATTATCGAGTGATGAGCAAACGTCGCCCGCCTGCGATTGCGCGGCGGGCGCATCTCACTCTGTGGGAGCGAATTCATTCGCGAGAGGTCGGCACATCCGACACAAGTGTTTTGAATGTAAAACCGAATCGCGAATGAATTCGCTCCCACAGGATCGTCACGTGTGTTTTTGAAAGACCGGCTTCTGGAGACAAACAATGCGCCTGATCCAATTCGAAAACAGCACCGGACAACGCCAGGTCGGCGTTGTCGAAGGTGCGCAGGTCAACGTCGTTCGCAATACCACCAGCACCCGCGAACTGGCCCTGGCCGCCATTCGCAGCCAACACTCTCTGCAAACCGAAGTCAGCAAACGCGGCACCGAGTCTGGTCCTGATTACTTAGCCTTGCTGCAAAACGGCCAGGTCCTCCCGCCGCTGGACCACGAAGACCCGGCCCACTGCCTGATCAGCGGCACCGGTCTGACCCATCTGGGCAGCGCCTCGGCTCGCGACAAGATGCACCAGCATGACGGTGAGGTCGAAGCGGGCATGACCGACACCATGAAAATCTTCAAATGGGGCATCGAAGGCGGCAAACCCGCCCAAGGCCAGGTCGGCGCGCAGCCGGAGTGGTTCTACAAAGGCGACGGCAGCATCGTCGTGCGTCCCGGCGCGGACTTCCCGGTGCCGCCGTTTGCCGAAGACGCAGGCGAAGAGCCCGAGTTGACCGGCCTCTACGTCATCGGCGACGACGGCCAGCCGTACCGCCTCGGCTACGCGCTGGGCAACGAGTTTTCCGACCACGTCATGGAGCGCCGTAACTACCTGTACCTCGCCCATTCCAAACTGCGCTATTGCGCCTACGGCCCTGAGCTACGCATCGGCGAGCTGCCGCGTCACCTGTCCGGCATGAGCCGCATCAAGCGCAATGGCGAAGTGATCTGGGAGAAGGAATTCCTCAGCGGCGAGGACAACATGTGCCACAGCCTGGCGAACCTCGAATACCACCACTTCAAGTACGCGCAGTTCCTGCGTCCGGGCGACGTGCACATTCATTACTTCGGCACGGCGACGCTGTCGTTTGCTGACGGCGTGAAAACCCAGCCCGGCGACCGCTTCCAGATCAGCCTCGATGCGTTCGGCGCGCCGTTGGAAAATGGCATCGGCGAAGGCCCGCGTCCGGTGGCGATCGGTCAGGTCAAAACCCTTTAAGGAGTGCTCATGTCTTCCCATCAAGGACACAACTTCATCGCCGGGCAGCGCAGCGCGCAGGGCTCTGTGCAGTTGAGCAGCCTCGACGCAACAACCGGCGAGGCCTTGCCGCACCCGTTCGTGCAGGCCACTGAAGCGGAAGTCGAAACTGCCGCCAAGGCCGCTGCCGAGGCGTTCCCGATTTACCGCAACCTACCTGCGGAAAAGCGCGCGCAGTTTCTCGATGCGATTGCCGATGAACTGGACGCGCTGGGCGATGATTTCGTGGCCACCGTTTGCCGCGAAACCGCCTTGCCTGCCGGGCGCATTCAAGGCGAGCGCGGGCGCACCAGTGGCCAGATGCGACTGTTCGCCAAGGTGCTGCGTCGCGGCGATTTCTATGGCGCGCGGATCGACCGGGCGCTGCCGGATCGTCAGCCATTGCCACGCCCTGATTTGCGTCAGGTGCGCATCGGCGTCGGCCCGGTTGCGGTGTTCGGGGCGAGCAACTTCCCGCTGGCGTTTTCCACAGCGGGTGGCGATACCGCGTCCGCGTTGGCCGCCGGTTGCCCGGTCATCGTCAAGGCCCACAGCGGCCACATGGCCACCGCCGAGCGCGTGGCCGAAGCGGTGACCCGCGCCGCCGAGCGCACCGGCATGCCCAAAGGCGTGTTCAGTATGATCTTCGGTAATGGCGTTGGCGAATGGCTGGTCAAGCATCCGCTGATTCAAGCGGTCGGCTTCACCGGCTCGCTCAAGGGCGGTAACGCGCTGGTGAAAATGGCTTCGGAGCGTCCTCAGCCGATCCCGGTGTTCGCCGAGATGTCGAGCATCAACCCGGTGTTCGTGTTGCCCGAGGCGTTGGCGGTGCGTGGCGAAAAGATCGCCTCGGAACTGGCCGCTTCGGTCACCTTGGGTTGTGGTCAGTTCTGCACCAACCCCGGTTTGGTCATTGGTCTGCGTTCGCCTGCGTTCAGCCGTTTCCTTGAACAGCTCAGCGCCAACATGAACGATCAGGCGCCGCAGACCATGCTCAACGCGGGTGGGTTGGTCAGCTACAGCAAAGGGCTGGAGCACTTGCATGGCCACGGCGGTGTGACGCATTTGGCCGGTCATCCACAGCAAGGCAAACAAGCGCAGCCGCAGTTGTTCAAGGCAGACGTGAGCCTGCTGCTCAACGGGGATGAGCTTTTGCAGGAAGAGGTGTTCGGTCCGACCACCATCGTCATCGAAGTCGAGGATGAGGCGACGTTGAAAGCGGCGCTAAACGGATTGCGCGGCCAACTGACGGCTACCGTGATCGGCGAGTCGGCTGAATTGACGAGCCATGCCTGGCTGATGCAAGCGTTGCAGGAGAAGGTCGGGCGCGTGTTGCTCAACGGTTATCCGACAGGGGTGGAGGTGTGTGACGCGATGGTCCATGGCGGACCGTATCCGGCGACCTCGGATTCTCGGGGGACTTCGGTGGGGACACTGGCGATTGACCGCTTCCTGCGCCCTGTGTGTTTCCAGAACTACCCGGATGCCCTGCTGCCCGAGGCGTTGCAAAACGCCAACCCGCTGAAGATTCGGCGGTTAGTGGATGGGGATATTACTGATTCAGCGCTGTAGCCCAAACGCCGATCAACCCTGTGGGAGCCGGCTTGCTGGCGAATGCGGTATGTCATTCAGCATTGATGTGGCTGATCCGACGCATTCGCCAGCAAGCCGGCTCCCACAAGTACGGTATGGAGTGGGATCAAACCCGCGCCGTCTGTTTCTCGGTCACCTCAGCAGGCGACGCATCGGCAAAGTGATTCACCTGCCGCAGCGGCTTGAAGCCCCACATCCAGGTCCCCACCACACCCAGCGTGCACAGCCCACCAAGCACCGCCGCAGGCACCGCGCCGAACATCGCAGCGCTGCTGCCCGCGCGGAATTCACCCAGCTCGTTGG
The DNA here is from genome assembly GCF_044900175.1 of Pseudomonas sp. NPDC088444. Taxonomy (NCBI): domain Bacteria; kingdom Pseudomonadati; phylum Pseudomonadota; class Gammaproteobacteria; order Pseudomonadales; family Pseudomonadaceae; genus Pseudomonas; species Pseudomonas sp. NPDC088444. The sequence goes on from NZ_JBJDNK010000016.1 coordinate 84,389, forward strand.
ATGAACCGATGAACAGCATGTTCACCGCGTTCACCCGGCCGCGCATGTCGTCCGGGGTCGAGAACTGCACCAGCGTCGAGCGAATGTAGACGCTGACCATGTCTGCCGCACCGGCGATCATCAGCGCCAGCAACGACAGCCAGAACAGCGTCGACAAGGCGAACACCAGATTGGCCAGGCCAAATACCGCAACGGCGATGAACATCACCAGCCCGACATGGCGATCAAACGGACGCGCCGCCAGATACAGCCCTGTACTGACTTCACCCAGACTCATTGCACTGCGCAGCGCCCCCAGCCCTTGTGGCCCCAGATGCAGCACTTCATGAGCGTAGATCGGCAGCAACGCCACCACACCGCCCAGCAGTACCGCGAACAGGTCCAACGAGATGGTGCCGAGGATGATCGGCCGCGAACGAATGAAGGCAATGCCTGCGGTGAAGCGCTTCCAGGCGGTGGATTCAAGAATCTGTTTCTTCCCGGCGAACAGCACCGGCACCCGCATCAACAACAGCACGCCCGCGATGAAGCTGGCCATGCACACGGTGTACGTCAGCCCACCGCCACCCGCGGCGTAAAGACCACCGCCGACCAAGGGACCTGCAATAGTGGCGATGCGCATGATCATGCTGTTCGTCGCAATCGCCGACGCCAGCTTCTCGCGGGGCACCACTTGCGGCAGCAGGCTTTGCAGCGCCGGGCCGGTGAAGGCGCGGGCGCAGCCGAAGAGGGCGAGGGTCGCGTAAATCAGGCGGGTGTCTTGATGGTGGGTGACCGAGAACAGCATCAGCATCAGGCTGCACAGCGCTTGTACGGTCCAACTGACGGCCAGGATCAACTTGCGGTCGTAGCGGTCGATCAGATCGCCTGCGGGCATCAGCAACAACAGCATCGGAATGAACTGCGCCAGCCCCACGTAGGCGAGGGAAATCGGGTCGCGGGTCATGTCGTAGACCTGCCAGGCGACGACGACGGCCTGAATTTGCATGGCAAACACGGCAGCGAGGCGGGCAGTCAGGAAGGCAAGGAAACCGGGCAGTTTGAGCGCGCTTTCAGAGGCAGACGAGGCGGGCGTATCGGAACTCAAGGCAGGACATCCATCGAAGCGAAAGACGGCCGACCGTTATACACCCGTAAGGAGGTATATGCCTCTTACTGTCAGAAATTTAATGATGGGTGGTGCGTTGTTAGTTGACTGACCGCCGGGCATTGAGCTGACAGGAAACTTGTGGGAGCCGGCTTGCTGGCGAAAGCGGGATGTCAGAAACATTAATGTCGATTGACACACTGCATTCGCCAGCAAGCCGGCTCCCACAGGTCCGGCGGTGTTTGTCGGATCAGCGTCTGACCAACAACACACCCGACTCCATATGGTGCGTATACGGAAACTGATCGAACAATGCGCAACGCTCGACCCGGTGGGTGTCGTGCAATTGCGCAATGTTGGCGGCCAGGGTTTCCGGGTTGCAGGAAATATACAGAATCCGGTCGAAACGTCGGGTCAGCTCGCACGTGTCCGGGTCCATTCCCGCACGTGGGGGATCAACGAACACGCAACCGAAGTCGTAGCTCTTCAGATCGACACCGGCCAGACGACGGAACGGACGCACGTCATTCAGCGCTTCGGTCAGCTCTTCGGCAGACAGACGCACCAGCGTGACGTTGTCCACGGCGTTGTCCGCCAGATTGCTCAGCGCGGCGTTGACCGACGTCTTGCTGATCTCAGTGGCCAGCACTTTGCGCACACGGGTCGCCAGCGGCAGGGTGAAGTTGCCGTTGCCGCAATACAGCTCCAGCAGGTCATCTTCCCGCTCGCCCAACGCCTCGTACGCCCAGCTCAGCATTTTCTGGTTCACGGTGCCGTTGGGCTGGGTGAACGCGCCCTCTGGCTGGCGATAGCTGAAGGTGCGCCCAGCGACGTCCAGTTCTTCCGTCACGTAATCGTGACCGATGACCAGACGTTGGCCCTTGGAGCGACCAATCACGCTGACGTTGAGATCCTTCGCCAGTTGCTCGGCCTCTTGCTGCCAGGTGTCGTCCAGCGGGCGGTGGTAACACAGCGTAACCATGCCGTCGCCCGCCAATGTGGTCAGGAAATCCACTTGGAACAGCTTGTGGTTGAGCGTCTGACTGGCTTCCCAACGATCACGCAACACGGGCATCAACGCGTTGATCTGCTGACTGGCGATGGGGAAATCGTTGATCAGGATCGGCGCGTATTTGTCGCCGGGCGCGAACATCGCGTAGTGACGCTTGCCGTCTTCGCGCCAGAGGCGGAATTCGGCACGCAGGCGGTAGTGCTCGCGGGGCGAATCGAAGACTTGCGGTTCAGGCGCGTCAAACGGCTTGAGCAACTCGCGCAGGCGCTGGGCCTTTTCGTCGAGCTGCTGGCTGTAGTTGGCGGGGTCGAACGGAGCACTCATGGGTAGAAGCCCAACTTGATCACGAACAGAATCGACAGCACGACCAGCGCCGAATTCAGCTCACGGCCACGACCTGACAACAGCTTGATCACGGTCCAGGAAATGAAGCCGAAGGCGATGCCGTTGGCGATGGAGTAGGTGAACGGCATCGCCAACGCAGTCAGCACCACAGGCGCGGCTTCGGTGATGTCTTCCCAGTTGATTTCCGCCAGGCCCGAGGTCATCAGCACGGCGACGAACAACAGCGCAGGGGCAGTGGCGAACGCGGGAACGCTACCGGCCAGCGGAGCGAAGAACAGTGCCAGCAGGAACAGCACGGCAACGACGATGGCGGTCAGGCCGGTGCGGCCTCCGGCGCTCACGCCCGCAGCGGATTCGATGTAGCTGGTAGTGGTCGAGGTGCCCAGCAGCGAACCGGCCATGGCGGCGGTGCTGTCGGCGATCAGGGCGCGGCCCATTTTCGGCATGTGGCCGTCTTTGCCCATCAGGCCTGCGCGTTTGGCAACGCCGATCAGGGTACCGGAGTTGTCGAACAGATCAACGAACAGGAAAGAGAAAATCACGCTCACCAGGCCGATGTTCAGCGCGCCCGCGATGTCCAGTTGCAGGAAGGTCGGCGCCAGCGATGGCGGCATCGACACCACGCCACCGAACGGCGAGAAGCCCAGCACGATCGAAACGATGGTCACCGCCAGAATGCCGATCAGCACCGCGCCGCGCACTTTCAGGGCTTCCAGGCCCACGATCAGGGCAAAACCCAGTGCCGCGAGGATCGGTGCGGGTTTGGCCAGATCACCCAGACCGACCATGGTGGCCGGGTTGCTGACCACGATTTCCGCGTTGTGCAGGGCGATCAGCGCCAGAAACAGGCCAATACCGGCCGCAATGGCCGACCGCAACGGCAATGGAATGCTGTTGATGATCCATTCACGGATGCGAAAGATCGACAGCAGGAAGAACATCACCGCCGAAATGAACACCGCACCCAGTGCCACTTGCCAGGTGTGGCCCATGTGCAGGACGACGGTGTAGGTGAAGAAGGCGTTCAGGCCCATGCCCGGCGCCAGGGCAATCGGGTAGTTGGCGATCAGGCCCATGACCGTGGAGCCGATGGCAGCTGCCAGACAGGTCGCGACGAAGATGGCGCCCTTGTCCATGCCGGTCGCGCCGAGGATGCTCGGGTTGACGAACAGGATGTAGGCCATGGCGAGGAACGTCGTGACCCCGGCCAGAATTTCGGTACGCACATTGGTGTTATGTGCTCTGAGTTGAAACAGCCGTTCCAGCATGTGTGGCTCCCCGGTGACGCATTGCGCCATTAATGAAATCGACTAAAACAGCAAAGCACAGCGAGCCGAAACAGCCTGCACAAATTCTGCCAGTCACAAAAAGCCGCGCATCATACCAGCAGCGTTGCGCAAAGGGGGCGGGTGCCGGTCGGGGGATGGGATTTGTCTGGATAGTCATTTCGTCAGGCGCCCCGTTCTCCTGTGGGAGCCGGCTCCCACGGGAATCTGTGGCTGGCGGATAGAGTGGTGTCAACCCGCTACCTTTACCAATGTCGCCCCAGTGCAAGCACAGGTCGCGCTGGTGCGTTTGGCTCGCAAGGCGGCTGCGTAATTTGCATCAACGCGGCAGCAATGCATTGTCGTGGGGCTTCAAGCCTTAGAAATAAACTGCCGAAAAGAGCTGATTAAAAATAACGAGCCGACCCGAGGAGCACGCATGAACAGAATTATTCGTCAGATCAGTTGCGCGGTGTTGATGCTGAGCAGTACCGCTTACATGGCAGCATCAACGGCAGCGGAGCCTGCCAAATGTCAGAGCGTGCGGATGGGGGTGGTCAACTGGACCGACGTGATCGCCACCAGCGCAGTGGCCGAGGTGCTGCTGCAGAACATGGGTTACGAGGTCAAGCAGACCAGCGCCGCACAGCAGATCGTCTTCGGTGGCTTGCGCGATGATCGTCTGGACGTGTTCCTGGGTTACTGGAAACCGGCGATGGACAAGAACATCGCGCCCTTCGTCGAGGCCAAGCAGGTCAAGGTTTTCGACACCCCCAGCATGAGCGACGCCCAGGCCACTCTGGCAGTGCCGCAATACGTGTACGACGGCGGCCTGAAAACCTTCGCCGACATCGCCAAATTCAAAGACAAACTCGGCGGCAAGATCTACGGCATTGAGCCGGGAACCGGCGCCAACGCCAACATCAAAGGCATGATCGAGAAGAACCAGTTCGGTCTGGGTGGCTTTCAGTTGGTCGAGTCCGGTGAAGCGGGCATGCTTGCCGCCGTGCAACGTGCGACCAAGCGTAACGAGTGGGTCGTCTTCGTCGGCTGGACCCCGCACCCGATGAACATCAACATGAAAATCGCCTACTTGACGGGCAGCGAGGACGTGTTCGGTCCGGGTGAAGGCGCTGCGACCGTATCCGTGGTCACGGCTCCGGACTACGCGACCCGTTGCCCGAACGTCAACAAGCTGATGAGCAACCTGAAGTTCACCGCTGCTCAGGAAAGCCAGATGATGGTGCCGATCATGGACCGCAAGGCGCCGAACGATGTGGCCAAGCAATGGCTCAAGGATCACCCGGAGGACATGAAGCGCTGGCTGGAAGGTGTGACCACGTTTGATGGCAAGGATGCAGCGGCGGCAGTGCAGGTGGCGGTTAATAAGTAATCGAGCGTTGGGTTGCTATTTGCTTGGCGGTTACAACGTTGTCGGCTGGGTTATGTTGTGGGAGCCGGCTTGCTGGCGAATGGGGTCTGTCAGTCGATGAATTCATGACTGATTCACCGCTTTCGCCAGCAAGCCGGCTACCACAAGCATTGCATCCAGCCCGAGACATTCGATACGCACCCTCATGCGGCGTGATCGGAGAAGGGAGGACGCAATGAGCTATCCGCTCTCGCCAGAAATGGCGCTGTTCATCGAGAAAACCCTCAGCTTCAGCGTCGATTCGCTGGAAATCGCGGCGCAACGCCGTGCTTATTCTCGGATGTGCGAGGCCTTCACCCCTATTCGTTCCCGTCGTCTGGAGGTCCGGGATTTCACCCTGGCGGGGGTGCCTGTGCGCGCTTATCGCCCTCATCAACTGCCCATCGAACAACCCGCGCCCTGTGTCGTGTACCTGCACGGCGGCGGCTGGGTGGTGGGAGATCTGGATTCTCATGATTTTCTCACCGCAGCGCTGGCCGTGGATCTGAATGCGGTGGTCATCGCTGTGGATTATCGTCTGGCCCCCGAGCATCCGTTTCCCGCCGGTTTTGGGGATTGCCTGGCGGTCTGGCACGCGCTACAGATTCAAGCTCAACGGCTGGATATCGACCCGCATCGCATCGCCATCGCTGGAGACAGCGCGGGGGGCAATCTGGCGGCAGCGGTGTGTCTGGCCTTGCGCGATTCCGGCGAGCGTCAGCCGGTGGGGCAAGTGTTGGTCTATCCGGGGCTGGGCGGCAGTGATGACCTGCCGTCGCGCAGTGAGTGTTCCGATGCGCCTCTGCTCAGTACGGCGGACCTCGCGTTTTATCGGCAGCTTTACCTCAAGGACGGCGAGCGCTCGCCTTATGCGATGCCGCTCAACGCCTCCGATTTTCGTGGGCTTGCACCAGCGTTCATTGCGGTTGCGCAGTTCGACCCGCTGCGTGACGACGGGCTCTGCTACGAACGAGCGTTGCGCGAGGCGGGGGTGATGACTGAGTTCGATCCCGGCATGGGGTTGGTGCATGGCAGCCTGCGCGGCAAGGGGCAGGTGCCGGAGGTTGATACGCTGTATCAGCGCTTGGTCAAGGCACTGCTCGGTTTTTTGCGCAGCTCACTGTGATCGCGGGCAAGACTCGTGCCTACGGCCTACGGCCAGAAGCCAAAGCGCGCCATCACATGCCGGAGATTCATTACCACTCATCTGATCCGCTCCCCCGCCAACTGCTCTGCATCAAAGGGTGAGGCAACTCGTCACGCGACAAAAGGCCACGCAGTTCATGCGCCGAAATGGGACTACTCTTTCAAGGTCGGTTGACCTGTATCAAGGGCGCAATGGCCTTTGGTTGATCGGTCGGCTTGACACGGCCCCTGCGACCCGAATCTGAGCGCGAAACCCAAAAGAACGAACGCGTCACGCTGAACTCAATACATCGTGGGGGGCAGCCGCTCACTAGCCGGTATCACCTGATAGAGGAAGACCTATGTTCGGTTTAGAGGCGCTCGATCTCGCCCGAATGCAGTTCGCGTTCACCGTTTCATTCCACATCCTGTTCCCTGCCATCACCATCGGCCTGGCGAGTTTCCTCGCGGTGCTCGAAGGCCTCTGGCTCAAGACCCACGACAACACCTACCGCGACCTCTACCACTTCTGGTCGAAGATATTTGCCGTCAACTTCGGCATGGGCGTGGTCTCCGGTCTGGTCATGGCTTACGAGTTCGGCACCAACTGGAGCCGTTTCTCCGACTTTGCCGGTGCCATCACAGGCCCCTTGCTGACCTACGAAGTGCTCACGGCCTTCTTCCTCGAAGCGGGTTTTCTGGGCGTCATGCTGTTCGGTTGGAACCGCGTGGGCCGTGGCCTGCACTTCTTTTCAACCGTCATGGTCGCGGTTGGCACGCTGATTTCCACCTTCTGGATTCTGGCGTCCAACAGTTGGATGCAGACGCCGCAAGGTTACGAAATCGTCGACGGCCGCGTGATTCCGGTCGACTGGCTGGCGGTGATCTTCAACCCGTCGTTCCCATTCCGTCTGGCGCACATGGCGATTGCTGCGTTTGTCGCAACGGCCTTCTTCGTCGGCGCCTCGGCAGCCTGGCACTTGCTGCGCGGGCGTGACAATCCGGCGATTCGGCGCATGCTGTCGATGGCCATGTGGATGGCGCTGGTCGTTGCTCCGATTCAAGCGATGGTCGGTGACGCCCACGGGTTAAACACCCTGGAGCATCAACCGGCGAAGATCGCGGCCATCGAAGGCCACTGGGAGAACGTCGGCGATGAGCCAACGCCTCTGATCCTGTTCGGCTGGCCGGACATGAAAGAAGAGAAAACCAAATTTGCGCTGGAAGTGCCGTATCTGGGCAGTCTGATCCTTACCCACAGCCTCGATAAGCAGATTCCGGCGCTCAAATCATTCCCGCCGCAAGACCGACCCAACTCCACCATCGTGTTCTGGTCGTTCCGCATCATGGCCGGTCTGGGCATGCTGATGATTGCCGTGGGCCTATGGAGTGCCTGGCTGCGCTGGCGCGGCGGGTTGTACAGCAATCGCTGGTTCCTGCGGCTGGTTATGGTCATGGGGCCGTCGGGGTTGATCGCGCTGCTGGCAGGCTGGTTCACCACTGAAATCGGCCGTCAGCCTTGGGTGGTTTATGGCCTGCTGCGCACCGCCGATGCGTCGTCAAATCACAGCGTGGGGCAGATGACCCTGACGCTGGTGCTGTTCGTCGTCGTGTATTTTGCGCTGTTCGGCGCAGGTTTCGGCTACATGATGCGCCTGGTGCGCAAAGGGCCGAAAACCCACGAGGGCGACGATCTGCCGCACGGCGGGCCAGGTCAAAAACGCACACCCGCACGTCCTCTCTCTGCTGCCGACGAAGGCACCGAAGAAGGCCACAAAGACCGCCTGCACGAGGGGCACTGAGTCATGGGTATCGATCTTCCACTGATCTGGGCCGTGATCATCATCTTCGGCATCATGATGTATGTCGTCATGGACGGCTTCGACCTCGGGATTGGCATCCTTTTCCCGTTCATCAAAGGCAAATCAGACCGCGACGTGATGATGAATACCGTCGCACCGGTCTGGGACGGTAATGAGACGTGGCTGGTGTTGGGCGGAGCCGGTTTGTTTGGCGCGTTTCCACTGGCCTATTCCGTCGTACTCGAGGCCTTGTATCTGCCCCTGATCTTCATGCTGTTCGGGCTGATTTTCCGTGGCGTGGCATTTGAGTTCCGCTTCAAGGCGACCGACGAGAAACGCCATCTTTGGGACAAGGCCTTCATCGGCGGCTCGCTGGTGGCAACGTTCTTCCAGGGCGTGGCACTGGGCGCGTTCATCGATGGCATTCCGGTGGTCAACCGCGCTTATGCAGGCGGCGGCCTGGACTGGCTGACGCCGTTCTCGCTGTTCTGCGGCCTGGCGCTGATCGTTGCGTACGCGTTGCTCGGTTGTACCTGGCTGATCATGAAAACCGAAGGCGGCTTGCAGAAGGCTATGCACGATCTGGCGCGCCCGCTTGCTGTCGCTACGCTGGTGGTCATGGCGATCGTCAGTCTGTGGACGCCACTGGCGCATCAGGACATCGCCGATCGCTGGTTCAGCCTGCCGAACCTGTTCTGGTTCATGCCGGTGCCTGCGTTGGTGCTGGTGACCATGTACGGTTTGTTCAAGGCCGTGCAGCGCAACGCGCACTACACGCCGTTTCTGCTGACGCTGGTGTTGATCTTCCTGGGTTACAGCGGTCTGGGCATCAGCCTGTGGCCGAACATCATCCCGCCGTCGATCTCGATCTGGGACGCCGCTTCGCCGCCACAGAGCCAAGGCTTCATCCTGGTAGGCACGCTTTTCATCATCCCGTTCATTCTGGGGTACACCTTCTGGAGCTACTACGTGTTCCGCGGCAAGGTCACCCACGAAGACGGCTACCACTAAAAGGGCAGGGCGATGACGAACGAAGAAGATGACGTTGCGCTGAAAAAGCCGCTCTGGCAGCGCTTGGGCTGGCTGCTGGTGATCTGGTCGGGCAGCGTGCTGGCGCTGTTCATTGTCGCCAGCCTGTTGCGGATGTTCATGACAGCGGCGGGGATGAAGACGCACTGATCAACGCTCAGCCGCAACGATGAACCCTCGTGGTAGCCGCCTTGGTGGCGAAAGCAGTGTGTCAGATAAATTGATGCCAACTGACACTTCGTCTTCGCCACCAAGGCGGCTCCCACAGGGTGTATCCGGAGCTGTGAGATTTACTTCCTGGCCTTGAGAATCACGAACTTCGGCGTCGCCGCCACTTGTTCCACGCCTCGAAACAACCGCGCCAGTTTGGCGTGGTAGCCCAAATGCCGGTTGCCGACGATGTACAACGCGCCGCCGGTCACCAATGCCGAACGCGCCTGTTGAAACATCCGCCAGGCGAGAAAATCCCCGACTACTTGCTGCTGATGGAACGGCGGATTGCACAGCACCACGTCCAGCGAGTCCGGTTCCTGGCCTTCAAGCCCATCGGCCGCGCGAATCACCGCTTCACGGTCACCCAGTGCCAGCCGCCAGTTTTCCTGCGCCGATTGCACGGCCATGTACGACTCATCTACCAGCGTGTACTGGGCATCCGGGTTGGCCAACGCGCTGGCAATCGCCAGCACGCCATTGCCGCAGCCCAGATCCGCCACCCGCGCTGAACCGAGGTTTTTCGGCAAGTGCGGCAGGAATGCCCGTGTGCCAATGTCCAGCCCGTCGCGACAGAACACGTTGGCGTGGTTGACCAGTTCGATTTTCGGCGCGTCCAGCGTGTAGCGCGTCGGGAAGGGCGAGGGCTGGAAGTCTTTCGGCTCGGGGGTGCAGAACAGCAATCGGGCCTTCTTGACCGCCAGCGAGGCTTGCACCGGACCGATGTAATCCTCCATCAACTCGCCTGCCGAGCGCGGCAAGTGTTTGATCATGCCCGCCGCCACGACGTGTGCGCCGGGCGCCAGTTGGCCTTGCAGGCGAATCAGTTGTTCCTCCAGCAATGCCAGGGTCTTTGGCACGCGAATCAACACCCAGTCAAACGGTCCGTTCAACGGCTCGCTGGCCGGGATCACAGGCACCGCGTTATACGCCTGGCCGTTACGGGCAAGGTTTTTTTCCAGCGCCTGAACCGCCAGAAACGAATCGGTGCTGCTGAATACGGAGGCGTGAGGGGCCAGGCTGGCGGCCAGCGCACCGAAGCTGTCGTTGAGGATCAATACGCGGGTCTGTAGCGTTACGCCGTGCTGGGCCACGTGATTGAGCAAGTACTCGTCCGCAGCGTCGAATGCTTGCAGGGGTTCATCCGACTGTTCTGGCTGGCGAATCAGATCGAGCTCGGCGAAGGGCGTGGTAAGCAGGGGCATGTGCTGGAAAATTCCATTCGTTGACGACGTGATCGGGCACGCGGCGGATGTCATGTAAGCGCCGTTGCAACCGGACTCACGAAACCAGCGATTTTACGTGTTTTTCGCGCTCGCGCACCTGCGGCTTTTCAGGGGTATCGCCACCCTCGACGTCCACTGCCATGATGGGAATGGCGCCGTGCAATGCTGCCTGCACTACCGCCGATATTTTGTTGCTGACCCCCATTTTGCGAATCGCGCTGCTGATGTGAAAGTTCACTGTGCGTATTTTCACGTTGAGAATCAGCGCCACTTCAGCGGCCGTTTTACCTTCAGCTGACCATTTGAGCACCTCTATTTCTCGCGACGTCAGGCCCCTGTGAAGCAGTGGTTTGGCAGTCGTCATGCGCAGCAGGTCCAGTTTCATGTAGTCCATCACCCACCCCATGTCCGTTTTTACTGACTGCCCTGTTCTTGAAGTCTAGAAAAGGAATCTGCTGACGAGCGTACCCTGCTCGTGGAGGGATGACGGACGGGAGTTCACGAGGCTGCGAAGCTTTCAAGCAGGTCGTTTTTTATCAACGGGTTAGCTCGACGGCCAAGGGGCGTTCATTTTTTGTCGCGATAACATCAATCGCGAAATACTCTAAAAAACGCAGGTGCTCAACCGGGCGTCGAGGGATATCACTACAAACCTGCGGTGTTTATCGGCCCCGGTTTGCGGGAAACTGTGCGTCATTGAGTGAGCGACAGGAGCCCGACGCGCCCATGACTGCCAGTGCAGAAAAATTCACCCGGCAAACGCTGCTGGACGTGACCCCGTTGACCCCGAGCCTGTTTACCCTGCGCACCACGCGTGATCCGGGGTTTCGTTTCACGGCAGGGCAATTTGCGCGTCTGGGCGTGACCAAAGCCGACGGCAGTACGGTATGGCGGGCGTATTCGGTGGTGTCATCACCCTTCGACGAATTTCTGGAGTTTTTCTCTATCGTGGTGCCAGGCGGCGAGTTCACCAGTGAGCTGAGTCGGCTGCGCGAGGGCGACACCGTGATGGTGGAGAAACAGGCCACGGGTTACCTGACCCTCGACCGCTTCACCGATGGACGCGACCTGTGGATGTTGTCCACGGGCACGGGCGTTGCGCCGTTTCTGTCGATCCTGCAGAACTTCGAAGTGTGGGAGAAGTTCGAGCGCATCATTCTGGTGTACAGCGTGCGGGAGGCGAAGGAACTGGCGTATCAGGAACTGATCGCCGAACTCACGCAACGCGAGTACCTGGCCGAGTACGCCCACAAGTTTCAGTTCATTGCGACGGTGACCCGTGAAGAGCATCCTGGCGCGCTGCACGGTCGCATCACCACACTGATCGAGAACGGCGAGCTTGAGAAGGCCGCAGGGGTTGAACTGTCGCCAGAGCATTCGCGGGTGATGATCTGTGGCAACCCGCAAATGATCGACGACACCCGCGCGCTGCTCAAAACCCGCGACATGCGCCTGGCCCTGACCCGTAAGCCGGGTCAGGTGGCGGTGGAGAATTATTGGTAAAGATACTGGCTTTTGATTCTGGCCACGCTTCTACGCCTTTCGGGCAGAAACAGCGCGTCAAACCAACCGATCAGGATTCACCGGCAGCGGCGCAGCCGGTTTGCTGTTCTGTTCTTTAAGCAGATCGCGGATCTCGGTCAGCAAGGTTTCCTGTGGCGTTGGTGCTGGCGGAACGGATGGCGCCTTGGCCTCTTCGCGTTTTAGACGGTTGATCGCTTTCACACCCATGAAAATGGCGAACGCCACAATCAGAAAGTCGATCACGGTCTGGATGAATTTGCCGTAGGCCAGAACAACGGCCGGAGCCGTTCCTTCTGCGGCGCGCAAGGTGATAGCCAAATCACTGAAGTCCACGCCGCCAATCAGCAGCCCCAAGGGCGGCATGATGACATCGCCGACGAACGACGAAACGATCTTGCCGAATGCCGCGCCAATGATGATCCCGACGGCCATATCGACCACGTTTCCTTTGACGGCAAAGGCTTTGAACTCGCTCAGTACGCTCATGGTGTATTCCTTTGTTACAGATGAGGGTGGTAGATGCAGTGTAAGTCAGTGACCTGCATCTCGCGTAATCCATTCAATCGACCGGACCGTGGCGCGTTAGTTTTATCGAATGATCCAGAAACCCGCCTCAGACTCCTTGGATAAACCCTGATGTGAGGCATGGGGTATGATTGCCCTTTTTTGCTGCGGGGGTTCCATGGCCAAGGCCAAACGCATGTATGGCTGCACGGAGTGCGGCGCGACCTTTCCCAAGTGGGCCGGGCAGTGCGGCGAATGCGGCGCCTGGAACACGCTGACCGAGACCATGATCGAGAGCGGCGGCGCAGCGGCGCCAGCGGGGCGTGGCGGATGGGCGGGGCAGCAGGCGCAGATCAAGACGCTGGCAGAGGTCAGTGTCGAGGAGATCCCGCGTTTCTCCACCAACTCGGCAGAACTGGACCGTGTCCTCGGCGGCGGTCTGGTCGATGGCTCGGTGGTGCTGATCGGCGGTGACCCCGGTATCGGCAAGTCGACCATTTTGCTGCAAACCCTCTGCGCCATCGCCGAGCGCATGCCAGCGCTGTATGTGACGGGCGAAGAGTCGCAACAACAGGTCGCCATGCGCGCCCGCCGCTTGAGTTTGCCGCAGGACAAGCTGCGGGTGATGACCGAGACCAGCATCGAAACCATCATCGCCACAGCCCGTATCGAACAGCCGAAAGTCATGGTGATCGACTCGATCCAGACCATTTTCACTGAGCAACTGCAATCGGCACCGGGCGGCGTGTCCCAAGTGAGGGAAAGTGCTGCGTTGTTGGTGCGTTACGCGAAACAGAGCGGTACGGCGATCTTTCTGGTCGGCCACGTGACCAAAGAGGGCGCATTGGCCGGACCTCGCGTGCTCGAACACATGGTCGACACGGTGCTGTATTTCGAAGGCGAGTCCGACGGGCGTCTGCGTTTGCTGCGGGCGGTGAAAAACCGTTTCGGTGCGGTCAACGAACTGGGCGTGTTCGGCATGACCGACAAGGGCCTGAAAGAGGTCTCCAACCCTTCAGCGATTTTTCTGACCCGCGCCCAGGAAGCGGTCGCAGGCAGCGTGGTCATGGCCACGTGGGAAGGCACCCGGCCAATGCTGGTGGAGGTGCAAGCGCTGGTCGACGACAGCCATCTGTCCAACCCGCGCCGCGTGACCCTCGGTCTGGATCAGAACCGGCTGTCGATGCTGCTGGCGGTGCTGCATCGCCACGGCGGCATTCCGACCCACGATCAGGACGTGTTCCTCAATGTGGTCGGTGGGGTGAAGGTGCTGGAAACCGCGTCTGATCTGGCGTTGATGGCAGCCGTCATGTCGAGCCTGCGCAATCGCGCCCTGCCGGGGGATTTGCTGGTGTTCGGCGAAGTGGGGTTGTCAGGGGAAGTGCGTCCGGTGCCCAGTGGTCAGGAGCGCTTGAAGGAAGCGGCCAAGCATGGCTTCAAACGTGCCATCGTGCCGAAAGGCAACGCACCGAAGGAGGCGCCGCCCGGACTGACCGTGGTGGCCGTGACCCGGCTGGATCAGGCGCTGGATGCGCTGTTCGAGGAGTAGAGCGATGGCGGCCGACTCGTCGGCGATGGCTCGATAACGCGACTGAAAAATTGACGCCATAATGATGTCACATTAATATCGCGCCCGTGGTTTCGCTGGCGCACTCTTCCGCGTTGCTCTGGTTACTCCCCCTCCCTCAGATTTGAATATTGCCGCGTCGGTGCTCTGGACCGATACGCACGGCTGTTCGCCCGAAATAAGGATGTTGGCTGTGAAACGGGTTTCTTGTTTTTTGCTGTTGAGCGCGATGCTTTCGCTGACGGGCTGTTTTTCTTTCAATACCTACGGCCCTCTGGGCGAGCCTGAAAAGGCAGCCTCGGTCAGCAGTCCTCGTGTTGCGCAGATGTCGGATGTGGTCATTTCCGCCCCTGATATCAACGACGACCTGCGCAAGAACGCGAGTCGTCAACTGACGGACCAGATCAATCACTACCTGGAAAGCGCCGGTTACTTCAAAGACCTGTCGGTGTTTCCGGCAAAACTAGGTGATCAGGACGTTCTGCTGAAATTCAACCTGACCTCCTTGCACGGCAAACGCACGCCGCACCCGGCTTACTTTCCGGGGGCTTTGCTGACGTTGACGATCTACATCTGGGTCAACGGCCCGGTTTACGTCGACACCTATGATCTGGCGGGCGAACTGAGCATCGAGGATCGCACGGGCAAAACGCTGGCCAAGTCGATGCAGCGAGTCGATCAGCCACGCAACGTCGGATTGTTCGATCCCGATTACGCCGCGCCCGGTCTGGGCAGTCCACAACTGCGCGCGTTGATCACCAAGCTGACAGACGACGCTGTCACGCAACTGAATGCTCACTGAAAGGATTCGACAGAATATGAAGCGCACGTTGAAAACGCTGTTGTTGCTGGTTGGGGTATCGCTGACGGGCTGCGTGTCGTACTCGCAACATGATTTGCCCGTGGTGCAAAACTGGCCGTTGCCGAACAAGGAAGCGGCAGCCAAGCCTTCGGCCTACATTCGGTTCACCACCCTGCACACGATGAATGGCCAGCAGACGCCGGGCGGCACCAACCCGGCGGCGTGGGAAAAGGTGTTCGTCGATAACGTCAAACAGTCCGAGCGCTTCCAGAGCGTGACCACCGACAAGACCGAGTCGGATGTGTATGTCTACGCCACGCTGCGCAATCAGGAAACCGGCAGTTTTGCCAGTGCGATCCTGACCGGTGCCACCCTTTACGTGATCCCGACCACGTTCGACAACAAGCTGGTTCTGGAAACGGTGTACAAGGACCGCGACGGAAAAACGCTCGGCCGTGTCGAGAAGAGTGAGACGGTCACGACCTGGATGCAATTGTTGCTGGTGTTCGCGCTGCCGTTCAACCAATCGCCGGACGGCATCATCCAGCACCTGACGCAAAGCTCGCTGGAAGAAGCGGTCAAACAGAAGCTGATCTAAGCGGACCAATCAGCAGGCACGGGGCCAGCCCCGTGCCTCATACCTCGATCAGCGCCGCCAGTTCGCGCTCCAGCTCTTTGGGATCACCCAGATTCCACTCCACTAGTCTGCGCAAATGCGTCACTGACTCCAGCCCGATGTGCTCGCAGACAAAACCCAGATGATTGTGGTCGTCGTGGGTCAGCCTCACTTCCATCTGCACGTCGATATCCACATTCAAATGAATATCGACGATGAACGGTTCGTCCGGATTGCCCAGCCAGGGCGACGGGCGTTCGATCAGCAATCCCTTTAGAGAAAGATCGATGAGGTGCACAGGCCAGCTTTTCTGGCCCTGAGTCAGCTCGGTCCTGGCATCGAACGAGATACGTTTAAAACGGCGACGCTCTTCGTGGGAATCTGTCATGACTCGACTTCTCCTGAGCCGTGTGGCGGCGAGTGCATAGACTATAGGCTAGACCATTGTTGGGGGTGGCCTTTCGCTTCAGCGGCGCTAAACTCCAAAGGCTGGTCAAATAACAAGTCCACTCAGCTGGAAATAAAAAATGAAAAACAATAATAGTCTGCTGCGCCATGTGCCCTGGCTGATTGTTGCGATTCTTGGGGCCTGCGCCCTGGGGGTGGTTGCATTGCGTCGGGGAGAGGCAATCAACGCACTCTGGATCGTGGTCGCCGCGGTTGCCATTTATCTGGTCGCTTATCGCTACTACAGCCTGTTCATCGCCAATCGTGTCATGCAACTCGATCCGACCCGGGCCACCCCGGCGGTGCTGAACAACGACGGTCTGGACTACGTGCCGACCAACAAACACATTCTTTTCGGTCACCACTTCGCCGCCATCGCAGGCGCAGGTCCGCTGGTCGGCCCGGTGCTGGCCGCGCAAATGGGTTATCTGCCTGGCACCCTCTGGCTCATCGCCGGTGTGGTATTAGCCGGTGCGGTTCAGGACTTCATGATCCTGTTCCTCTCCACCCGCCGTAATGGCCGCTCGCTGGGCGACATGGTCCGTGAGGAAATGGGCCGCATTCCCGGCACCATCGCCTTGTTCGGCTGCTTCTTGATCATGATCATCATCCTCGCGGTGCTGGCGTTGATCGTGGTCAAAGCCCTGGCCGAAAGCCCATGGGGCATGTTCACGGTCATGGCGACTATCCCGATCGCGATGTTCATGGGCATCTACATGCGCTTCATCCGTCCGGGCCGAATCGGGGAGATTTCGGTGGTAGGCGTGGTGCTGTTGCTGCTGTCGATCTGGATTGGCGGTCAGGTGGCCGCCAGCCCTGAATGGGCGCCCCTGTTCACGTTCACCGGCGTGCAGATCACCTGGATGCTCGTAGGTTACGGCTTCGTCGCCGCGATGCTGCCGGTCTGGCTGGTGCTGGCACCGCGCGATTATCTGTCGACCTTCCTGAAAATCGGCACCATCGTCGCGCTGGCCATCGGCATCCTGATTCTGGCGCCCGAGCTGAAAATGCCTGCGCTGACCCAGTTCACCGACGGTTCGGGCCCGGTCTGGAAAGGGACGCTGTTCCCGTTCCTGTTCATCACCATCGCCTGTGGCGCCGTGTCCGGCTTCCATGCGCTGATCTCTTCGGGCACCACGCCGAAACTGCTGGATAACGAGGTCAACGCCCGTTACATCGGTTACGGCGGCATGCTGATGGAATCGTTCGTGGCCATCATGGCCATGGTCGCCGCCTCGGTCATCGAGCCGGGCGTGTACTTCGCCATGAACAGCCCAGCGGCGATCGTCGGCACCGATGTCAACGCGGTCGCGCAGATGGTCAGCAGTTGGGGCTTCGTGATCACGCCGGATCAACTGGTGGCCACTGCCAAAGACATCGGCGAAAACACCATTCTGGCCCGTGCCGGTGGTGCGCCGACCCTCGCTGTCGGCATCGCGCAGATCCTGCACCAAGCTTTCCCGGGTCAGAACACCATGGCGTTCTGGTACCACTTCGCGATTCTGTTCGAAGCGCTGTTTATCCTGACAGCGGTCGATGCGGGTACTCGCGCCGGTCGCTTCATGCTGCAAGACCTGCTGGGCAGCTTCGTGCCAGCGCTCAAACGCACTGAATCCTGGAGCGCCAACGCCATCGGCACCGGTGGTTGCGTCGCGCTGTGGGGCTATCTGTTGTATCAAGGCGTGATCGATCCACTGGGCGGTATCAACACCCTGTGGCCGCTGTTCGGTATCTCCAACCAGATGCTGGCCGGTATCGCGCTGATGCTGGCCACCGTGGTGCTGATCAAAATGAAGCGTCAACAGTACGCGTGGGTGACGATTCTCCCGGCGTCGTGGCTGCTGATCTGCACCGTGACAGCGGGCTTCATCAAGCTGTTCGACCCAAGCCCTGCGGTTGGCTTCCTGGCTCTGGCCAAGAAATACAGCGCGGCGGCAGACGCCGGTCAAGTGTTGGCCCCGGCCAAATCCATGGAGCAGATGCAGCACGTGATCTTCAATGCGTACACCAACGCGGCGCTGACCACGCTGTTCCTGTTCGTGGTGCTGAGCATCCTGTTCTATGCGATCAAGGTCGGTCGCGCGGCGTGGGTCAAGCAAGAGCGTACCGACAAGGAAGCGCCGTTCCAGGCCTTCCCTAAAACCCATTGAGTGCGCGCTGACGCGAGGAGTTGTGTATGTTCAATGACTTGAGTCGGCTGGGTAAGTATCTGGGTCAGGCGGCGCGTCTGATGGTCGGCATGCCGGACTACGACACCTACGTCGAACATATGCAGACCAAACACCCGGACAAACCGGTGATGTCGTACGAGGTGTTCTTTCGGGAACGCCAGGATGCGCGTTACGGCGGCAAGGGTGGGCCGAAGTGTTGTTGATAGGTCGATAACACCGCTTTACACGCGTGGGAGCCGGCTTGCTGGCGAATGCGGAGTGTCAGACGACGCAATGTTGAAGGACGCACTGCATTCGTCGGAACGCCGCCCGCAGCAAGCCGGCTCCCACATTAATCCGTCGTATTGCCACAGATTTGCGTTGTATTGGAGACATCTGTTTTGTTCACACCCATCCCCGTCACCGTCCTGAGTGGCTTTCTCGGCGCAGGCAAGACCACGCTGCTGCGTCACCTCCTCAAAGAAGAGCACGGCCTGAAAATCGCCGTGATCGAAAACGAATTCAGTGATGCCGGGGTCGATACCCAGTTGCTGGGCGATGAGCCCGTGCAAGTCATGACCCTGTCCAACGGCTGTGTGTGCTGCACCATTCACACCGATCTCACCAAGGCCCTTGTGCTGCTGCTTGAGCGGCTGGACTGCGGCGAGATCTTCTTCGACCGGTTGGTGATCGAATGCACAGGCCTGGCCGACCCGGCCCCTGTGGCGCAAACCTTTTTCATCGACGAAGAACTGCGTGAGCGTTACATCCTCGATGGCATCATCACGCTGGTCGACGCAGCCCACGCCGACACCCATCTGGAACAGACCATCGCCCAGGCTCAGATCGGCTTTGCCGACCGCCTGCTGGTGAGCAAGACCGATCTGGTGGATGAAGCAACGTTCAAGGCCCTGAGCGAGCGCCTGACCCGCATTAACCGCCGGGCACCGGTTCGTGTAGTCGAGCACGGCAAGATCGATCTGGCCGAATTACTCGACGTGCGCGGCTTCAACCTCAACGCCGATGTCGGCGGCATGTTGCTGCGTCCGGCCGCGCCTTCGGGGCGTTCGATCGACCGCATCAGCAGCCTGGTGCTGCGCAGCGACAAGGCCCTGGATATCGACAAACTCAGCGAGTTCATGAATGACCTGCTGGAAGCCCACGGCAAACAACTGTTGCGCTACAAAGGCGTGCTGAACATTGCCGGTGAAGACCGCAAGTTGGTGTTTCAGGGCGTGTTGAAGCTGTATGGCTTCGACTTTGATGTGGAGTGGAGGGCAGACGAACAGCGCGAGAGCGTGATGGTGTTCATCGCCGATGAGTTACCGGAAGAGAAGATTCGGGAGGGGTTTGCCAGAGTTGCTGTGGACTGACGCACAGCGAATCCTTGTGGGAGCCGGCTTGCTGGCGAAAGCGTCAGGTCAAACACCTCTATGCTGAATGACACCGCTTTCGCCAGTTCAAGCCGGCTCCCACAGGGTGTGTATTTCATGGAGGGTAAGGCGTCGCCTGAATAAAAAACCCGGCTAAAGAGCCGGGCTTTTCACATCAGCGAACCGCTATCAAGCGCCGTAAACCGGCAGCTTGGCGCAGATGGCCTTGACCTTCTCGCGAACGGCGTCGATCACCGCCTCGTTGTTCAGGTCAGCCAGGATGTCGCAGATCCAGCCCGCCAGTTCCTTGCACTCTGCTTCCTTGAAGCCACGAGTGGTCACAGCCGGGGTGCCGAAGCGCAGGCCGGAAGTGACGAACGGGGAGCGTGGGTCGTTTGGCACGGAGTTCTTGTTCACGGTAATGAAGGCGCGACCCAGCGCGGCGTCGGCGTCTTTACCGGAAATGTCCTGTTTGATCAGGGACAGCAGGAACAGGTGGTTTTCAGTACCGCCGGAAACGACGTCAAAACCGCGCTCGATGAACACGGCGGCCATGGCCTTGGCGTTCTTCACGACTTGTTGCTGGTACGCCTTGAACTCAGGCTGCAACGCTTCTTTGAAGCAGATCGCTTTGGCGGCGATCACGTGCTCCAGAGGACCGCCTTGACCGCCCGGGAAGACCGCGGAGTTCAGCTTCTTCTCGATGTCGGCGTTGGCGCGCGCCAGGATCAGGCCGCCACGTGGACCGCGCAGGGTTTTGTGGGTAGTGGTGGTCACAACGTCAGCGAAGGGCACCGGGTTCGGGTAGACGCCTGCGGCGACCAGACCGGCTACGTGAGCCATGTCGACGAACAGATAAGCGCCAACCTTGTCAGCGATGGCGCGGAAACGGGCGAAGTCCAGCACTTGCGAGTAGGCCGAGAAACCGGCAACGATCATTTTTGGCTTGTGCTCGACCGCCAGGCGCTCGACTTCGTCGTAGTCGATCAGGCCGTTGCCGTCGATACCGTACTGAACAGCGTTGTACAGCTTGCCGGACGAAGAAACGCTGGCGCCGTGGGTCAGGTGACCGCCGTGGGCCAGGCTCATGCCCAGAATGGTGTCACCTGCATTCAGCAGTGCCAGGTAAACGGCGCTGTTGGCCTGGGAACCGGCGTGCGGCTGGACGTTGGCGTAGTCAGCGCCGAACAGCTCTTTGGCGCGATCGATGGCCAGTTGCTCGACGATGTCGACGTATTCGCAACCACCGTAGTAACGCTTGCCTGGGTAGCCTTCAGCGTACTTGTTGGTCAAAACCGAGCCTTGCGCTTCCATCACCGCAGGGCTGGTGTAGTTTTCCGAGGCGATCAGCTCGATGTGCTCTTCCTGGCGCTTGGCTTCTTGTTCCATAGCAGCAAACAGGTCGGAGTCGTACTTGGCGATAGTCAAATTACGGCTGAACATGGCGGTCCTCGAGGATCGGGCAGTTGAAAAGGGGGGCATTCTACCGCATCGGGTTTCATATGACATATGAAAGGCGGTCATGCCGCAGACAAGCGGTTTTCATGTGCCTGAATGGCTGACCCGTGACGTTGTGGGAGACGGCTTGCTGGCGAAAGCGCAGGGTCATTCAATGTTGAGCTGTCTGACCTGACGCCTTCGCCAGCAAGCCGGCTCCCACAGTTGTTGCGTCGCATCGGTGGCAAGCGGGCGTTCAATCGATCATGAACAACGCATCGTTGCTGAACTGCGCCTCGAACCGCGTGGCAGGCATCGGGCGGCCGAACAGGTAGCCTTGCACCTCGTCACACCCGTGTTCGCGCAGGAAGTCCAGTTGTTCGTGGGTCTCCACGCCTTCGGCGATCACCGCGAGGTTCAGACTATGCGCCATCGCGATGATGGCGCGGGCGATCTGTGCGTCTTGCTCGCCGGACGGCAGGCCGTCAACGAACGTGCGGTCGATCTTCAGCACGTCGATGGGGAATTGCTTGAGGTAGTTGAGCGACGAGTAACCGGTGCCGAAGTCGTCGACCGCAATGCTCAGGCCCAACCGCTTGAGGCTGTCGAGGATCTGCATCGCTTCGCTGACTTCGCGCATCAGGATACTTTCGGTCAGTTCCAGTTCCAGGCACGCAGGGGGGAGGCCGGTTTCCTGAAGAATGTTGGCGATGCGCATGCCCAACTGGCCATCAGAGAACTGCCGCGCCGAAATGTTGACCGACACTTTCGGCACGCGGACTTTGGCCTGATGCCATTCGCGCAGTTGCCGACAGGCCTCTTTGAGCACCCATTCGCCGACTTCCACTACCAGACCCAGCTCTTCGAGCACCGGAATGAAATCCCCCGGCGGAACCAGCCCTCGACGCGGATGGCGCCAGCGCAACAGGGCCTCAGTGCCAGTCAGGCGCTTGCCGTCGCCGCTGAACTGCGGCTGGTAGAACAGGGTGAACTCTTCTTGCTCCAGTGCGTGGCGCAAATCGCTTTCCAGTTCCAGACGCTCCAGCGCACTGGCGTTCATGTCCGCCTGGTAGAACTGGAAGTTATTCTTGCCGCGCTCTTTGGCGTGGTACATCGCCGTATCGGCGTTCTTCATCAACTGGCTCAACTCATGGCCGTCCTGCGGGCTGAGCGCGATGCCGATACTGGCGGTGACGAAGAACTCCCGGCCTTCCAGCACGAAAGGTTTCACCAGGCTGGCCAGAATCTGTTCGGCGACATGAATGGCGCGGGTCAGCGCCGCCTGTTGTGAAGCCCCCGGTTGCAACAGCAGCGTGAATTCGTCGCCGCCCATGCGTGCGACGGTATCGTCTTCGGCCACGCACTCCAGCAGTCGCGAGGCCATTTCCTTGAGCATGCGGTCGCCAGCGGCGTGACCCAGAGAGTCGTTGATCGGTTTGAAACGGTCCAGATCGAGGAACATCAGCACGACCCACGCACTCTGGCGCTCGGCATGTTGCAATGCCGTGTGGAGTCGATCCTGGAAAAGCGTCCGGTTGGGCAGATGCGTCAGGGCGTCGTAATAGGCCAGGCGATGAATGCGTTGCTCGCTGGCCTTGCGTTCGCTGATGTCGCTGAAGAAACACACGTAACTGGCCAGATCACCTTCGTCATCGAACACTGCCGTGATGCCGACCCACGCCGGGTAATGCTCGCCGTCCCGCCGCTTGAGCCACAGTTCGCCTTCCCAACTGCCGCGCTGGTGCAATTGCTTGAGGATGTAGCCCATGTGGGCTTCCTGCTGATCCTCGACCGTGAGCATCACCGGCAATTGATCCAGCACTTGCGAAACCGCATAGCCACTGACCCGGCTGAACGCGTCGTTGGCCTGCACGATGTAGCCGGCAGGGTCGGTGATCAGAATGGCCGATGTCGAGTGTTCGAATACGGTCGCCGCCATGCGCAGGTCTTTTTCCGCGCGGCGCTGCTGACTGATATCACGACCCACGCCGAGAATGCCTTCAAACGCACCCGAATCGTCCCACACCAGCACCAGACGCAGTTCGACCGGAATTTTGCGCCCGTCCGCCCGTAAGCAGTCGAAAAGGAACACCTGAGTCGGCACTTCGCTGCGCAATTGCGACAATACGTCGGGCTTGTTCAGCGCCTTGCCCACTCTGTGCAATAGCGCCTGGACACCCGCTAACTGTTGAGGGTTGGCGATGATCGAGCTCCACCCGTTTTCCAGTATCCAATCGGCGCTGTAGCCCAGCACGGTGTTCACCGAAGGGCTGACGTAGTTCGGGCGCAAGCGGGCATCGGTGGAGAAAATCACGTCGCTAATGCTTTCTGCCAGCATGCGATAACGCTGCTCGCTGTCGCGCAGAGACTGACTCGCTTCGACCTGTTCAGTGATGTCCTTGGCCACACCGATGATGCGGGTGATCCGGCCATTTTCGTCCCGCGCCAAGGCTTGCTCGCGAATATCCAGACGCCGCCAGTTGCCCCGACGGTCCCGGAAGCGCAATTGCTCCTGGATCAGGTCGCTGCGGTTCTCTTCGCTGCGCATCAGACGCAGGCGCTCATAAGGTTCGGTGTCGTCCGGGTGAAGCAGGATTTCCCAGAAGTATTCGCCCATCTCCTGCACGTCTTGCCTGCTGTAGCCCAGCGAGTGCCCCAGATGGTGGTTGCTGTAGATCATGCGCCGGGTCACGACATCCTGAACGTACAGGTGATCGGGGACGGTCTGGACCACTTCCGACCAGAAGCTCTCACGCTCCTGCAACGCCAGCTCGGTCTGCTTGCGATTGGTGACGTCGTTGATATTGAGGATGACGGCGTTGAAGTCTTCCGGGTGCTCGGGAAGGCGCACCACCAGCCACAAATGCTGATCGTTGCCCTTGGCGTCCGGGAGGACGATTTCCAGCTCCAGTTGCGGCTGGCAGTCGAGTACGGCGCTCAACACTTGCACACCGATGCCCTGTTGCGAGCGCGGACAGCCTTCGATCAGTTGCTTCCAGACCTGCTCGGCGGATTCGGCGCGCAACAGACTGGCGGCCACCTGATTGACCTCGGTGATGCGCAACTGGCGCAACAGCCCTTTGAGCTGATCCGGATGATTGAGCAGGCGTGTGTGCAGTTCTTCGCTGTTGTCGATTTGCAGATGCTTGAGGTAAGCGGGCAAGCCGGACAGGTCAAGCACGCACAGCGCAACACCGGTCCCTTCGAAGATGTCTTTGTAGCGACGGCGGCTTTCGTGCAACTGCTGCTGGCGGCGATGCAGGCTGCGCAATGCCAGCAACGGCAGGATGGAGCAGAGCAGCGCGATCAGGCATTTGCCGATCAAGGGGGCGATCAAGGCCTGGCGGGCTTTGGTGGTATCGAACAGGCCACGCAGTTGCCAGTCGCTGTTGGTCAGCGGTTCGAGCAATACGGTCTGGACGTCGCCGCTGGCGGCTTCGTCCGTATCGGTTTCACTCCGATAAACCAGATGTTGGGTGGTGCGATTTTCCAGTTGCCACGCTGCTTTGTAATCCTGATCGCTTTGCCGTGTCAGGGATTTCAGCGCCTGCGGGTTGAGGCGAATGGCCCAGTAGCGCTCGGTATCGCCGCCGGGTTGGCGCACGAACAGGTAAAACAGCGATCCATCCGGCGCGTCGGCGTAATAATAGGTGCGGCCCTTGATACGCTCGCGCTGCTGAGTCAAAAAGCTGGCGTCCGAGCTGTTCAGTGCGCTGTCGATCAGGATATTGGCGTCGCTGTCGAGCCACGCCACGCTGCGCAGCTCCGGCATGGCCTGGCGCAGCCGCTCCAGCGTTGCGGCGTGTTGTTCGGTGGTTTGCGCACGCCCTTTGGCATCGTCCAGTACGTTGAGGGCGACCTGTGCGTTGAGCGCCATGTTCAGGCTCAGGCGGTCGGCCAGTTGAATGCTGTAATCGACGCTGCGTTGATGTTGCCGCTCCTGCGTTTGCTGGAACTGTTCGAACAGTTGCCATAACAACAGCACGAGCATCAGCAGCACCAGCACTGCCAGCGCGCCTTTGAGCGAGCCCCGGAAAGGCACTGACGTCGCGCTTTTAGTCGAGCGCAAAGGAGAAATGGGGGCTGGTGTGGACAAACTGTGATCCTGACTGCTGGACTGAATCAGCGTGTGCGAAATGTACTATAAGCTCGACGCCCAAAGGGCGGCTAGCATGCCCTGACTTGTGGCTAAGTGCCAGCCTTATCGGCCCGCACGGTTTGCCCTGTCGACCGCATTCGGGTAGTTTGGCGCGACGCGCGAAGTGCCCAGTTCTGCAAGACTTGCGCATTGCTTGCAAACATTGCTCCAGCTCCATGACCGATACTCGGAAGTTCCCGATGTCGCCGTTGTACGGATCAAGTCTTAATCAATTCAAGGCCCTGAATCGGCTGGCGGCAAGTTGCGACGATAAATAAAAAGCAATTTTTGCGTCAGAGCACTAAGCTCGCGCCTTTAATCATTCACCGTCACACTCCAGGTTTTCATTCCATGGCTCAATACGTCTTCACCATGCATCGGCTGAGCAAGGTTGTTCCGCCGAAGCGGGAAATCCTGAAAAACATCTCCCTGTCGTTCTTCCCGGGTGCCAAGATCGGCGTCCTTGGCCTGAACGGCTCGGGTAAATCCACCTTGCTGAAAATCATGGCAGGCGTCGACACCGAGTTCGACGGCGAAGCGCGCCCGATGCCAGAGCTGAATGTGGGTTATCTGCCGCAAGAACCGCAACTTGACCCTGCTAAAACCGTTCGTGAAGTGGTCGAGGAGGCGGTCAGCGTGATCAAGGACGCTCAAGCGCGTCTGGACGAAGTTTACGCCGCCTACGCCGAGCCTGATGCCGATTTCGACAAGCTGGCCGCTGAACAGGCCAAGCTCGAAGCCATTCTGCAAGCCAGCGATGGTCATAACCTGGAGCGTCAACTGGAAGTCGCCGCCGATGCACTGCGTCTGCCGCCATGGGAGGCGAAGGTCGAGCACCTGTCCGGTGGTGAGAAACGCCGTGTGGCCTTGTGCCGACTGCTGCTGTCCGCCCCTGACATGCTGCTGCTCGACGAGCCGACCAACCACCTGGATGCCGATTCGGTTGCCTGGCTCGAACACTTCCTGCACGACTTCCCGGGCACCGTGGTAGCGATTACCCACGACCGTTACTTCCTGGACAACGTCGCGGGCTGGATTCTGGAACTCGACCGCGGTGCCGGTATTCCGTACGAAGGCAACTATTCGGGCTGGCTGGAAGCCAAATCCGATCGTCTGGCCCAGGAATCCAAGCAGCAGTCGGCTCACGAAAAGGCCATGAAAGAGGAACTGGAGTGGGTGCGTAAAGGCGCCAAGGCGCGTCAGTCCAAATCCAAGGCCCGTCTGCAACGCTTCGAAGAAATGCAATCGCAGGAATTCCAGAAGCGCAGCGAGACCAACGAAATCTACATCCCGGCCGGTCCACGTCTGGGCGACAAGGTCATCGAGTTCAAGAACGTTACCAAGGGTTACGGCGATCGCGTGCTGATCGACAACTTGTCGTTCTCCATGCCCAAAGGTGCCATCGTCGGCGTGATCGGTGGTAACGGTGCCGGTAAATCGACCCTGTTCCGCATGCTGATGGGCAAGGAGCAGCCGGATTCGGGCTCCATCGAGATCGGTGAAACCGTGCAACTGGCCTGCGTTGATCAGAGCCGTGAAGACCTGGACGGCAGCAAGACGGTATTTGCGCAGATCTCCGACGGTTCCGACCTGATCAAGATCGGCAACTATGAAATCCCGTCGCGTACCTACGTTGGCCGTTTCAACTTCAAAGGTGGCGATCAGCAGAAGTTCGTGAAGGACCTCTCCGGCGGTGAGCGCGGTCGTCTGCACCTGGCATTGACGCTGAAGGAGGGCGGCAACGTCCTGCTGCTCGACGAACCGTCCAACGACCTCGACGTCGAAACCTTGCGTTCCCTGGAAGAAGCCTTGCTGGACTTCCCGGGCGCCGCCATTGTGATTTCCCACGATCGCTGGTTCCTGGACCGCGTGGCGACTCACATCCTGGCGTACGAAGACGACTCGCAAGCCGTATTCTTCGAAGGCAACTACACCGAGTACGAAGCCGACCGCAAAAAGCGGCTGGGCGAAGCCGCTGCCCAGCCGCACCGCGTGCGTCACAAGAAACTGGCCTGATTCGGGTTGGTGGCATAAAAACGGAGCCTTCGGGCTTCGTTTTTGTTTGGATTGAATCGGTCATACCTCTTCGGCTTGCGACTGATCTCCGTGGGAGCGAATTTATTCGCGATGCGTCGGCAGATGCGGTAGAGATGGGGCGAGTGCACAGGCCTCTCGCGAATGAATTCGCTCCCACAGGAGTACGTTATTGGACCGGTATTCGTGCATTTGATAAGGCTTGGCCATCAACGTGAGCGATATGCCTTGGCCGCATCCTGAGTTTTCTGCTGTTCCCACGCGCGGTCCCGATCATTCCAGATACTGTCGCGCCCCTGATCCTGAACGTTGCGGTTGACCAGTTGAGCCTGACATTGCTGAAATCCGTCACCCCAGCCCTGCGCATAAACCGTATCGCGCAAGTAACGCGGGACATCCTTCTTGTACTGGCCTTTCATGGGGTCTATGGACTGTCGCCCACTGCCGCACCCGTCCTGAAAACCGTCCGCAAATGCCGGTGGATAACCTTCGGCCAGTAGCTGGTCGTGGGTAGACTGACATCCGGCGACAACCAAACAGCACCACAGCACAACCCAACGCGTGTTCATTTCCGTTTTCCTCGACTTATGTGAAAAGTCTAGAAGCGGATCCGTGAGTTATTTGTAAAAGGGGTGTGAGAAATCCATTAACCGATGCCCGGTCTTGTGCGATTAGTTCCCGGATTGCGCTGAATGGCGGGCATTTCCTGAAAAAACTTTTAGTAATTTTCCCGTGAGCGGCCTGAGAACATACAAGGTTGTTAAACTGCACAGCTGCGCGCAATAGCCTGGGAAAATGAATGAACCTGCGAACGATCCTGATTCTTGGCGCCCTCAGCGCTTTCGGTCCTTTGGCCATCGACTTTTATCTGCCCGGATTCCCGGCAATTGCTGCCGCATTTGGCACGGATGAAAAGCATGTCCAACTGACGCTGGCGTCCTATTTTCTGGGGCTGAGTATCGGCCAACTGGTTTACGGCCCGATTGCCGACCGCTTTGGCCGTCGCGTGCCACTGTTGTTCGGGGTGGGCCTGTTCACGCTGGCGTCATTGGGCTGCGCATTCGCGCCGAGTCTTGAGTGGCTTATCGTGGCGCGCTTCGTTCAAGCCCTGGGCGGTTGCGCGGGGATGGTGCTGTCGCGAGCGATCGTCAGTGACAAATGCTCACCGATCGAATCAGCCAAAGTCTTTTCCCAACTCATGCTGGTCATGGGCCTTGCACCGATCCTGGCACCGATGCTCGGCGGGTTGCTGGTGAACGTCTACGGCTGGCAAACGATCTTCATGACATTGACCCTGTTCAGTGCACTCACAGCAGCAGCCGTCGCTGTCGGCCTGCCGGAAAGCATGCCTGCGGGGCATCCGCGTGCGCCGCTGTCCGGCGCCCTGGGTTCGTATTGGCAACTGCTCGGAGACCGGATTTTCCTCGGGCATGCGTTGACCGGCGGTATCGCAATTGCCGGGATGTTTTCCTACATTGCGGGTTCGCCTTTCGTGTTTATCAAGTTGTACGGTGTGCCTGCCGAGCACTATGGCTGGCTGTTCGGGACCAATGCGGCGGGGTTCATTCTGGTCGCTCAAGTCAACGCCCGGCTGGTCGGCCGCTTCGGCCCGGCCTGGATGCTGTCCCGTGCCGTCTGGCTGTACCTGAGTGCTGCCATGGTGCTGCTGGGTATCGCGTCACTGCATACCGAGAAGCTGTGGCCGTTGTTGATTCCGCTGTTCATCTACATTTCCAGCCTGGGCTGCATCATTCCCAACGCATCGGCCTGTGCGATGGCCGGACAAGGCAAGCGCGCGGGCAGTGCGTCGGCGCTGCTGGGCTGCCTGCAGTTCAGCGTTGCTGCGGGCGCGGCAGCGTTAGTTGGCGTACTGCATGACGGTACTGCCGTGCCCATGGCGACCGTCATTACCCTGTGTGGTGTGTTGACGGCGGGACTTGCCACCGTGACGCGTCGGGCGCAGAAGAAGCGTGACGAGCTGGCCTTGCACTCGGATGTGCGTATTTAGCGCCGCCTGGCGGATTGTCTTTAGTGTGTACAGCTGCCTTCATGGTTCGCTGTACAGACATGTTCGGTTAGCCGGGATTTCAAACTTGACCGTTAACACCTGGTACTGGGTGCGTGGAAAACATTTGCCTGGAAAGTCGCCTCCCGGCAATCCAGCCGCTCTGACACTACTTTAAAAGTCTGCAATAGAGATTTTTTTCTTGAGTGTATTTGGAGTTTTCGTTGTAGGCATTTGCCCCGGGCCAACCAGAGCACATCGCCTGGGGTAAAACAGAAAGGCCCTCTGGAAAGGGCTTTCCCGGACGATTCAGGTGTTCGCATTGCACCAGTACAAGAGGCCGATCCTGCCCGAAGTTATGCCGTATGAGTTGACGTTGGCTTATGCGCAAGTCCGGAACCTTGCCTTGGTATCCTGATGCAGTGCTTATACTATGCAGTCGTAGTGGATACCCATTAAGGCACGGTATTAAAACTGTCGCGGCTAATCATTAGATCTGTATTGCTCCGCGATTTTCGTTACCTGGAGTTTCCATGAAATGATGTAGATCAAGGCCAACGTTCGTTCAAGGCGACAATGTGGGTATTACAAGACAACCCGGTTTTTGTACCAGGTGAACGTTTCAACAGGGAGTGAAAACATGGAACAGGCACCGTGCATCAGTCAGATTGCGGCATTGCTGGCTGATCCCAAGCGCAGCGCGATGATGTGGGCGTTGCTGGATGGGGCTTCTCGGACGGCAGATGAGCTTGCGTTGCTGGTGGGCTTGTCGACTTCCTCGGCAGGGGCACACTTGGGGCGTCTGGCCGCAGGCGGTTTGCTCAGGCAGGAAACGCGTGGCAAGAAGCGCTTTTTCAGAATGGCTGCACCGGAAGTCGGGCTAGCGGTGCAAGCATTGGCGAGTGCATCGATGGCCAGCGCGGAAACCATCAATCGAAACCTCGCGCAGCCGCTTCCCCCTCTGCCACTGCTCAGGGCAAGTATCTGCGAGGATCATCTTGGCGGTGAGTTGGGGACCGCGTTGTACCAGAGAATGCTCGGTGCAGGGTGGATCGAGCAATCCGATCAGCGTCTGGAAGTGACCAGTGTGGGGATCACCCGGTTCGCCGAGCGTGGCATCTTTGTTCCGGCGTTGGCGCATCGACAAAGGGAAACCGTCTGCGCCTGCGTCGAGTGCAACGACGCCAATCCGCATCTGGGGGGCGCGCTCGGGGCGGGGTTATTGCAACTGTTCATGCAGTTAGGGTGGCTGCGCGCCACGGAGGAGGCCAGCACGTTGCAAGTGTCCTCCAACGGGCAGCGGGAGATCAGCAAGATCGCGTCAGCGGCGTAAGTACCGCTGCTGTAGCAGGATATCCGGGCGACGTCCTGCTACAGATCCTGATCAGGGTTTGACCAGTCGCGCATCCAGGCTGTTTTGCGCCAGACGTCTGGCCTGATCCTGAGTCATGCCCAGGTGCTCATGCAGCGCCTGGAAGTTCTCCGTCACATAGCCGCCGAAGTACGCTGGGTCATCGGAGTTGACCGTCACCTTCACGCCACGCTCCAGCATGTCGAGGATGTTGTGCTGACTCATGTGATCGAACACACACAGCTTGGTGTTGGACAGCGGGCAGACCGTCAGTGGAATCTGCTCATCGATGATACGCTGCATCAGTCGCTCGTCTTCGATGGCGCGCACGCCGTGGTCGATACGCTGAATCTTCAGCAGGTCCAGCGCTTCCCAGATGTACTCCGGTGGTCCTTCCTCACCGGCGTGAGCGACAGTCAGAAAACCTTCGCTGCGCGCGCGATCGAACACGCGCTGGAACTTGCGCGGCGGGTGGCCCATTTCCGAACTGTCCAGACCGACGGCGACGAAGGTGTCGCGGTAGGGCAGCGCCATATCCAGTGTCTTGTGCGCTTCGTCTTCGCTGAGGTGGCGCAGGAAGCTCAGGATCAGGCCGCTGCTGATGCCCAGTTGCTGTTTGCCGTCATCCAGCGCTTTCGAGATGCCATCGAGCACGACCTCGAAGGGGATGCCCCGGTCGGTGTGGGTCTGGGGGTCGAAGAACGGTTCGGTGTGAATTACGTTCTGCGCCTTGCAACGTTGCAGGTAGGCCCAGGTCAGGTCGTAGAAGTCCTGCTCGGTGCGCAGCACGTCTGCACCTTGGTAATAGAGGTCGAGAAACTCCTGAAGGTTGTTGAAGGCATAGGCCTTGCGCAGGGTTTCGACGTCCGACCAGGGCAGGGCAATCTTGTTGCGTTCGGCCAGTGCGAACAGCAGTTCGGGCTCCAGTGAGCCCTCCAGATGCAGGTGCAATTCAGCCTTGGGCAGGGCGTTCAACCAGTCGTACATGTGCTTTTCTCATCAGGTGCAATAGTGGGCATTCTACAGAGTCGGGCGCGTCGGCTGGTTAAAAACCTGACCGAAAGGTTCAGACCCTGATTTCCGGCTCCCGTCTGTAAGCGTAGGTGTCAGCGAAACGCGAGAGCAAAAACTCGGCGCAGGTCGTTGGCGGGTACAGTGGCGGATGCTCGGCGTCAGTACAGCCTGGCAGGCATTCGACGCGGGTGTCCGGGTGCGGCTCGGCGAAGAACGGCATCGAGTAACGGTCTACGCCCAGCGGGCTGATTACGCGATGGGGCGTAGAGACATAGCGATCATTGCTCCAGCGCGCCATCATGTCGCCCAGATTGACCACGAAGGTGCCTTCGATGGGCGGTGCATCAATCCATTGGCCGCGAACGTCACGCACTTGCAACCCTCCAGCGACGTCCTGATACAGCAACGTGACGCAGCCGTAATCGGTGTGCGCTCCCGCGCCTTGCTGCTGCTCGCTGCTGGCCGTGTGACGAGGCGGATAATGAATCATCCGCAGCACGCTGACCGGCTGCGCGAAGCGCTGGTCGAAGAAATCCTGTTCGATACCCAGCGCTGGAGTCATAGCGCGCAGCAGCGTTTGGGCCAGCGCCTGCATGTCCTGATAATGCTGTTCCATCAAGGTTTGCCAACCGTCTAGATCAGGGTGGCGATTGGGGCCGCGCAACGGTTTGCCCGCTAACACCTCAGGGTGATCGGCGGACAGGTGCAGGCCCATGTCGAAGGTTTCTTTGAGGTCGCTCGGCAGCCTGGGGTCCAATTGTTCGGTGGCGATGGCGACGTAGCCGCGGTGGTGCTGGCTCTGGGTGATATCGATCTTGAGCTTCTCTTCCAGCGGCTGAGCGAAGAAACGCTGCGCGCTGCCGATGACCTGCTCGATGCGTTCGGCGCTGATCGGATGACCCTTGATGTAGAAGAAGCCCCACTCGCGACAGGCCGAATCGATCTGTCGGGCGACCTCGTGCCAGGCCTGATCGTCCTGGGCGTAGAGCGGGGAAATGTCGATGATGGGAAGCGGGTTCATGCGGGCTCCATGGTTATTTCGGATGACGCCATCCTTGTGGGAGTCGGCTTGCTGGCGAAAACGGTGTATCAGCAATGAATGTATTGACTGACACGCCGCTTTCGCCAGCAAGCCGGCTCCCACAGTGCCTATCGTGTATATCTAGAGGAATGCACGCTTACTTCGGCAAATCCGCCTTCACGCCCTCGACGTAGTAGTTCATCGACGCCAGCTCTGCATTGGTCGCCACTGCGCCCTCAGGAATCTTCACCGCACCGGTCTGATCCTTGATCGGTCCGGTAAATGGATGGAACGCGCCACTTTCGATGTCCGCGATGATCTTCTGCGCTTCGGCCTTCACGTCTGCAGGCACCAGATCACTCATCGGCAGTTCAACGGTGCCCTCTTTCAGGCCGCCCCAATAATCCTGAGATTTCCAGGTGCCGTTGATCACCGATTCGGTGGCCTGAATGTAATGCGGTCCCCAGTTGTTGACGATGGAGGTCAACACGGCTTTCGGCCCGAAATGCGCCATGTCCGATGCATACCCCACAGCGTAGACACCGCGTCGTTCAGCAGCCTGGATTGGCGCCGGGCTGTCGGTGTGCTGGAAGATCACGTCCACGCCTTGATCGATCAGCGCGTTGGCCGCATCGGCTTCCTTGCCTGGGTCGAACCAGGAGTTGACCCACACCACTTTGATTTCAGTGCCAGGGTTGTATTTGTTCAGCGCCAGTTGAATCGCGTTGATGTCCCGCAGCACTTCCGGGATCGGGAACGAGGCCACGTAGCCGATTTTCTTGGTTTTGGTCATTTTCGCCGCGAGGAAACCCCCGACGTAACGGCCTTCATAGGTGCGCGCCAGGTAGGTGCCCATGTTCTTGTCTTGCTTGTACCCGGTCGCGTGCTCGAAGGTGACTTTCGGAAATTGTTTGGCGACTTTCAGCGTCGGGTTCATGTAGCCGAACGAGGTGGTGAACACCAGGTCGTAGCCGCTTTTGGCCATGTTACGAATCACGCGCTCGGCGTCCGCTCCTTCGGGGACGTTCTCGACAAAACTGGTGGTCACTTTGTCGCCCAACGCTTTGGCCATCGCCTGACGGCCCTGTTCATGCTGGTACGTCCAGCCATGGTCGCCAATGGGGCCGATATAGACGAAACCCACTTTCAGAGGGTCTGCTGCCGCCATCAGACTTGAACTCAGCCCTACGACAGCGGCCATGGCGCACATCAGTTTTTTCAGCGGACGACGTGAGTGAAGGGTGGAAAGCATGCAGGTCTAGCTCCTTTGGTCTTGTAGGCCGGGCCGTCAGGGCTGGGCGTTCGACTCAATGCAAAAAGCTGACCAATGAGACAGGTAAGGTGTTAGGTGCGGTTTTGTTGCTCTTCCGACGAGGGAGAGTGACGCGGGTGATCACAGAAGGTGCCGACGTCATGATGAGCGCCGCGAACTGGTGCAGGTTGGCGTGCTATCTGAAGATCACCCTGTGGGAGCGAATTCATTCGCGATTGGTCGGCTCCACCGATACATCTCTGTGGACCGAGATATTATTCGCGAATGAATTCGCTCCCACAATGAAATGCCATATCCGTTCCCGGCCACGCATGTCTTGAAACCTTTACTTACAACACGCACTCTCAACGCCTTGAGCAGTTACCACTTCATGGACGTGCGGCGTCAGTCGCAGGGATAAAGGGCAGCGATGGGCACGATTCTCAAGCAGGAAAAATTTCTTCTACTGGCGGTGATCGCGACCTGTTTCGCGTATCCGTTCGAGCACCAATTGCTCAGCCATGGAAACACGGTGGCGTTGATCGCGGGGATCGCGTTGGTGGGGTTTATCGTCTGTGCCTCTTTGCGCGTGGCCCATCACGCCGAGGTCCTCGCGGAAAAAGTCGGGGACCCCTACGGCACGATGATTCTGACCCTCTCGGCAGTGCTGGTAGAGGTGGTCATTCTGGCGATCATGATGAGCAACGAACCCTCGCCGACGCTGGTGCGGGACACCATCTATTCGGCGGTGATGCTGGACGTCAACGGCATTCTTGGCCTCGCTGCGTTGATGGGCGGGCTCAAGCATGGCGAACAGTCCTACAATGACGACTCTGCGCGTTCCTACAGCGTAATGATCTTGACGGCGATGGCCGTATCGATGGTCGTGCCTGAATTCATACCGGAATCCAACTGGAAGGTGTACTCGGGCTTCACCATCGGCGCGATGATTCTTCTCTATGGCTTGTTCCTGCGCATGCAGGTCGGGCCGCACAGCTATTTCTTCAGCTACAGCTACCCGGACAAAAAACGTCGCAAGGACCAGCCAGAGCATGCCGCCGAAGAGGTCAATCTGGCGCTTTCCATTGGCATTCTGGTGTTTGGCGTGGTGGTCATTGGTGCGTTGGCCGAGGTCATGTCCAAGACCCTCGATCTGGGCCTTGAAGGCAGCGGCGCACCGCCTGTCATGACGGCGATTCTGGTGGCCGCCATTTCCGCTGCGCCCGAAATTTTGACCGCCTTGCGTGCTGCGTTGGCCAACCGCATGCAGTCGGTGGTCAACATCGCGCTCGGCGCGTCTTTGTCCACCGTGATCCTGACCGTTCCGGTGATGGAGGCGATGGCGCTGTACACCGGTCAGCCTTTCCAGATGGCGATGACCCCGGTGCAGACCGTGATGATCTTCGTCACCTTGCTGGTCAGTGCCATCAACCTCAATGATGGCGAAACCAACGCCATTGAAGGCATGACCCACTTCGTGCTGTTCGCGACGTTCGTGATGTTGTCGTTGTTGGGGTTGTAGGAGCTACTGGCTTAGCGCATCGGTCTTGCGGGTTGTTCGTGGATCTGTGGCAGCCGGCTTGCTGGCGAAAGCGTCTGGTCAGTGGCATCAATGTCGCGTGATAAACCGCATTCGCCAGCAAGCCGGCTCCCACATGATGGCTTATGCCTGGATCAACTCCGCAGCCGCCTGCCGGTGATCGGCAATCAACCCCTTCACATCCAGCCCCTCGACCTGTCCGTCGATCACCCGCCACTGGCCACCGATCATCACTCGATCCGCACGATCGGCCCCGCACAGCAGCAGTGCCGACAACGGATCATGGCTCCCGGAAAAACGCAGCTCGTCGAGTTTGAACAACGCCAGATCAGCCTGTTTCCCCACCGCCAGCTCACCGATGTCACGGCGCCCCAACAGCGTGGCCGAGCCTTTCGTCGCCCAGCCTAGCGCGACTTCAGGGGTGATCCTCTCGGCGCCATAACGCAGCCGTTGCAGGTACAGCGCCTGCTTCGCTTCAAGGATCATGTTCGACCCATCGTTGGAGGCCGAGCCATCAACCCCCAGCCCGATCGGCGCGCCCGCTGCGGTCAGGTCCAGTGTCGGGCAGATGCCGGACGCCAGACGCATGTTCGAACTCGGGCAATGGCAGATACCGGTGCCCGCGTCGCCCAATCGTCTGATTTCCTGTTCATTGAAGTGAATACCATGGGCCAGCCAGGTGCGAGGGCCGAGCCAACCGACGCTGTCCAGATAGTCCACCGTCCGCAGACCAAAGCGTTGCAGGCAGAAATCCTCCTCATCCAGTGTTTCTGCCAGATGAGTGTGTAGGCGCACGTCGAGTTTTTCGGCCAGCGCCGCACTTTCGGACATGATCTCGGTGGTCACTGAAAATGGCGAGCAGGGCGCCAAGGCGATCTGGATTTGCGCGCCATCGCCTCGTTCGTGATAGCGCTCGATCAGGCGCTGGCTGTCTTCCAGAATCACCTGCCCCTGCTGGACCGTTTGCTGCGGCGGCAGCCCGCCATCGGCCTCACCCAGACTCATCGAGCCGCGCGTCAACATGGCCCGCATGCCCAGTTCGCGAACGGTCTCGACTTGTACATCAATGGCGTTTTCCAGCCCGTTCGGAAACAGATAATGGTGGTCGGCAGCCGTGGTACAGCCCGATAACAACAACTCGGTCAGTGCGACCTTACTGGCCAGCGCCAGTTTCGTGGGTGTCAACCGCGCCCATACCGGGTACAGGGTTTTCAGCCATGGAAACAACGGCTGGTTCACCACGGGCGCCCAAGCCCGGGTCAGGGTTTGATAAAAGTGGTGATGGGTATTGATCAACCCCGGGAGCAGCACATGTTCGCGTGCGTCGAACACGTGATCGCAAGGCCGGGCAGGCGACTGGCCTGGTGCGAGCATTTCAACGATCACGCCGTTCTCGACCACCAGTCCACCTCGGGCATCGAGGGCATTGGCGGTAAACACGGCAAGGGGATTTTTTAACCAGATACGGATCGCGGGCATGGGCCGGCTCCTCTGAAAATATGGGTTCAGGTCGCCAGCTCAGTGTTGCCCTGTCTGCTGATCCAGGGTCGCCGTAAGGCGAGGAGGCGGAGTTTATGTTCGATATCGCCGCGTAATCAAGGGGCGACACGATGGGGCGGCCAATTTGCTACTTACTGTGGGAGACGCCCGGCCGTCTCCCACAAAAGCTCACCGCAATCCGTCAGGCATCACCAAGGAATGATTTCCCCTTTGTAATTCACAAAATGATGCCCGCCTTCGCCGGCAAATCGCTCCAGCTGTTCAACCATCCCGCGCACGCTGGTCTCAACGTCGATATCCGCGCCTTCGCCGCCCATGTCCGTCTTCACCCAGCCCGGATGCATCGACAGCACCGTTGGTTTGTGGTCGCCCAGTTGCGTGACGAAGGTGTTGGTCATCGAGTTCAGGGCCGCCTTACTGGCCTTGTACAGCGCCATTTCCGGGGCATCCGGCATGGTAACGCTGCCGAGCACTGAACTCATGAACGCAATGATTCCCGTGTTGGGACGGATCTGGTCGACGAAGCGTTTGGCCAGACGAATCGGCGCGACAGCGTTGGTCAGAAACAACTGGCCCAGTTCGCCTGCGGTGGCGTCGGTCGGGTTGGCGTGCAGTGGCCCCATGACCCCGGCGTTGACGAACAGTACGTCGTACACCTGGCCTTTGAGGTTGTGGGTCAGGACTTCCAGCGATGATTGCTCGTCCATGTCCAGCGTCTGAATGTGCACGCCGGGGACGGCTTTCAGGTCATCGGCCTTGTGCGCATCACGCACTGTCGCGGTGACGTCCCAGCCCTTTTCGGTCAGACGTTTGACCAGCCCAAGGCCCAGGCCACGGGAGGCGCCGATGATCAACGCGGTTTTTTTGGCAGACATGAAGGTCACTCCTTGAAGAACGAAACGAAGCGGTGTCAGCAGGGTTGACCGCGCGCGCTCGAAGGAATTTGATCCTCCCGCGCAACGGTCGTCGCCTGCTCACATACTTAGTGTCCCGACTGCCAAGGCTGTCCCAAGGAGACGGGGGCATACAGTCGGATGCGCAAAGCGTTGCGCGACAGTAACACCAGCACCACGATCGTTGCGACATAAGGAAGCATCGCCAGCAAATTGGACGGGATCGCCAAGCCTACACCTTGCGCCACCAGATACAGGATGCTGGCGAAACCGAACAAATACGCACCCAGCAACAGGCGCCACACCCGCCAACTGGCGAACACCACGAGGGCCAGTGCGATCCAGCCGCGGCCCGCGCTCATGTTCTCCGCCCACATCGGCGTGTACGCCAACGACAGATACGCCCCGGCCAGCCCCGCCATGGCGCCGCCGAACAAGACGGCCAAGGTGCGGACCAACAGCACCGGCAGCCCCATCGCGCTGGCGGCGTTGGGGTTTTCTCCTACGGCCTGAATCACCAAACCCACACGGCTTTTCAGAAGGATCCACGCCACCACGGCGAATAGTGCGAAGGACACATACACCAATACGTCCTGCGCAAAGAGCATGCGGCCAATCAGCGGAATTGCGCTCAGTCCAGGAATCGCAATGGGTTCGAAGCCCATCAACGGCTTGCCGACCCACGCCGCGCCGACGAAGCTCGACAGGCCGACCCCGAAGATCGTCAATGCCAGTCCGGTTGCGACCTGATTGGCGTTGAACACCAAGGCCACCAGCGCGAACAGTGACGACAGCAGCATTCCCGCCAGAATGGCCAGCAGCACACCCAGCCACAGGCTGCCGGTGCTCAGCGCGACGATGAAGCCGATCACTGCGCCAAACAGCATCATGCCTTCCTGACCCAGATTCAGAACGCCGGTCTTTTCGCAGACCAGTTCGCCCAGTGCCACCAGAAGCAACGGCGTACCGCAGCGAACGGTAGCGAAAAAAATATTACTCAGCAGATCGATATCCATCACGCGGCTCCCGGCACAACGGCCATCTGGCGTCTGGACCAGCGCAGCTTCAAGCGCGGGCGATAGAGAATCAGCACGTCACACGCCAGCAGGAAGAACAGCATCATCCCCTGAAACAATTGCGTGATGGCTTGAGGCAAGTTGAGGGTCATCTGCGCGCTTTCGCCGCCCAGGTATAACAACGCCATCAACAGGCTGGAAAACAGAATGCCCAGTGGATTCAAGCGGCCAAGAAACGCCACGGTGATCGCCGCGTAGCCATAGCCCGGCGACACTTGAGGCACCAACTGGCCGATGGGACCGGTGACTTCGCACACGCCCGCCAGACCGGCCAACCCGCCGCTGATCAATAACGCGAGCCAAATCAGACCTTTCTCACGAAAACCGACGAAGCCGGCCGCGCGTTTATCCAGACCGAGCACTTTGATCTGGAAGCCCACAAAGCTGCGCTGCAACAACACCCACACCGCGACCAGAGCGAGTAGCGCGAAATACACCCCGGCGTGCGCGCGCCCGTCTTCGGTGAGCAAGGGCAGACGGCTCGCATCACCGAACATGGCTGACTCGGGGAAGTTCATACCAGCCGGATCTTTCAGCGGGCCGTGTACGAAAAACAGCAACAGATTGAGAGCGATGTAGTTGAGCATGATGCTGGTAAGGATTTCATTGGCATTGAAATGCGTGCGCAGCCAGGCGGTCAGGCCTGCCCAGGCGGCACCCGCCATTGCGCCCACCGACAGAATCAGCACCAGCACCCAGCGGCTTTCGATGTCGATGACGTTGACGGCTACAGCACCGCCCGCCAACGCTCCGATCAGCAACTGGCCTTCGGCGCCGATGTTCCAGATGCGCGCCTGATAAGCCACAGCCAGGCCCAGTGCGCAGAGCAGGATCGGCAGCGTCTTGACCATCAGTTCGGACACGCCGTACAGATCGCTGACCGGTGCGATGAGCAATGTGTGCAGTGTCAGCAAAGGGTCCAGACCCAAGGCGAGAAACAGCAATGACCCCGACACCAGCGTCAGGGTCGCCGCGAGCAGCGGAGAAAACCACAACATGGCGCGGGATTCCTGGCCGCGCGGCTCCAGTGAAAGCAACATGGGCGTCTCCGTTAAATGAGCGGGGCAGCGTCGAATTGACCCGCCATCCAGCCGCCGACCTGCACTGGGCTGGTATGTGCGGTGTGTGCGAGGGTTGAAAGGCGCCCGGCTGACAACGCCGCGACGCGATCACTGATCTGAAACAGTTCGTCGAGGTCTTCGGAAATCACCAGAATCGCTGCGCCTGCGTCACGCAGGGCAATCAATGCGCGATGGATCGCCGCAGCAGCGCCCACGTCCACGCCCCATGTCGGGTGAGCGGCCACCAGCAGCTTCGGGCTTTGCAGGATTTCGCGACCGAGGATGAATTTCTGCAGGTTGCCGCCGGACAGGCTGCGAGCGCGGGTTTGTGCGTCAGGCGTTTTCACGGAAAAACGCTGGATGATGGTGTCGGCCAGCGCCTGCACCTTGCCCCGCTGAATCAGCCCCCTGCTGATCAACCCTTGCTGAAACGCAGTGAGCAGGGCGTTATCGGTCAGGCTCATGTCCGGCACCGCACCATGGCCGAGGCGTTCGGCGGGCACAAAGGCCAGCCCGAGTTTACGGCGCGCATCCGGGCGTAAATGGGCAACGCTTTGTTCAGCGAAGCCAATGCGTTGCGCCTCGGATCGGCCCAAGGTTTGCTCGCCGCTGAGTAGCGCCAGCAACTCGTCCTGACCGTTGCCCGCGACCCCGGCAATACCGACGATT
Organism: Pseudomonas sp. NPDC088444; assembly: GCF_044900175.1. Taxonomy (NCBI): domain Bacteria; kingdom Pseudomonadati; phylum Pseudomonadota; class Gammaproteobacteria; order Pseudomonadales; family Pseudomonadaceae; genus Pseudomonas; species Pseudomonas sp. NPDC088444. The sequence goes on from NZ_JBJDNK010000016.1 coordinate 124,875, forward strand.
TCGCCACTGCGCACTTGAAGATCCACGTCGATCAGCGAGCAACCGAATGGATCAGGGTTATGCCACGACAACTTATCCACTCGAAGAAAGGGCGCAGCGCCCGTCGCTTTTGGATACTGCGCGACCAGCCCTTCAGCGTCACCGACCATTAACCGTGCCAGCTCCAGATCGCTGCACTCGGCGGGCACGCAATGTCCGGACACTTTGCCGCCGCGCAGGACGGTGGCGCTGTGGCAAAGGGCACGGATTTCGCCGAGCTTGTGGCTGATAAATAGAATGCTGCAACCCTCGCTGGCCAAGCGACGCAGGGTGACGAACAGGTCGTCGGCCTCCTGCGGCGTCAACACAGACGTCGGTTCATCGAGGATCAAGAGACGGATGTCTTGCATCAGGCAGCGAATGATCTCGACCTTTTGCCGCTCCCCGATCGACAGACTGTGCACCAGCCGTTGTGGCTCCAGCGTCATCCCATAGCGCTGCGACACTTCGCGAATTTTCGGCTCTAGCTGTTTCGGTGTGCCTGCGCAAGCGCCCATGGCCAAGGCAATGTTTTGTGCGACCGTCAGGGTTTCGAACAGGGAAAAATGTTGAAACACCATACCGATGCCCAACTCACGGGCCTGAGCCGGATTGCGCATGGTCAGGCTTTGGCCTTCCCAGATGATCTGACCGGCATCAGGCTGAACCACGCCATAGATGATTTTCATCAGGGTGCTTTTCCCTGCGCCGTTTTCGCCGAGCAACGCATGGATTTCACCTGGTTCGATGGTCAGGTCGATGGCGTCATTGGCAAGACAACCGGGGTATCGCTTAGTGATATGGCGCAGTTGCAATCGCGCAGTATTCGCTGAATGAGGCATGACAGACTCGGTGGAAAGTGGGTCGCCCCTGCACATAGCAATTTCTTGGCCAGCCGGTCAGCTTTTTTGTGCATATCTAGCTGACCCCTTTAGCAGCACGGCTTGCCGACGATGGCGTTATGAAAATCGCCACCGCCGACAAGCCGTGCTGTCACAAAAATGCTGTGGCCCTTGAAATCAAGAGCACCACAGCTGGGCGTAGCATTTCGCTGCCGATTCAATTTGGTTCAATTTTTCTGTACAAAAAATGACCAAACGACGACAGGCGAGGTATCCCCGGCGCTGCGGACAGCCTTGCACGCGTTATCCACAGGTTGCTCCACAGTTAATGTGAGCAAGCCCAAAGGCGCGGCATAAGCCCGGCGCGGGTAGGAGCGACTCGCGATAAGGCTCGCTAACAGACTGTTTTAGGTTTGATTTATGCAGTGGATAACCGAATTGCTCAAAAACTGAGCAAAGGCTTGCAGGCCTTGTAAATAAAGGCGCTTGGGGGAGTGTGCTCAGCTTGTCCACAGGCAGGTGCACAGTAGATGTGGGAAACGTGCGCGGGTCAGCGAGGTCCAGAACGGGGCGTGTCAGTCGGCTGGATCGGACTGCAAAACGATACGCCCGCGACTGATATCGGAAAGCTGGCGTTGGTAGGTATCCAGTTGCTCTGGACCGAGCGCAATCGACAGTTCGACGCCTACAGCGGTGAAGTGTTCTTCCTGCACCAATCCATTCAGTTCGCTCAGGCGCAGCTTGACCAAGGCCAGCTCACTGAACGTGCATTCAAAGCGGCGCGAAACCCGATTGATCAAGGGCACGCGAGCAGCTTGTTGCAGGCACTTGTTGGCACCGCCGCCGTAGGCTCGGGCCAATCCGCCGGTGCCGAGTTGAATGCCGCCGTACCAGCGAATCACCAGTACCACCACTTGATCGAAATCCTGAGCTTCGATGGCCGCGAGAATCGGACGGCCCGCCGTACCTCCTGGCTCGCCGTCGTCTGTGCTGCGGTACTGTGCGCCCAGTTTCCAGGCCCAGCAGTTGTGCGTGGCGTTGAGGTCGCTGTTCTGTTCGATGAACGCTTGGGCGTCAGCCGGGCTGCTGATGGGCGCTGCGAAGGTGATGAAGCGGCTCTTGCGAATCTCTTCGCGAAATTCACAAGGGCCGACGAGGGTAGAGGGCATGACGGTTCCAGCTAAAAATCAGGAGATTTCGTACATTCAAATCAGCGGGGTCAGTCCGCAACCCTTCAGGATGATGCGAATCAGGTTGTTGCCCGCTTCTTCCATATCCTGCTTGGTCAGGCGCGAGCGCCCCGTGACCTGGCAGATCTGAGTGGCGAAGTCGGCGTAATGCTGCGTGCTGCCCCACAGCAGAAAAATCAGATGAACCGGGTCGACCGGGTCCATTTTTCCAGCGTCGATCCAGGCCTGGAACACAGACGCTCGCCCCTGAAACCAGGTCCGGTAATCCTGGCTGAAATACTCATTCAGGCATTCGCCACCGCTGATGATCTCCATCGCGAAGATGCGCGAAGCCTGTGGCTGGCGTCGGGAAAACTCCATCTTTGCGCGGATGTATTGGGCCAATGCCTGAGCCGGATCATCCTCGACCTTCAAGTTATTGAAGGTGCTGTCCCACAACTGAATGATGTTGCTCAAGACGGCGATGTACAGCCCCAACTTATTGGTGAAGTAGTAATGCAGGTTGGCCTTGGGCAGCCCGGCATTCTGAGCGATGGTGTTCATGCTGGTGCCTTTGAAGCCGTGACGCGCGAACTCGTCCTCGGCAGCCTTCATGATCGCTTCTTCGTTCTTCTGGCGAATACGGCTCGCCGGTTTGGTGGCGCTGACGCTGTGAGCAGGGACTTCAAGGGTCATGTGCGGTTCCAGACGGATCAGTGGGTGCGACGGGGTGAACAGATAACGCACCCAAGACGATCCGACAAGCGTTGACGATGAAAATCAGTGCTCAAGGGCTTCAATTTCCGGCTTTTTTACGGCGCTGGTCGTCTTGGCTTCAGGCAACAGCAGGCACATCACGATCGCTGTGAGGCCACCGCTGGTGATCGCCGAGTCGAACAGGTTCTGCACCAGTTGGGGCAAGTGGTGTAGCAGCGTCGGTTGTGCGGCGATGCCTAGGCCCACGCCGAATGAGGTCGCGATGATCAACATGCTGCGCCGATCCAGTGACGATTGCGCAAGAATTCGAACGCCCGCTGCCGCGACACTGCCGAACATCACCAGTGTTGCGCCTCCGAGCACTGGCTTGGGGATCTGCTGAAGAATCGCGCCGATGACCGGGAAAAGTCCGAGTAAGAACAGGATAGCGCCGATGTACAGGCCCACGTAGCGGCTGGCCACACCGGTAAGCTGAATCACGCCGTTGTTCTGCGCGAACGTGGTGTTCGGGAAGGCGCTGAAGGTTGCGGCGATCATGCAACTGACGCCGTCGCCCAGAACACCGCCTTTCAAACGCGCGATGTAGCTTGGTCCTTCGATGGGTTCACGGGACAACATGCAATTGGCCGTGAGATCACCGACAGTTTCGATGCTGCTGATCAGATAAATCAGCGCGACCGGCAGGAAAGCGGCCCAGTCGAAGCTGAATCCGAAACGGAAGGGGGTTGGGACACTGATCAATTCGACATCGCTGATCGAGTGCGGAACGAGTTTGCCGCTGAACCAGGCGGCAATACTGCCGACAGCCAGGCCGATGATGATGGCTGACAGGCGCACCCATGGCGTGTTCGAACGGTTGAGCAGGATGATCACCAGCAGCACGAACACGCCCAGAATCAGATTGACGGGTTCGCCGAAATCGGGCGCGTTGAAGCCGCCGCCCAGATCGGTCACGCCGACTTTGATCAGGCTGACGCCAATCAACGTGATGACGATCCCGGTCACTAACGGTGTGATCACTCGACGCAGTTGACCCATGCAGCGACTCAACACGACTTGCACCAGTGCGCCGAAAAAACACACACCAAACACCATCGCCATGATGTCTTCGGGGCTGCCACCTCGCTGTTTCACCATGAAACCGGCTGACAGCACTGCGCCCAAAAAGGCGAAGCTGGTGCCTTGCAGGCAAATCATTCCCGCACCAATGCTGAAAGGACGACGCGCCTGAATGAACGTGCCTACACCCGAAACCATCAACGCCATGCTGATCAGGTAGGGCAAATAGGCCCCGAGTCCCAGCGCGGAACCAATGATCAAGGGGGGCGTAATGATGCCAACAAAGGCGGCGAGCACATGCTGCGCGGCGGCCAGAATGGCGGGCGCGGGTTTCGGACGGTCGTTGAGGCCGTAGATCAGGTCGTGGGTGTCTGACGCGTTGGGCTGCATGCTGGGTTCTCGGTTTTTGTGTCTGGCCAGATTGGAAAGTGGCCTGTTGCCCTGCGAAACATCCCCTCTCCCTGTAGGAGTGAGCTTGCTCGCGATCAGGATATTCAGCCACCAACCTTTATGGGCCTGTCACTGCAAAAACCTGTCCAAGTGATCAGGTAGTTATGGGTATGTCTAAATATTTCCTTTTATAAACATAGGCTTGCCATTCGAAAAAAGAATCTGAATATCGTTGGGATTTGCCAGTGAGCAGACACCCAGCCTCATCGTGTAGCAGCCAGGCTCTCCAGAAAACTCTCTAGCACCAAATGAGGGCGACGGCCTTTGCGAGTCACGGTCACCAGACTCAGATCATAAAACCGCGCCTGAGGCTTCAGCGCCCGCAACCGTCCCTGCTGCACCCAAAACATCGCGTAGTGGTCCGGTAGATAGCCAATGTAGCGGCCCGTCAAAATCAAAAATGCCATGCCCTCCCGGTCGGACGCGCTGGCCGTGCACTTGAGTGCCTGATAGTGCGCTTGAATATCAGCAGGCAAGCGAAAAGTGGGGGCGATGGCTTCCTGATCGGACAGACGCTCATCGCCCAACTGCGCATCGTCCACATAGAACAGCGGATGACCCACCGCGCAGTAGAGCAGCGAACGCTCACTGTACAGCGGCTGATATTCAAGGCCGGAGAGGGCCGTCGCCTGCGGTACCACACCGACATGCAGACTGCCGTCGAGTACACCTTGCTCCACTTCGTTGGGCGCGATCATGCGGATATTGATGTGCACGTCCGGCCCACGCTCTTTCAACTGGGAAAGGGCGTGAGTAATGCGCATGTGGGGCAGGGTGACGAGGTTGTCAGTCAGGCCGATGTTCAGTTCACCGCGCAAATGTCGGTGAAGGCCGTTCACTTCGGTACGAAAACTCTCAAGCGCGCTCAAAAGCTGAAGCGACGACTGATATACCTCGCGGCCTTCTTCCGTCAGCGAAAAACCTGCGCGGCCTCGTTGACACAGGCGCAACCCTAGACGCTGTTCAAGATCACTCATCTGCTGGCTGATCGCCGAACGGCCGATGCCGAGCGCGCTTTCCGCTGCAGAGAACCCCCCTGACTCGACTACGCTTCGAAAGATGCGCAACAGACGAATGTCGAAGTCGCTGACTTGCGCCAGCGGGTCAGAACGGCGAGTGCTCATTGTTTAGCAGTCCAGTAACTAAAGATCATAAAAGCAGGATTTTAGCGACTTTATGCCCATGGCAACGTAGCTGCAACCGGCCCTGCTTCCTTTCAAGGGAGAGGAAGACAGGCCACCCACGTCCTTGTGAGGTTATTCCAATGAACATGCCCGAATCGTCCGATATGTCTCTGGCCAGTCAGCTCAAGCTCGATGCGCACTGGATGCCCTACACCGCAAACCGCAATTTCCAGCGCGACCCGCGACTGATCGTGGCGGCAGAAGGCAGTTACCTGACAGACGATAAGGGGCGCAAGATCTACGATGGCCTTTCAGGTCTGTGGACGTGCGGCGCGGGCCATACTCGCAAGGAGATTCAGGAAGCGGTCGCCAAGCAGCTAAGCACGCTGGACTACTCGCCTGCGTTTCAGTTCGGTCATCCGCTCTCGTTCCAGTTGGCTGAAAAAATCACTGACCTGACGCCGGGCAACCTGAACCACGTTTTCTATACCGACTCTGGCTCTGAATGCGCTGACACCGCGGTGAAGATGGTCCGTGCTTACTGGCGTTTGAAAGGTCAAGCGACCAAGACCAAGCTGATCGGCCGTGCCCGTGGTTACCACGGCGTGAACATTGCGGGCACCAGTCTGGGGGGCGTGAACGGTAATCGCAAAATGTTCGGCCAGTTGATGGACGTCGACCATCTGCCGCACACCTTGCTGGCCAGCAACGCTTTTTCTCGTGGGATGCCAGAGCAGGGCGGTATCGCGCTGGCAGACGAGATGCTCAAGCTGATCGAGCTGCATGATGCGTCGAACATCGCTGCCGTTATCGTCGAACCGATGGCGGGTTCTGCTGGCGTGATCGTGCCACCACAGGGTTACCTGAAGCGTCTGCGTGAAATCTGCGATCAGCACAACATCCTGCTGATCTTCGATGAAGTGATCACCGGTTTCGGTCGTACCGGCGCCATGTTTGGTGCAGACAGTTTTGGTGTGACGCCGGACCTGATGTGCATCGCCAAACAGGTCACCAACGGTGCGATTCCGATGGGCGCGGTGATCGCCAGCTCCGAGATCTACCAGACGTTCATGAACCAGCCGACGCCTGAGTACGCGGTGGAATTCCCGCACGGTTACACCTATTCCGCGCACCCGGTTGCCTGTGCGGCGGGCCTGGCGGCGTTGGACATCCTCAAGCGTGAGAATCTGGTGCAACAGGTCGCTGAAACCGCACCGCATTTCGAGAATTCGCTGCACGGATTGAAGGGCAGCAAGAACGTGATCGACATTCGCAACTTCGGTCTGGCGGGTGCGATTCAGATCGCTGCTCGCGATGGCGATGCGATTGTGCGTCCGTTCGAAGCGGCGATGAAGTTGTGGAAAGCGGGTTTCTACGTGCGCTTCGGCGGCGATACCCTGCAGTTTGGCCCAACCTTCAACAGCAAGCCTCAGGACCTGGACCGCATGTTCGATGCGGTGGGCGAAGCGCTCAATCAGATCGACTGATCAATCTTTCTTCTTAACAACAGGCGCAGCTTGGTTGCGCCTGTGGGTTACCTTTTTCGGAGTCAAACATGAGCATCGTTCAACACCTGATTCACGGCGAGTTGGTCGGCGACAATGGCCGCACCGCCGATGTGTTCAACCCTTCCACAGGGCAGGCGACCAAGAAGGTGCTGCTGGCCGGCCGTGAAACCGTTCAGCAGGCCATCGATTCGGCCAAAGCCGCCTTCCCGGCCTGGCGTAACACGCCGCCCGCGAAACGTGCGCAAATCATGTTCCGCTTCAAACAATTGCTGGAGCAGAACGAGGCACGGATCTCGCAACTGATCAGCGAAGAACACGGCAAAACGTTGGAAGACGCAGCCGGTGAACTGAAACGGGGTATCGAGAACGTCGAGTATGCCAGTGCTGCCCCGGAAATTCTCAAAGGCGAGTACAGCCGCAACGTGGGGCCGAACATCGATGCCTGGTCGGACTTCCAGCCGCTTGGCGTGGTTGCCGGCATCACCCCGTTCAACTTCCCGGCCATGGTGCCGCTGTGGATGTACCCGTTGGCGATTGCGTGCGGCAACTGTTTCATTCTTAAGCCTTCGGAGCGTGACCCAAGCTCTACGCTACTGATCGCACAACTGTTGCACGAAGCCGGTTTGCCGAAAGGCGTGTTGAACGTAGTGCATGGCGACAAAGCAGCAGTGGATGCGCTGATCGAAGCGCCGGAAGTCAAAGCGCTGAGTTTCGTAGGGTCTACGCCAATCGCCGAGTACATCTATAAAGAAGCGACTGCACGCGGCAAACGTGTTCAGGCGCTGGGCGGTGCCAAGAACCACGCGGTGTTGATGCCGGATGCCGATCTGGATAACGCGGTCAGTGCATTGATGGGTGCAGCCTATGGTTCCTGCGGCGAGCGCTGCATGGCGATTTCTGTGGCCGTGTGTGTCGGTGACCAGGTGGCTGATGCGTTGGTGGCCAAGCTGGTTCCGCAAATCAAGGCACTCAAGATCGGTGCGGGCACTTCCTGTGGGTTGGACATGGGGCCGTTGGTTACTGGGCAGCATCGCGACAAAGTCAGTGGCTATATAGAAGACGGCGTGGCGTCGGGTGCGAAGCTGGTCGTGGATGGTCGTGGGCTGACAGTCTCTGGCCATGAAGATGGTTTCTTCCTGGGTGGATGCCTGTTCGATCAGGTCACGCCTGATATGCGTATCTATAAAGAAGAAATCTTCGGGCCGGTGCTGTGCATCGTGCGGGTGAACAGCCTTGAACAGGCGATGCAACTGATCAACGATCATGAATACGGCAACGGCACCTGCATCTTCACCCGTGATGGCGAAGCGGCGCGCCTGTTCTGCGATGAGATCGAAGTAGGCATGGTTGGCGTCAACGTGCCGCTGCCGGTACCGGTTGCATATCACAGCTTTGGCGGCTGGAAGCGTTCGCTGTTTGGAGATCTGCATGCCTATGGCCCGGATGGGGTGCGGTTCTATACGCGTCGCAAGGCAATTACTCAGCGCTGGCCGCAGCGTGCGAGCCATGAGGCATCGCAATTCGCGTTCCCCAGTCTGTAACGCTGAAGAAAGGGGCGAGCCGCAAGGCTCGCCCCTTTGCTTTTGGGCTGTTTCTGACCGATATGACAAAATAAGTGAAAAAAGGGGTTGACGCCCCTTCAGATGTCTCTATAATTCGCCCCACTTCCGGCGCAGTAGGAACCGAAAACTCCTTGTAGATCAACGAGTTAACGGTTTCTAGATAGAGTTGGAGGTGCTTCGGTTTTTCGGCTTGTGGCTCGAATCGAAAGCGGTGAAAAAGGGTGTTGACAGCAGCGAGTAACGCTGTAGAATTCGCCTCCCGCTAACGTGAGATGCCAAATCGAACGAAGCGCAAGTGGTTGAAGTTGAAAAAGAAATTTTGAAAACTTCTGAAAATAACCGCTTGACAAGATGAGACGCTGCTGTAGAA
>NZ_JBJDNK010000017.1:0-126954 GCF_044900175.1 Pseudomonas sp. NPDC088444
GTTTTGCCGGTCACTGCGCCGTTGGTGAACTTCTCGACGTACTCTTCAGAAACGCGGGATGCGCGCTCCAGCAGACGGGAGTGGAGATAGAACACGTCACCTGGGTACGCTTCACGTCCTGGTGGACGACGCAGCAGCAGGGAGATCTGACGATACGCTACAGCTTGCTTGGAAAGATCGTCATAGACGATCAGTGCGTCTTCACCGCGGTCACGGAAGAATTCGCCCATGGTGCAACCGGCATACGGAGCCAGGAATTGCAGCGCAGGGGATTCGGAAGCACTGGCAGCCACGATGATGGTGTTGGCCAGAGCGCCGTTTTCTTCCAGCTTGCGAACGACGTTGGCGATGGTCGATTGCTTCTGACCTACTGCAACGTATACGCAGAAAATGCCGCTGTCTTTCTGGTTGATGATCGCGTCGATCGCCAGAGCGGTCTTACCGATCTGGCGGTCACCGATGATCAGCTCGCGCTGGCCACGGCCGACAGGGATCATGGCGTCAACAGCCTTGTAGCCAGTCTGTACAGGCTGGTCTACCGACTTACGCCAGATAACGCCCGGAGCAACTTTCTCGACCGCGTCGGTCTCGGTGTTGTTCAGAGGGCCTTTACCGTCGACTGGATTACCCAGTGCGTCGACAACGCGACCCAGCAGTTCCTTACCAACCGGAACTTCCAGGATGCGGCCGGTGCACTTGGCACTCATGCCTTCAGCCAGCGTGGTGTAAGCGCCCAGTACCACCGCACCTACGGAGTCTTGCTCCAGGTTCAGTGCCATACCGTAGACGCCGCCCGGGAACTCGATCATTTCGCCGTACATAGCGTCGGCCAGACCGTGGATCCGCACGATACCATCAGACACGCTGACAACGGTGCCTTCGTTACGGGCTTGAGAGGCTACATCGAGTTTCTCGATGCGACCCTTGATGATTTCACTAATTTCGGAAGGATTGAGTTGCTGCATTGCTCTGCTGCCCCTTCAAACTCAAGATTTCAATGCTTCGGCTAGTTGCGCGAGTTTGCCGCGAACTGAGCCATCGATAACCAGGTCGCCGGCGCGGATGATGACACCACCTATCAGGGCAGCATCCTCCGCAGCGTGCAGGCGCACTTCCCGGCCGAGCCGTGCACTGAGAACCTTGGCGAGTTTGTCTTGCTGTTCTTGGTTCAATGCAAAAGCACTGGTGACATCCACATCTACCGACTTTTCCTGCTCGGCCTTGTACAGCTCGAACAGTTCGGAGATCTCCGGCAGAAGCTGGAGACGGTCGTTTTCAGCAACGACGTGGATGAAATTCTGTGCCTGGGCATCGAACTTGTCGCCGCACACTTCAATGAAAGTGGCGGCCTTGTTTGCGCTCGTCAGTCGCGGGGCCTTGAGCAGGCGCTGCATCGTGTCGTCCTGCGACACAGCAGCAGCCAGGCCGAGCATGGCTGACCAATTGGCCAGTTGCTGGTGGGCCTGGGCATGCTCGAAGGCTGCCTTAGCGTAAGGTCGGGCCAACGTGGTCAGTTCTGCCATGATCGCCCTCGCTTAAATTTCTGCAGCCAGTTTGTTAACCAGCTCCGCGTGCGCGTTTTGATCGATTGTGGCACCCAGGATCTTCTCGGCACCGTTGACGGCCAGGCTGCCCAGTTGGGCGCGCAGAGCGTCTTTGACACCGTTCAGTTCCTGCTCGATCTCGGCCTGAGCCTGAGCCTTGATGCGGTCAGCATCGACACGAGCCTGTTCACGGGCTTCGTCGACGATCTGAGTACCGCGCTTCTTGGCTTGCTCAATGATTTCGGCTGCCTGAGCTTTCGCATCGCGCAGTTGCTGGGCCGCTTTATCTTGGGCCAGCTCCAGGTCGCGAGCTGCTCGGGTGGCAGCGTCCAGTCCATCCGCGATCTTCTTCTGACGTTCGTGCAAAGCCGCGATGACCGGAGGCCACACGAACTTCATGCAGAACAGCACAAAAATGAAGAACGCAACGGACTGGCCAATCAGGGTTGCATTAATGTTCACGCCAACACCTCGCTCGTTCGTTGTCCATCACACCAATCAACTCGAAAAATCGAGCGATTAGCCAGCGAGTTGACCAACGAAGGGATTCGCAAAGGTGAAGAACAGAGCGATACCAACACCGATCATGGTTACGGCGTCGAGCAGACCAGCCACGATGAACATCTTAACTTGCAGCATTGGAACCATTTCTGGTTGACGCGCAGCGCCTTCCAGGAACTTACCGCCCAGCAGGCCGAAACCGATTGCAGTACCCAGTGCGCCCAGGCCGATCAGCAGTGCAACAGCGATAGCAGTTAGACCAACTACAGTTTCCATCTTTCCTCCCGACTTTTACGTCGTATTGGTTAGGTTTTTTTAGTTTAAAGCGGTAAAGCAAAATCGTTTGTACATCAGCCCTTGCGGGCGCCCCTCACCGCAATGAGGGGATCATCAGACTCGCCAGGCGGGTCTTAATGGTTATCTTCGTGAGCCATCGACAGGTAGACGATGGTCAGCATCATGAAGATGAACGCTTGCAGGGTGATGATCAGGATGTGGAACACTGCCCACGCCCATTGCAGAACCACGCCCAGACCGCTCAGCCAGAGCAGGCCGCTGCCGAACATGACCGCGATCAGGATGAACACCAGTTCACCTGCATACATGTTGCCGAAAAGACGCAGTGCCAGAGAGATTGGCTTGGCGACCAGAGTCACGAATTCAAGCAGGAAGTTCACAGGAATCAACAGCGCCTGAACGAGAACGTTCTTGCTGCTGAACGGATGCAGGGTCAGTTCACCAATGAAGCCGCCAATGCCTTTGATCTTGATGCTGTAGAAGATGATCAGTGCAAATACGGACAGCGCCATACCCAACGTGGCGTTCGGGTCGGTGGTCGACACGGCGCGGAACGGGATGTGGTGGTCACCGGAAATCATGACAGCCAATTGCGGAATCCAGTCGACCGGGATCAGGTCGATGGCGTTCATCAGGAATACCCAGGCGAAGATAGTCAGCGCCAGAGGTGCGATGACGGCACTACGACCGTGGAAGCTGTCCTTCACGCTGCCGTCGACGAATTCGACCAGCACTTCAACGAAGTTCTGCAGGGCGCCTGGCTGACCGGACGTTGCCTTTTTAGCAGCCATGCGGAAAAACAGGACGAAAATCAGACCCAGAGCAACCGACCAGCCGAGAGTATCGAGGTGGAAAGCCCAAAAGCCCATTTCTTTTGCTTCTGCTGCGGAATGCGCGAAGCCCCAAGTGCCGTCAGGCAAATGACCGAAGGTCAAGTTCTGCAAGTGGTGCTGGATATAGCCCGAAGCTGTTTGCTCTGCCATGGTTGCCTCAAACGCCCTAAGGTCTCAAAAGTCTTGTTCTCATTAGCAGGGGTGCGAACCAGCTGACCAACTGGGTCAGCATGAACACGCCGAAAACCGCCAGCGGGGCCAGCGGCTTCACACCTGCAAAGGTCAGTGCAAACAGCACTGCCGTAAAAATCAGTTTGCCCGCCTCGCCGGCATAGAACGACCGAACGATGGCTTGCGCTGCCCGGGCTCCGGAAAACCGGAACGCCTTATGGGCAAAGTACAAATTGGGCAGCCACGCTATCAGGCCTCCGCAAAGACCTGAATATCCAGCTACGACTCCATGCCACTGCCAAAGCGTCACCGCTCCCAGTAGCAGGACAATCAATTGAGCCAGCAAAACCGGGAAAACAGCCAGACGATGGAGCGGCAAGCGGTTTGGCGTGCGTGTCTCCATCACATGGGCTCCTCGTATGCCAGCCGCCAAAATCAATAACTTGGCATAATTTGTGCCGACAAAATGCGCGCAGAGTATAGGGGCGGTTCAGCCCCTATTCAACTGCCGGCTAGTGATTTCCGACTACACGCTACGCACGATGTGTTTCAGCGGATGTGGGCGAGGACGCCTTGCAGCTCGTCCAGCGAGTTGTAACGGATCACCAACTGACCTTTTCCCTTTTGGCCATGGCGAATCTGCACCGTAGAGCCCAGCCGCTCGGCCAGACGCTGTTCAAGGCGGGCAATATCCGGGTCGGCTTTGACAGGTGCCGCAGGCTCCTGTTTGCCACTCAGCCACTGACGAACCAGTGCTTCGGTCTGGCGCACGGTCAGACCCCGTGCGACAACATGTCGCGCCCCCTCAACCTGCCGCTCTTCCGGCAAGCCAAGCAATGCGCGAGCGTGACCCATTTCGAGGTCCCCGTGGGACAGCATGGTCTTGATAACGTCCGGCAACGCAATCAAGCGCAGCAGGTTAGCCACGCTGACACGGGATTTACCCACAGCTTCGGCAACCTGCTGTTGCGTCAGCTGGAACTCGTTCTGCAAACGCTGCAGCGCGATGGCCTCTTCGATCGGATTGAGGTCTTCGCGCTGGATGTTCTCGATCAGCGCCATGGCAATGGCCGCTTCATCCGGCACATCGCGCACCATCGCCGGGATGGTATCGACGCCCGCTTGCTGACTGGCGCGCCAGCGACGCTCACCTGCGATGATCTCGTAACGATTGTCAGCGATCGGGCGCACGACGATCGGCTGCATGACGCCCTGTGCCTTGATCGAGTTGGCCAGCTCTTCCAGCGCCTGTGGGTCCATGTCCCGACGTGGCTGGTATTTGCCGCGCTGAATCAGGTCCAGCGGAATGTTTTGCAGTTCGCGCTGGTCGGCCTGAACGGCCTGTTCTTCCAGTGCGCTGACGGTGGGACTGCTCAGAAGTGCGTCCAGCCCACGTCCGAGTCCTCGTTTCTTGACGGCCATGGAGTTTCCTTAAGTGGGCTGAGCGGCAGCGCGAGAAGTTCGGCGCTGACGGCGAACCATCTCGCCAGCCAGTGCCAGGTACGCCAGTGCGCCGCGAGAAGTCTTGTCGTAGGCCAGTGCGGGCATCCCGAAACTCGGCGCCTCGGCCAAACGAATGTTGCGCGGAATTACCGTGTCGTAGAGCTGGTCACCGAAGTGTTCCTTGAGCTGCGCCGATACGTCGTTGATCAGACTCAGGCGCGGGTCGTACATGGTCCGCAGCAACCCTTCGATCTTCAGCTCCGGATTCAGCAGTTCGCCAATGCGTTTTATGTTATCCACAAGGTCGCTCAGACCTTCGAGCGCATAGTATTCGCACTGCATGGGGATAATGACGCCATCGGCAGCAACCAGCGCGTTAAGGGTCAGCATCGACAGCGACGGGGGGCAATCAATGAGGATGTAATCGTAATTCTCGCGAATCGGCGCCAGCGCTGTGCGCAAGCGTGCCTCTTTCATCTGCATTTCCAGCAAAACGACTTCGGCGGCTGTCAGGTCGCGGTTGGCCGGCAGCAGTTGATAACCGCCATGTTCGGAGAAGTGCATGGCCTGATTCAGGTCGCATTCGCCAATCAGCAAATCGTAAACGGAATGCTCCAGGGCATGTTTATCCACACCGCTACCCATGGTGGCGTTGCCCTGTGGATCGAGATCGATCAACAACACCCGCCGCTTGGTGGCGACCAGCGACGCTGCGAGGTTGATACAGGTGGTGGTTTTACCCACACCACCTTTTTGGTTCGCTATCGCGAATACCTTAGCCATTCTTGCGTGTGTTCCCTGTCATGCCGTGCGGCGCAGTATCAGCAGATGCCGTTGACCTTGGCAACCGGGTACGGCCAAGGCTTGCGCGCTTTCCAGATGAAAATCTGCGGGCAATGCTACCAGTTCGTCCGCAGGATGCAGACCCTTCATTGCCAACCAGCGCGTTTTCACGTCACCCATATGGCGGGTCCACTGTGTAAAGTCTTCCAGGCTACTGAACGCGCGGGAAATGATCCCGGTAAATGGCAACTCTGGCTGAAAGGCCTCCGCACGGCTGTGGATAACTGTGAGGTTGTCCAGTTTGAGTTCTAGTTTGACCTGAGTCAGAAAGCGGGTTTTCTTGCCATTGCTGTCCAACAGCGTGACTTTCATGTCTGGAAACATGATGGCCAACGGAATGCCGGGCATCCCGCCACCACTGCCAACGTCCAGTTGGCGCTCGCCATCGATGAATGGCACCACGCTTAAACTGTCGAGCAAGTGCCGCGAGACCATTTCATCCGGATCACGCACGGCAGTCAGGTTGTAGGCCTTGTTCCATTTGATGAGCAATTCCAGATAACCCAGCAACCGGGTGTGCTGGATTTCAGTCAGCTCGACGCCCAGCTCTCTGGCGCCAAGGGTCAATTCTTCTGCGTGCTGCGGGGTAACCAACGAACTCAAGCGCTTTGCTCCAACTGACGGCCCGCGCCGCGTTTTTTCAAGTGAATCATCAACAGCGAAATGGCTGCCGGAGTAACGCCGGGGATGCGTGAAGCCTGCCCTAGGGTGTCCGGACGAGTTGTCCCCAGCTTGCTTTGAATCTCTTTGGACAGGCCCGAAATGGTGGCGTAATCGATATCCACAGGCAGCTTGATGTCCTCACTCGCTCGCAGACGTGCAATTTCATCTTGCTGTCGATCGATATAACCGGCGTATTTGGTCTTGATTTCGACCTGCTCGGCCACCTGGGGATCGACGATCTGCTGACCCGTCAACGAAACCAGGCTGGCGTAGTCCACTTCAGGGCGGCTCAGCAGGTTGAGCAGGTTGTATTCGTGCGTCAGCGGCGTGCCGAAATGAGCAGACACAGCATCGCCCTGTTCGGTTCCTGGACGAATCCAGGTGGACTTCAGACGCTGCTCTTCCCGCTCGATGCCTTCGCGCTTGGCGCAGAAAGCAGCCCAGCGGGCATCATCGACCAGGCCCAACTCGCGACCTTTTTCGGTCAAGCGCAGATCAGCGTTGTCTTCGCGCAAAATCAGGCGGTATTCAGCACGGGATGTGAACATCCGGTACGGCTCTTGGGTACCGAGGGTGATCAAGTCATCCACAAGCACACCGATGTACGCTTCATCGCGACGTGGGCACCAGCTTTCTTTGCCTTGCGCACGCAATGCCGCGTTGGCGCCGGCCAGCAAACCTTGTGCTCCGGCCTCTTCGTAACCCGTCGTACCGTTGATCTGCCCTGCGAAGAACAGGCCGCCGATGACTTTGGTTTCCAGGCTGTATCTCAGGTCGCGCGGGTCGAAGTAGTCATATTCGATCGCGTAACCAGGGCGCACGATATGGGCGTTTTCCATGCCGCGAATAGAACGCACGATTTGCAATTGCACGTCGAACGGCAGCGAGGTCGAAATCCCGTTCGGGTAGAGTTCGTGCGTAGTCAGCCCTTCGGGTTCGATGAAGACCTGATGGCTTTCCTTGTCGGCAAAGCGATGAATCTTGTCTTCGATCGATGGGCAATAACGCGGGCCAACGCCCTCTATTTCGCCTGCTGCGGAATACATCGGCGAACGGTCGAGGTTCGACGCAATGATTTCGTGTGTGCGAGCGTTCGTGTGGGTAATCCAGCAACTGACCTGACGTGGGTGCTGTTCTTTGGAGCCCAGGAACGACATCACGGGAATCGGAGTGTCACCCGGTTGCTCGCTCATCACAGAGAAATCCACAGAGCGACCGTCAATACGTGGCGGTGTACCGGTTTTCAAGCGCCCGACACGCAGGGGCAGTTCACGCAGACGCCGTGCCAGCGCGATGGAAGGTGGATCGCCTGCACGTCCGCCCGAGTAATTCTGCAAACCAATGTGGATAAGTCCACCGAGGAATGTGCCCGTGGTCAGAACGACGGAGTCGGCCATGAAACGCAGACCCATCTGAGTCACGACGCCACGCACTTGATCCTGTTCGACGATCAGGTCGTCGCAGGATTGCTGAAATATCCACAGATTGGGTTGATTCTCAAGAATCTCGCGGATCGCCGCCTTATACAGAATGCGATCAGCCTGGGCGCGTGTTGCGCGTACCGCTGGGCCTTTGCGGCTGTTCAGTACACGGAACTGGATGCCGCCCAGATCAGTTGCAGTCGCCATGGCGCCGCCGAGTGCGTCGATCTCTTTGACCAGATGGCTTTTACCGATGCCACCGATGGCCGGGTTGCAACTCATTTGCCCGAGGGTTTCCACGTTGTGCGTCAGCAGCAGGGTTTTTGCACCCATGCGAGCGGACGCCAGTGCTGCCTCGGTACCGGCATGACCGCCGCCGATGACGATCACTTCAAAACGGGAAGGGAAATCCACCACGCACCTCGTGCCTGTTAAATGGGGGGAATAGGAAATTGGCGGCAAGTATAGGGACTTCGCCCCCTTGAAAGGAACCTTTTGCGCAAAATTTAACCAGCTGTGGATGAGTGGCGGTTAAAAAAGTAAAAAGGAGAGAAATTTATAAAATCCTTGTTTTTATGTTTATGTTTAGAGGGCCTCCTATCTGTGGATAGATGTACACAGGCCTTATATTCCAACGTGTAGAGAGAAATTAAAGTCTGTGATCAGGTGCGAATGAGCCCCTTGGATAAGCGCCTTGAGCCTGTGGGTAAAAATGATGGTTATCCACATGGCAGGTTTTCCTCAACCAGCATGGCCACTTATCTACCGAGCTGAATACGAGTTATGCACAGGTCTTATTTGGGAAGAGATGGACCGTAGAAAGGCCATTCCGGGGCGAGCGAATACGCCCGCCACGCTTCACGGGACTGGAAAAAGGAGGGAACGGGTGAGAAAGGCGACAGGCGGTCGTGTTGACCGCCTGAGCCAAGGGGGGAGTTATTTGCCGATGCAGAAGCTGGAGAAAATGCGACCGAGCAGGTCATCTGAACTGAACGCGCCTGTAATCTCTCCGAGGAATTGCTGGGCCAGGCGCAAATCCTCTGCCAATAGCTCACCCGCTCCCGCCAAGGTCAACTGAGAACGACCGTGTTCCAGCGAGGCGTTTGCCTTATGCAGTGACTCAAGGTGACGCCGACGCGCGCTGAAGCTGCTTTCGGCAGTCTGCTGATAACCCATGCAGGCTTTCAGGTGCTCACGTAGCAACTCAAGGCCTTCTCCACCCGCTTTCGCGCTAAGGCTGATCGTGACATAGCCATCGGCGCTTCGATCAAGTGTAATCGCGTCGCCGCTCAGGTCGGCTTTGTTACGGATCAGCGTGACGTTTGCAGGGTCTGGTCGCTGCTCAAGGAATTCCGGCCAGAGTGCAAAAGGGTCTACGGCTTCAGGAGCCGTTGCGTCGACCACCAACAGAATACGATCAGCATCGTTGATCGCCTTCAACGCGCGCTCGACGCCGATGCGTTCCACCTGATCTTCTGTGTCACGAAGACCTGCTGTGTCGACGATGTGAAGCGGCATTCCGTCGATGTGGATATGTTCGCGGAGAATATCTCGCGTGGTACCCGCGATGTCGGTGACGATGGCAGCCTCTCGGCCTGCCAGAGCGTTAAGCAAACTCGATTTACCCGCATTTGGTCGCCCGGCGATCACCACAGTCATCCCATCGCGCAACAGGGCGCCTTGATTGGCTTCCCGCAATACTGTGGATAACTGATCTCGCACCTCGTCCAGCATGTTGAGTACATGGCCATCGGCAAGGAAGTCGATTTCTTCTTCAGGGAAGTCGATAGCGGCCTCAACGTAGATACGCAGGCTGATCAGTTTCTCAGTGAGGCTGTGAACGCGCTGAGAGAATGCGCCTTGCAGCGAGCGCAGGGCGTTCCGGGCCGCCTGTGCAGAACTCGCCTCGATCAAGTCGGCAATGGCCTCCGCTTGCGCCAGATCGAGTTTGTCGTTGAGGAACGCACGCTCGCTGAACTCACCTGGCCTTGCGAGACGACTGCCGAGTTGTACACACCGCTGCAAGAGCATGTCCAGTACGACAGGGCCGCCATGGCCTTGCAGTTCGAGCACGTCTTCACCCGTGAACGAACTAGGCCCTGGAAAATACAGTGCAATTCCTTCGTCGATAATCTGTGCGTCAGCGTCCTGAAAAGGACCGTAATGGGCGTGGCGGGGCTGCAAATGCTTACCGGTGATGGCTTCTGCCACCTTGCCTGCCAATGGGCCGGACACGCGTACGATACCCACTCCACCCCGACCTTGAGCTGTGGCGATAGCGGCGATGGTTTCACGAGGGACGTTCATGTCCGCCTCCTGAATAAACTGACGGATAGCAAAACGCCCCACGAGGGGGCGTTTCGGGATTACTTATTCACAGGGTAGATCACGCTGTTGCTTTCTTGGCTTTGGCCTCGATGCTACGTGTGATGTACCACTGTTGAGCGATGGACAGGGTGTTGTTCACAACCCAGTACAGCACCAGACCTGCCGGGAACCACAGGAAGAAGAAGGTGAAGATGATTGGCATCAGCTTCATGACCTTGGCCTGCATCGGATCTGGCGGAGCCGGGTTCAAACGCTGCTGGATGAACATGGTCGCGCCCATGATGATCGGCAGGATGAAGAACGGGTCCTTGATCGAAAGGTCGGTTATCCACAGCAGCCAAGGCGCCTGGCGCATTTCAACGCTTTCTAGCAGCACCCAGTAAAGCGAGAGGAATACCGGCATTTGCACGAGAATTGGCAAGCAGCCACCCAGCGGGTTGATCTTCTCTTTCTTGTACAGCTCCATCATGGACTGCGAGAGCTTCTGACGGTCATCGCCATGCTGCTCTTTCAGTGCGGCCAGGCGTGGAGCAACGGCGCGCATACGCGCCATCGACTTGTAGCTGGCAGCGGACAGAGGGAAGAAAAGCCCTTTGATCAGCATGGTCAGGAAGATGATCGACCAGCCCCAGTTACCCACGATGCTGTGGATATGTTGCAGCAGCCAGAAGATTGGCTGAGCGATGAACCACAGAATGCCGTAGTCGACAGTCAATTCCAGGCCTGGGGACAACTCTTTCAGAACGGCCTGGCTCTTCGGACCTGCGTACAGTGTCGCGGTCGTCTCGGCTTTGGCGCCTGGCGCAACGGTCAGCGCAGGACCGGTGAAGCCGATGATGTAGTTACCCACACTGTCTTTACGAGTGGTGACGGTATTGCTGTCAGCCTTGCTCGGGATCCATGCAGTCACAAAATAATGTTGCAGCCAGGCAACCCAGCCACCTTGAACGGTATCTTTGAGCGAGCCTTTGTCGATGTCCTTCATGGAAACCTTTTTGTAAGGCTCCGAAGGTGTCCACATGGCGGCACCCAGATAGGTCGCGGTGCCGGTAGCCGTGGTCGACGATGGATCAGCGCTGGCGTCCCGTTTCAACTGGGCGAACAGGTTGCCGTTCCAGGCTTGAGCGCTCTGGTTGTCGATCAGGTAGGTCACGGTCAGATCATACAGACCGCGCTTGAACGTGAAACGCTTGATGTAGTTAACGCCTGCATCGCTGTACCTCAGGTCTACGACCAGATCGTTCTGACCATCCGCCAGTTGATAACTTTTCTGCGCAGTTGCGTATACAGGGCGACCACCGGCACGGGCATCCGGACCGTTGATGCCGGTCAGGCCGCTTTGTGCGAGAAAAGTACGCTCGCCGCCGTTGTCGAACAGCTGAAATGGAATCTCTGGATGGTCCTGACGACGCGGATACAGAGGCAGGCGCAGTTGCACCACATCACCGCCCACCGGGTCGATTTCCAGGTTCAATACGTCAGTTTTGACCTGAATCAGATCTTTGCTGGCGGCTACCGGCGTTTCGGCAGGCGCAGTCACTTCGCCCGTTGCACTTGGTACGTCCGCATTGGCGGAAGTGCCCTGTGCCGTATCGGGAAGCGCGGCGGTATTGGTGCTGGAGGCAACATTCTGAGTCGGCAAGGCAGCCTGACCATAGTCCTGGTTCCATTTCAGGACACCGACATAGGTCACGATTGCCAGGGCGACGATCAGGATTGTGCGTTTGATATCCATGATTACTCGGCCATCGAAGAGGAACGGGAGTTGGGAGCTGTTGGAACCGGGTCGAAACCACCGGGGTTCCACGGATGACAGCGACCTAAGCGACGCAAGGTCAGCCAGCCGCCGCGTACCAGGCCATAGGTTTCAATGGCTTCGTACGCATAGCAGGAGCAACTGGGGTAGAAACGACAATGACTGGCCATCAAGGGACTAATGGCGTAGCGGTAAAACTGGATCGGAACGAGCGCCAGTTTACGCATCAGGACTGTCTACCCCCGCAGTTTCGGTTGTTGCTTCCGAGGTCGGTCGGCTGCGCGCCAGACGTTTCCAGAGCTTGCCGAAATGCTGAATCAATTCGGGGTTTTCAATATCACCCAAGCCTTTGCGTGCAACGACCACGATATCCACGCCTGCCAGTTTGTCCTGGTGGAGACGAAAGGATTCGCGCATCAGACGCTTCAGCCGATTGCGTTCAACGGAGAGCTTGACGCTCTTTTTCCCGATCACCAACCCCAGTCGGGCGTGATCGAGATCGTTGTCGCGTACAAGGAGCAGGAGATTTTTCCCCGGAACCTTGCCGGTTGGGGAGTCAAAGACTGCCTTGAAGTGCCGGGGTGTCAGCAGACGTTTTTCCCGACTGAAGTCTCGACTCACCACCTTTGCCGACTGATCAAACTGTCAGACGCTTACGGCCTTTGGCGCGACGACGCGACAGAACCTGACGGCCGTTTTTGGTAGCCATGCGAGCACGGAAACCGTGGGTGCGGGCGCGCTTGATGGTGCTCGGTTGGAAAGTACGTTTCATGGTGTGTTACCTGGTTCGTCCACAACGGGCCGGAATGACCCCGTTTTAAGAGAGCGGGGATTCTAGAGAAAGCAAGCTCGCAGGTCAATTTCCAACCAACGTTTCCTGTGTGTCTCTCTTATATGGGCGTTTTCGCATTTTTCCTTTCTGACCAATGTGGGGTGTGGATCAAAAATAGAAATAGAGAAGGAAAGTATTAAAAGCTGTTCTGTAAAGCTTATAAGAGCTAGTAAGGCATCGATCTGTGGATAACTTATGATAGGCCTTGTTTTTCAAGGTATACAGAGAATCATAACCCTGTCAGAAAACCGTGCCGGGGCTGTGCTGGAGCTGCGGAAAGGCTGTGAATGGAAACTCTTTTTATCCACAGGCTGGTTATCCACACATTTTCGACCTGAGTTATGCAGAGACGTCATTTGGGCTTATCCACAGAGCTTATGCACACACCACCGGTCGGCTTTTTTCTCTATAAGGTCTTGATTTTGAGAAGCCCGTTAGCGACCTACGTGTGGATAAGTCCAGCGTGGGTGGGTACAATGGCCGCTTGTTTTTTTGCCTCACCGGCTTTCGATACTTAGGGGATCTCCGTGTCAGTGGAACTTTGGCAGCAGTGCGTGGAGCTTTTGCGCGATGAGCTGCCTGCCCAGCAATTCAACACCTGGATCCGTCCGCTACAGGTCGAAGCTGAAGGCGACGAGTTGCGTGTATACGCGCCCAACCGATTCGTGCTCGACTGGGTAAACGAAAAGTATTTGGGTCGCCTGCTCGAACTGCTGGGCGAGCACAGCCAAGGTGCTACCCCTGCTCTTTCCTTATTAATAGGAAGCAAACGTAGCTCTGCACCTCGCGCAGCGCCCACGGCACCATTGGCTGCCGCTGCCGTGGCCGCCTCACAAGCTGCTCAGAACATCGCTCAAACCATTGGCGTAGCTGCGGCTTCGAGTGAACCTGCTCAAGCGCCTGCTCCTGTCGAACAGGTTTCTCTGGATGTAGATGGCGAACCTTCGCGGGCGAGTTTCGATTCGATGTCGGCGGCAAGCGTTCAATCGACACCTGCCAAAACCGAACAACGTAGCGTTCAGGTAGAAGGTGCGCTGAAACACACCAGCTATTTGAATCGCACGTTTACCTTTGAGAATTTCGTCGAAGGTAAGTCCAACCAATTGGCTCGCGCTGCGGCGTGGCAGGTAGCAGACAACCCCAAGCACGGTTACAACCCGCTCTTCCTTTACGGTGGCGTAGGTTTGGGTAAAACGCACTTGATGCACGCTGTGGGTAACCATCTGCTCAAGAAGAATCCGAATGCGAAGGTGGTGTACCTGCATTCGGAGCGTTTCGTGGCCGACATGGTCAAGGCGCTTCAGTTGAACGCGATCAATGAATTCAAGCGCTTCTACCGCTCGGTTGACGCGTTGCTTATCGATGACATCCAGTTTTTCGCCCGCAAGGAGCGCTCGCAGGAAGAGTTTTTCCACACCTTCAACGCCCTGCTCGAAGGCGGCCAACAGGTCATTCTGACCAGTGACCGCTATCCGAAAGAGATCGAGGGGCTTGAAGAGCGTCTGAAGTCTAGGTTTGGCTGGGGTCTTACGGTGGCTGTCGAGCCGCCGGAGCTGGAAACTCGCGTGGCCATTCTCATGAAGAAGGCCGACCAGGCAAAGGTCGAACTTCCTCACGATGCCGCGTTCTTTATTGCCCAGCGCATTCGTTCCAACGTGCGTGAGCTGGAGGGTGCGCTCAAGCGCGTCATCGCTCACTCGCACTTCATGGGGCGTGACATCACCATCGAGCTGATTCGCGAATCGCTAAAAGACCTGCTGGCGTTGCAGGACAAACTGGTGAGTGTGGATAACATTCAGCGCACGGTTGCTGAATATTACAAGATCAAGATCTCCGACCTTTTGTCTAAACGTCGCTCAAGATCGGTTGCCCGGCCGCGCCAGGTGGCCATGGCGTTGTCCAAAGAGTTGACCAACCACAGCTTGCCGGAAATCGGCGATGTGTTTGGTGGGCGCGACCATACCACCGTGCTGCACGCTTGCCGCAAGATCAATGAACTTAAAGAATCCGACGCGGATATCCGCGAGGACTACAAGAACCTGCTGCGGACTTTGACAACGTGATGCCGTCGCAGCTTATCAAGGCAAGGGACTAGACCATGCATTTCACCATTCAACGCGAAGCCCTGTTGAAACCCCTGCAACTGGTCGCCGGCGTTGTCGAACGCCGCCAGACCTTGCCGGTTCTGTCGAACGTGCTGTTGGTCGTCGAAGGCCAGCAATTGTCGTTGACCGGTACCGATCTGGAAGTCGAACTGGTTGGACGCGTGCAACTGGAAGAGTCTGCAGAGCCGGGCGAAATCACCGTTCCTGCGCGCAAACTGATGGACATCTGCAAGAGTCTGCCCAACGACGCGCTGATCGATATCAAGGTTGACGAGCAAAAACTGGTCGTGAAGGCGGGCCGTAGCCGCTTCACATTGTCGACGCTGCCTGCCAATGATTTCCCGACTGTCGAAGAAGGCCCGGGATCGCTGACGTTTAATCTGGTGCAGAGCAAGCTGCGTCGACTGATTGAGCGCACCAGCTTTGCAATGGCGCAGCAGGACGTTCGTTATTACCTCAACGGCATGCTGATCGAAGTGCAATCGGGTGTCCTGCGTGCTGTTGCGACTGACGGCCACCGTTTGGCGATGTGCTCGATGGCTGCTGAAATCGAACAAGCTGATCGGCATCAAGTCATTGTGCCGCGCAAGGGTATCCTCGAATTGGCGCGTTTGCTTACGGAGCAAGATGGTTTGGTGAGCATCGTACTCGGCCAGCATCATATCCGTGCGACCACAGGTGAGTTTACCTTCACCTCCAAACTGGTCGATGGCAAATTCCCCGATTACGAGCGCGTTCTTCCGAAGGGCGGCGACAAACTGGTGGTCGGCGATCGCCAGGCGTTGCGCGAAGCGTTCAGTCGTACCGCGATTCTGTCGAACGAAAAATACCGGGGTATTCGTCTTCAACTGGCCAGCGGTCAGTTGAAGATTCAAGCGAACAACCCTGAGCAGGAAGAAGCGGAAGAAGAGATCAGCGTCGACTACAGTGGCGGTTCGTTGGAGATCGGCTTCAACGTCAGCTACCTGCTTGATGTTTTGGGGGTGATGACCACTGAACAGGTCCGTCTGATCCTGTCCGATTCCAACAGCAGCGCGCTGGTTCAGGAGTCCGGTAACGACGATTCGGCTTATGTTGTCATGCCGATGCGTCTGTAACCAGCGGGCATTCGATGTCTCTCAGTCGCATCTCGGTCACCGGGGTGCGCAATCTGCACCCGGTGACCTTCTCCCCCTCTCCTCGCATCAATATCCTTTATGGCGCCAATGGCAGTGGCAAGACGAGTGTCCTTGAAGCCATCCATTTATTGGGCCTCGCCCGTTCATTTCGCAGCACTCGACTCCAACCTGTCATTCAGTATGAACAGCCCGCTTGCACGGTTTTCGGTCAGGTGGAGCTCACGGAAGGAGGGCACAGCAATCTCGGTATTTCGCGAGACCGCCAAGGCGAGTTTCAGATTCGCATCGACGGCCAGAATGCCAAGAGTGCTGCGCAACTTGCGGAAACTTTGCCCCTGCAACTGATCAATCCGGACAGTTTCAGGCTTTTAGAGGGCGCTCCCAAAATCAGGAGGCAGTTTCTGGATTGGGGAGTGTTCCACGTGGAACCTCGATTCATGGCCTCTTGGCAGCGCTTGCAGAAGGCCCTGCGGCAGCGGAACTCGTGGCTGCGGCATGGTACACTTGACGCCGCTTCGCAGGCTGCCTGGGACCGGGAATTGTGCTCGGCCAGTGATGAAATTGATGAATATCGCAGGGCCTATATTAAAGCGCTTAAGCCCGTATTCGAACATACGTTGAGCGAGCTTGTTCAGCTTGAAGGATTGACCTTGAGTTACTTCCGCGGGTGGGACAAGGAAAAAGATCTGAGCGCTGTGCTCGCCTCTTCTCTTAATCGCGATCAACAGATAGGCCATACCCAGGCCGGTCCTCAGCGTGCTGACTTGCGACTTCGGCTCGGCGGCCATAACGCTGCCGATATTCTGTCCAGAGGACAACAGAAATTGGTTGTCTGCGCGTTGCGCATTGCCCAAGGACATTTGGTCAACCAGGCCCGCCGCGGCCAATGTATTTACCTCGTCGACGATTTGCCATCAGAGCTAGACGAGCATCATCGCAGCGCATTGTGTCGCTTGCTTGAAGAATTACGCTGCCAGGTTTTTATCACCTGTGTAGATCATGAATTGTTGAGGGAAGGCTGGCAGACGGAAACGCCAGTCGCTTTGTTCCACGTGGAACACGGCGGTATCACCCAGACCCACGACCATCGGGAGTGAATGCATGAGCGAAAATCAAACGTACGACTCGTCCAGCATCAAGGTGCTGAAAGGACTTGATGCCGTACGCAAGCGTCCCGGTATGTACATCGGCGATACAGACGATGGCAGCGGCCTTCACCACATGGTGTTCGAGGTGGTGGACAACTCGATCGACGAAGCCCTCGCCGGCTATTGCGATGACATCACTGTGATCATCCATCCAAACGAATCCATCACCGTGCGCGACAACGGTCGTGGCATTCCGGTTGACGTGCATAAAGAGGAAGGTGTCTCGGCGGCAGAAGTTATCATGACCGTCCTGCACGCAGGCGGTAAATTCGATGATAACTCTTACAAAGTCTCTGGCGGTCTGCACGGCGTGGGTGTATCCGTCGTTAACGCCTTGTCTGAAGAGTTGAATCTGACTGTTCGCCGCAGCGGCAAGGTATGGGAACAGACCTACGTTCACGGTGTGCCTAAAGAGCCGATGAAGATCGTCGGTGAAAGCGACACAACGGGCACCGAGATCCACTTCAAGCCGTCTGCAGAAACCTTCAAGAACATCCATTTCAGCTGGGACATTCTCGCCAAGCGGATTCGTGAACTGTCGTTCCTCAACTCTGGCGTGGGCATTGTCCTCAAGGACGAGCGCAGCGGTAAGGAAGAGCTGTTCAAGTACGAAGGTGGTCTGCGTGCGTTCGTTGAATACCTGAACACCAACAAGACAGCGGTGAACCAGGTTTTCCACTTCAGCGTCCAGCGTGACGATGGTGTTGGTGTAGAAATCGCATTGCAGTGGAACGACAGCTTCAACGAAAACCTGCTGTGCTTCACCAACAACATTCCTCAGCGCGACGGCGGTACTCACCTCGTGGGCTTCCGTTCGGCGCTGACGCGTAACCTCAACAACTATATCGAGCAGGAAGGCCTGGCTAAAAAGCACAAGGTCGCCACCACCGGTGACGACGCTCGCGAAGGCCTGACCGCCATTATCTCGGTGAAAGTTCCCGATCCGAAGTTCAGCTCGCAGACCAAAGACAAGCTGGTTTCGTCCGAAGTGAAAACCGCGGTCGAGCAAGAGATGGGTAAATACTTCTCTGACTTCCTGCTGGAAAACCCGAACGAAGCCAAGGCGGTTGTCGGCAAGATGATCGATGCGGCACGTGCTCGTGAAGCTGCACGTAAAGCCCGTGAGATGACTCGCCGTAAAGGTGCTCTGGATATCGCGGGTCTGCCGGGCAAGCTCGCGGATTGCCAGGAAAAAGATCCGGCGCTGTCCGAACTGTATCTGGTCGAGGGTGACTCCGCAGGCGGTTCCGCCAAGCAAGGTCGCAATCGGAAGACTCAGGCCATTCTGCCGCTCAAGGGCAAAATCCTGAACGTCGAGAAAGCCCGCTTCGACAAGATGATTTCCTCGCAGGAAGTCGGCACCTTGATCACCGCACTCGGCTGCGGCATCGGCCGCGAAGAGTACAACATCGACAAGTTGCGCTATCACAACATCATCATCATGACCGATGCTGACGTCGACGGTTCGCACATCCGTACCCTGCTGCTGACCTTCTTCTTCCGTCAGTTGCCGGAGCTGGTCGAGCGTGGCTACATCTATATTGCTCAGCCGCCCCTCTACAAAGTGAAGAAAGGCAAGCAAGAGCAGTACATCAAAGACGACGACGCCATGGAAGAGTACATGACTCAGTCGGCTCTGGAAGATGCAAGCCTGCACCTTAACGAGTCGGCCCCAGGTATTTCCGGCCCTGCGCTGGAAAAACTGGTCAACGATTTCCGTACCGTGATGAAGACGCTTAAACGTCTGTCGCGTATCTATCCGGAAGATCTGACTGAACACCTGGTGTATCTGCCGGCTGTCGCGATGGAACAGTTGTCCAACCACACCGCTATGCAGGGGTGGTTGAGCAAGTTCGATGCGCGCCTGCGTGCAGCCGAGAAGTCCGGGATTGTCTACAAGACCAGCCTGCGCGAAGACAAGGAGCGCAATGTCTGGTTGCCAGAAGTCGAAATGATCTCCCACGGTCTGTCCAGTTACGTCACGTTTAACCGCGATTTCTTCGCCAGCAACGACTACAAGACTGTCACCGCCTTAGGCGTGCAGATCGGATCGCTGCTTGAAGAGGGCGCTTATGTTCAACGTGGCGAGCGCAAGAAGACCGTCACCGAGTTCAAGGAAGCGCTCAACTGGCTGATGACTGAAAGCACCAAGCGTCACACCATTCAGCGATACAAAGGTCTGGGCGAGATGAACCCGGATCAGCTGTGGGAAACCACCATGGACCCAACAGTCCGCCGTATGCTGAAAGTCACCGTGGAAGACGCAATCGCTGCCGATCAGATCTTCAACACGCTGATGGGCGATGCTGTTGAACCTCGCCGCGACTTCATTGAAGCCAACGCACTGGCGGTGTCGAACCTGGACTTCTAAGGTTCCTTCACTGCAAACCAAAACCCCGGTCGATTTGTATCGACCGGGGTTTTTTCATGTTTCAGCCAGGACTTTTGGCAGAGCCAAGCGGTGATGTCCCCTGCCCTCTCGCTGCCCAACGCTTGCCCCACTGAATCCCTTTCTGTTCGATGAAGCGGTGGCTCAATGATGAAAGCCCCACGATCACGATCAGCAAAAACACCAACAGCAGGTTGTTGAGTAGCGCGCTGTTGAAAGACAGCAGAGGTCCAGGTCCTGTCTCTGGATAGATCACGAACCCATGCCCAATGATCTTCCCGACGAACAACATCGTGAGCGTGAACGCGAACAGGATCATCGCGTGGGTCATGTAGATCGAGTAGGACAGTGTGCCCAGTCGCTCGAATGGGCGCGCCTTGAGCATGTCTGAAAGTCGGCCTGCTTCGAACGAGAAGATCATGATGACTATGCAGAACAGCAGCATCAGAAGGATCTGCTTATGCGCGATATCCATCACCATCACAACGCCTACCAACAGTAGGCCGATCGCTTCCAACAGTGTGAACAGTTCACAGCTGGCGCTCAGTCCTTGAATGCGCTGATAGAGCCTGTAAGTGAGCACACCGGCAAAAAAGCAGGAAAGTCCTTCCAGAGCGGGTTCCATCATCGGCGCGAGTTGCAGTAACAGCAACAACGTCGCGACGAGCGAAATGCCGAGGAACAGCTTCTGCGACAGTCTCGGAATAAACAGCAGGATGGCAGCGAAGATCATGTAGAGGTAGTACTCGACACTGATGCTCCACGCGGGGTAGTTGAATGACTGGGCGTTGAAACCCGGCCACCAGGATTGCAGCAGGAACAGGTTGGGAAGGATTTCCCGCGGTGCGCGTTGGCCGGTGAAGCTACCTTGGTTGAACGCTACGCCTGCGTGTTCTGCGCCCCATTTCATGACTTCCAGGCCGATAGCCAATAGCAGAACGAAGACATGCAAGGGGTAGAGCCGAAACGTGCGGGTGATGAAGAACTGCCGGAATTGTCCTGATGAGGTAAGACGCTGGCCGTAAGTGTGGAACATCACGAAACCGCTGAGCACGAAGAAAAAGCTCACCAGATAGTGCGCATTGCGGAAGAACGCCCACTCGCCGAAGCTCTGCAAAATATGGACGTGATAGATCGCAACGCTGAGGGCGCAAAGGCCTCGGAAGCTGTCCAGTACGAGGAATCGTTTCATCGGCACCTTCCCTGTTTGAGCCTGCATTACGCGGCGCCCTTCCCGGTGCCCGGCCAGTAAGCCTTCAAACCCTCCACTCGTGCCGCAAGCTGTGCCGCGAAGATGTGTCGTCTGGACATCGCAGGCTTTTCAATGAAGTGCCAAGAGAGCATCGCCGCGATCAACACGACGGGAAATGCGAGGAGCATCATCATGACCGGGCTGATTCCCGAGATCTGATGGGCGAGTATTTCCTGCACCGGGAACGCGTAGATATAGACCCCGTAGGAGTAGTCGCCGAGTTGGTTGTAGCGGTCGATCCAAGGGTGAGTGGCGAAGCCCAGATAGAAAATCAGGTAGGTCCAGGCAAGCACGAAGCACTCGAAGAAAAACGGCTTCTGATAGGACCAGGCTGCCAGTGCCGCCAATGGTAAGAACCAGACGAACCGGTGTTGGATGTGTTGGCGGTAGCGGTAAAACGACATGCCCAATACGAATGGCAGGCTCCAATTGAAGAAAAACTGCATCCGGTGGAAATCGGCTAGCAACGTGGTGTTCGCCATCAGCAGTTTGAAGACGATATAAATCGCGGCGTAGATCACCAGAAACCCGGCGAAGCGCAAACCACGCTCGTAGAACGCAAACGCCCCTAGCCCTCCGACCAGCACATACAGCGTGACCTCGTAAAACAATGTCCACAGCGAGCCATTGATCCCCGGCCATGGGTTATTTTCGAATACACCGGGTAGCTGGAATTTCATGCTGAACAGCATCAGGTTGTTGCTGAGGTAACTGTAAGTCGCGCCCGCGCGGAAATAATCCAGCATGCCGAGTGTCGTAAAGATCGGGCCGACTACAAATACGCTCAGCAGCAGAACGAGTGTCAGTCCGGGATAGATGCGCAGAAAACGTGCCGAGAAAAAATCGAGATTGCTGGGCGCCCGGTCGCGGCTCAAGGAGATGAAAAAGCCGGAGACACAAAAAAACGTGACCACGGCCAGTTCGCCGAGCGAGAGGCCGATCCAGTTGGACAGCGGTTCCACCGCACTGCTGCCCAATGCCAGGGGATAACTGTGGGAGATCAGCACGGCGGTGGCAGCGAGCATTCTGATCAGGTTGAAGTTATTGTTTCGTCTGGACGCCAGATCACCCAATGTAGTCATACCGCCTCCGCCCGCGCGCTGGGCAACCACGTTTCGATCCATTCACCGCTGTGATGCTTCGCGTCTTCGAGGGACGCGTAATACCGAGGGGGGAGCCGGAATTGTGTTTCGACGTTGAAACGATACACCGCCGACAATAGTCGTCTAATTGCCATCCCTAATGGGGCGGTGAATAAGTCCATTGCCAATAATTTGACCAAAGACGTCGAGCGATAGATTTAACGGAACGAACGTCGGTTTCAGCCATTCGAATCGTCATTAATGGAAGCGACCATGCCTGCCGAACCTGCCCATCCGACACTGCAGCACACCACCGAAGGATTGCGTCTGGAGGGACACGACGCGGCGAGCTGGCGTGAGTGGGGGCCGTACGTCAGTGATCGACAATGGGGAACTGTGCGCGAGGACTACAGCGCTGATGGCAATGCCTGGGATTATTTCCCACACGATCACGCCCGCAGTCGTACATATCGTTGGGGCGAGGACGGTTTGGCCGGGTTCTCCGACAAGGCCCAACATTGGTGTCTGGGGCTGGCGTTATGGAACGAGCGTGATCCGATCATCAAAGAGCGCTTGTTCGGGCTGAACAACGCCGAGGGCAACCATGGCGAAGACGTGAAAGAGTTGTACTTTCACGTGGACGGTGTGCCGAGTCATGCCTACATGCGCATGCTCTACAAATACCCTCATGCGGCTTTCCCCTACGATGATCTGGTCGAAGAAAACGCTCGTCGAGGGCTGGAAGATCCTGAATACGAAGTGCTCGACACAGGCGTGTTCAATGACAACCATTACTTCGATGTGAGCATCGAATACGCCAAGCACACCGCTGACGACATCTTGATGCGGGTCACGGTCGTCAATCGCTCTGACCGCTCGGCTCGTTTGCATGTACTGCCACAACTCTGGGCGCGGGATGTCTGGAGCTGGGTGCCAGGCGTCGAGCGCCCTTCCCTCACCCTTGTGGATAACCGCGTTGCCGCCGTCCACCCGTTGCAACCTGAAAAGGTAGCCACAGCATGGGGACTGGACGAGTGTGAATGGCTGTTCTGTGAAAACCGCACGAATGCGCCCAAGTTGTTTGGTCGGCCGGAGCCTGGGCCGTTCAAGGATGGGATCAATGAATGGCTGGTGGGTGGTGGGCAAGATGCAATCCGCCGTGATGCGGGCACCAAGGTCGCGGCGCATTTTTTGGTGGAACTGGACGGCGGGGCGTCAACATCGGTGTACCTGCGCTTTGCGCCTGCCAATTCCGGGCATGTGAATGCGCGCGCCCTGTTCGAACAACGCCGATGTGAAGCGGATGAATACTACGCGGTATTGCAGCAGAATCTGACGGACCCGGATGCGCGCAATGTTCAACGTCAGGCGCTGGCGGGCTTGCTGTGGTCCAAGCAGCTTTACGACTTCGACGTCAAAGCCTGGCTGGAAGGCGATCCAGGTCTCCCTCCCCTGCCTCCCGAGCGTGCCCACATCCGCAACGACCAGTGGCGACACTTGTGTAACTTCGACATCGTCTCAATGCCGGACAAATGGGAATACCCCTGGTACGCCTCCTGGGACCTCGCGTTTCAGGCCGTGGCCTTCGCACTGATCGATATCGACTTCGCGAAAGATCAGTTGCTGTTGCTGGTCAAAGATCGCTTCATGCATCCCAACGGT
Organism: Pseudomonas sp. NPDC088444; assembly: GCF_044900175.1. Lineage (NCBI taxonomy): Bacteria > Pseudomonadati > Pseudomonadota > Gammaproteobacteria > Pseudomonadales > Pseudomonadaceae > Pseudomonas > Pseudomonas sp. NPDC088444. The sequence goes on from NZ_JBJDNK010000017.1 coordinate 23,389, forward strand.
CAGCTTCCAGCCTACGAGTGGCGTTTTGATGATGCGAATCCGCCCGTTCATGCGTGGGCTTCATGGCGTGTGTATCAGATGGAAAAGGCGCAGAAAGGCCAGGGCGATGTGGTCTTTCTTGAAAGGGTTTTCCATAAGCTGCTGCTGAATTTTTCCTGGTGGGTGAATCGCAAGGACGCTGAAGGCCACAACATTTTCCAGGGAGGCTTTCTCGGACTGGACAACATTGGCTTATTCGACCGCTCGGCCGCCCTTGCCCCCGGTTATCAGCTCGATCAGGCCGACGGCACAGCATGGGTGGCGGGCTATGCACTGGATCTGATGCGTATCGCGTTGGAGTTGGCGCAGCACAACGAAGTCTACGTCGATATCGCCGTGAAGTTTTTCGAGCATTTTTTGTACATCGCAGGCGCCATCAACGAGGTCGATAAAGAAGAAGTCGAAGGCTTGTGGAATGACGAGGATGGTTTTTTCTACGACGTACTGCATCGTCCTGATGGTCAGCGTGAGTCGGTCAAGTTGCGCTCGTTCGTGGGGCTGATTCCCCTCTTCGCGGTGCGAGTGCTGGAACAGCGTGAACATGAAGGTCTCAAGGGATTGCGTGAAAGGCTGCTGGGGTTTTTGCACCATCGGCCGGATCTGGCCGCCCTGATCTCGCGCTGGACTGAACCGGGTAAAGGAAATCGCCTGTTGCTGGCGCTGTTGCGGGGGCAGCGGACCAAAGACTTGATCAAGCGCATGCTCGATGAAAGTGAATTTCTGTCCCCTCACGGGGTGCGTTCGCTGTCTCGGTTGTATGGCGAAAATCCCTTCAGCATGCAGATCAACGGCAATACGCTGTCGGCGGATTACGAACCGGCGGAATCCAGCTCTCGGCTGTTCGGTGGGAATTCAAACTGGCGAGGTCCGGTCTGGATGCCGCTGAACTACATGCTGATCGAATCGTTGCGTGAGTTTCATCGCTATTACGGCGAAAATTTTTCCGTCGAATACCCCGGTGGCTCAGGGTATCTGGCGTCGCTTGAAGAAGTGGCTGACGGAATAAGCCAACGCTTAAACAGACTTTTCCTGCGCGATGACGAGGGCAACCGTCCCTCCATGGCGGGTTATTCACAGCTTGAAATAGACCCTCAGAGCCGGGATCTGGTGTTGTTCCACGAATACTTCCACGGTGAAAACGGCCGTGGTTTGGGGGCTTCACATCAGACGGGGTGGAGTGCATTGGTGGCCCTGTTGCTTCAGCCAAAAGGATAAACTGCGCGGCTGACTCACACGACGGGCCAAGGAGTTGTATCCCGGATGTCGTTTCGCAAATACCAGAAAGTACTGTCGATACCCCGGGTGCTACCCGCCACGTTGTTCATGTTTGTGGCGGGCATTCCGCTGACTGTCATGACCCTCACTCTGAGCCTGCATGTGCTCAATGAGATGGGACGAAGTTATTTCGATGCCGGGTTGGTGGGAACTGCCACTGCGCTAGGCTTCGCTGTCGGATCCCCGCTGTTGGGCCGCATGATCGATCGCCATGGTCTTCGTCCAGTGGTCGCCGTCAGTGGCGTGTTATCCACCCTCGCCTGGCTACTGCTGCCGGTGTTGACCTATCCGTTCTTTGTCCTGTTTGCGTTTCTCGCGGGCGCTTCTACCGTTCCAACCGGATCGCTCGCGCGGCAATTCGTGGCGAGCCTCGTGCCGCTCGACCAACGGCGCCCGGCCTACACGCTCAACATGATGCTGACCGAGCTTTCGTTCGTGATCAGTCCGGCAGTGGCAATCCTGTTGATAACCACCTATTCGGCGTCGGCCATTTTGATTGGTATCGGCGTGTGGCGGGCGCTGTCCTACATTGCGCTCTACATCCTGAATTGGCCTACACGCAGTTCCGAAGAACTCACTAGAGATCCCGATCCTGTACGACCCGGCATCAGGTCATGGATGACGCCTCAACTGATGAGTGTGTTGCTGGTCGCGGCCGGCGCGTTGTTCATGGTGTTTGGAACAGAGCTGGCGCTGATTGCTGTGCTGCGTACCAACGGAGAAGTCGCGTTCACCGGCTACGTGATCGCTGCAATGGCGCTGGCGTCGATCTGCGGCGGCTTCATTCACGGTGCCGTTCACAGATCCTGGTCACAGCTACGGCTGGCGTTGACCATGAGCCTGCTGTTGATGCCGGTGGTCTTTTTCGACGGCGTTTGGTGGTGGTTGATGTTGGCGCTGTTGCCGAACAACTTGCTGTGTACGCCAACATTGGCATCAGGTTCAGAAGCAGTCGCCAAGCTCGCGCCCGCCAATGTGCGAGGCGAAGTAATGGGGTTGCATGACTCGGCCAATCGGCTGGGTCAGACGCTGTCTACGCCGCTTGTAGGGCTTGCGATAGACCACCTCTCCCCGGCAATGGGATTCGTGGCAGCAGCCACCGGTGGATTGGTACTGGTGGGCATGGCAGCACTTTGCAATCTGTGGATATCCTCCAAGAAACCCATGGCGTAGAAACAAAAATCGGCCTTGGCCGGGGAGGCTCAAGACCGATATTTTCAACCGTGAAAAAGCGCTGTCAGAAAAAACTTATGCACGTTTTTGGTTCGATAATCGCAGTCAGAAATAAGTAATTAAATTAATGACTTAGCGATGGTTATCAGAAATCTCACACATTTGGTGCACAGGTTATCCACAATTCACGCGGGTGATTTTTCAGGGGTTGGCGCTGGTACGACAGGCGAGCCTAACGCTTTCTGGGTTTCCTCGTTCCAGGCAGCGACCCGATCATTTAGCGCGGCGATGGCACGGGGGCCAGTGCCCTCGGCGTACATCGGCTCACCAATCACCACTTCGATCGTGCCAGGTTTCTTGCCCCAGCCTTCTTTCGGCCAGTATTTACCTGCGTTGTGAGCAACCGGCAACACGGGCAATTCAGCGTTCACCGCCATCGCTGCACCGCTGCGCGAGAATTTTCCGATCTGGCCGTAAGGCACACGCGTCCCTTCCGGGAAGATCAGCACCCAAACGCCATCCTTGAGTAACTCGTCACCTTTCTTGGCTACGACTTTCAGCGCCGCCTTCGGGTTGTTACGGTCGATGGCGATGGGGCGCAGCATCGCCATCGCCCAACCAAAGAACGGCACGTAAAGCAGCTCGCGTTTGAGCACCTGGCTCAGCGGCTGGAAGTGCGCCGACAGGAAGAAGGTTTCCCACGTGCTCTGGTGGTTGGAGACGATCACGCAGGGCGTCTTGGGGACGTTTTCCTGGCCCGTAACCTTGACCTGAATGTTCAGGAACACCTTGGTCAGCCAGACCGCGCAGCGACACCAATAGACGTTGATGAAGCGATAACGCACAGGGAATGGCAGGAAAGGCGCGACGAAGAAACTCAGTGAGCACCACAGCAAGGCGCTGGTGCCCAGCAGCAGGTAAAAGATGAAGATCCTGATGGCCTGCACTATCGACATAGCTGCTTTTACCATTACGGGCATTGCCCGGATTGAGCGTGCCGTCGAACGACCGGTCAGCCGTTCGACGAAGCGCTGTTGTGAATAAGTTTTGCGGCAACCGCCGCCAGATCGTCAAACACCAACGTTCCAGCGGGTATCGGATTGCTCCGCGTCTTGTGACCTTTGCCCGTCATGACCAGAACAGGTTGAGAGTCGACGGCCACCGCCGCCTCCAGGTCACCCTTGCTGTCGCCCACAAACCAGATTCCGCTCAAATCAACGGAATAATGGCTGGCAATGGTGCGCAACATGCCAGGTTTGGGTTTGCGGCAATCGCACCCCGCATCCGGGCCATGAGGACAGTAAACGATCAACCCGACCTCTCCGCCCTGTTCCGCTACCAATTCACGCAGACGAGCGTGCATGGCGTCGAGGGTGGCGAGGTCGTAATAACCGCGAGCGATACCGGACTGGTTGGTGGCCACTGCCACCGTCCAGCCCGCTTTGCTCAGTTGCGCGATGGCCTCGATCGAGCCGGGGATCGGAATCCATTCCTGCACCGACTTGATGTACGCGTCGGAGTCTTCGTTGATCACTCCATCCCGATCGAGAATCAGCAGCTTCAAATCATGCGCTCCAGCGTCAGCCCAACAGGGAAATGTCGGCAACGCCGAGGAACAGATTGCGCAGACGTGCCAGCAACGCATAACGGTTGGCGCGCACGCTGGCGTCTTCGGCGTTGACCATCACGGCCTCGAAGAAGGCGTCCACCGGTTCACGCAGTGCTGCCAGACGGGCCAGCGCTTCGGTGTACTGACGGTCTGCGGACATCGGTGCCACTGCGTGGTCAGCCTGCTGAATCGCCGAGTACAGCGAGAACTCGTTAGCGTTGTCGAAATACTTCGGCTCCACGGTCTGGGCAATGCTGCCCTCGGCCTTGCTCAGCAGGTTCGACACGCGCTTGTTCACGGCGGCCAGTGCAGCGGCCTCCGGCAATTTGCGGAAGGCCTGAACCGCTTGGACGCGTTGGTCGAAGTCCAGCGCCGAACCCGGTTGCAGCGCACGCACCGACAGGTAAACCGACACGTCGACGCCTTCGTCTTCATAACGTGCACGCAGGCGGTCGAAGATGAACTCCAGCACTTGATCGGCCAGACCGGCTGGCTTGACCTTGGCGCCGAACTGAGTGACCGCGAATTGCACGGTCTTGATCAGGTCCAGGTCCAGCTTCTTCTCGATCAGAATCCGTAGGATGCCCAGCGCCGCGCGACGCAGTGCGTAGGGGTCTTTGCTGCCGGTTGGCAGCATGCCGATGCCGAAGATCCCGACCAGGGTGTCGAGCTTGTCAGCGATGGCGACTGCCGCACCGGTCAGGGTGCTTGGCAGTTCGGCGCCCGCACCACGTGGCATGTACTGCTCGTTCAGTGCCAGTGCAACGTCTTCCGGCTCGCCATCGGCCAGCGCGTAGTAGTAACCCGCCACGCCCTGCATTTCAGGGAATTCGCCGACCATCTCGGTGGCCAGGTCGCACTTGGACAAAATGCCCGCACGGCCTGCGCGCTGAGCATCGCCGCCAATACGCGGCGCGATGAACGCGGCCAGCTTGGAAACGCGCTCGGCTTTGTCGAACACGGTGCCCAGCTGCGCCTGGAACACGACGTTCTGCAGGCGTTGGTTGAAGGTTTCCAGGCTTTGCTTCTTGTCTTGCTTGAAGAAGAACTCGGCGTCGGTCAGACGTGGGCGAACGACTTTCTCGTTACCGAGAACAATCTGCGACGGGTCCTTGCTCTCGACGTTGGCGACCGTGATAAAGCGCGGCAGCAGCTTGCCGTCAGCATCCAGCAGGCAGAAATACTTCTGGTTGTCCTGCATGGTGGTGATCAGGGCTTCCTGAGGCACTTCCAGAAAGCGCTCTTCGAACGAGCACACCAGTGGAACGGGCCATTCGACCAGCGCGGTCACTTCGTCGAGCAACGCAGGCGGTACGATGGCGGTGCCCTCGTGGCGGGTTGCCAGTTCGTCGACACGTTTGCTGATCAGTGCACGGCGCTCGTTGAAGTCGGCCAGTACCTTGGCCGCGCGCAGATCGCTGGCGTAGTTGGCTGGCGAGGTGATACGCACGTTTTCCGGGTGATGGAAGCGGTGGCCACGGGATTCACGGCCAGCGGTCTGGGCGAGGATGGTGCAGTCGATCACCTGATCGCCGAACAGCATCACCAGCCACTGGGTCGGACGCACGAACTCTTCCTTGCGAGCACCCCAGCGCATGCGCTTCGGGATAGGCAGGTCGTTGAGCGAATCCTCGATGATGGTCGGCAGCAGGCTGGCCGTCGGTTTACCGGCGATGTTCTGGCTGTAACGCAGCTTCGGGCCGCTCTGATCGATTTCGCTCAGGTCGACGCCACATTTCTTGGCGAAGCCCAGTGCGGCTTGCGTCGGGTTGCCGTCGGCGTCGAACGCGGCCTGACGTGGCGGACCGTCCAGATTGACGCTGCGGTCTGGCTGTTGAGTGGCCAATTGGGTAATCAGTACGGCCAGACGACGCGGTGCGGCGTAAACCTGCTTGGCGCTGTAGGTCAGACCAGCGGTCTGCAGGCCTTTTTCGATACCGGCCAGAAAGGCGTCAGCCAGGGTGTTCAGGGCCTTGGGTGGCAGTTCTTCGGTGCCCAGTTCAACCAGGAAATCTTGAGCACTCATTGTGCAGCCTCCAGCTTAGCCAACACTTCATCGCGAATATCAGGGGCGGCCATCGGGAAGCCGAGCTTGGCCCGGGCCATCAGGTACGCCTGGGCCACGGAGCGGGCCAGGGTGCGTACGCGCAGAATGTATTGCTGACGCGCAGTCACGGAAATCGCGCGACGGGCATCCAGCAGGTTGAAGGTGTGCGAAGCCTTGAGGACCATTTCGTAGCTCGGCAATGGCAGTTCGGCTTCGATCAGGCGCATCGCTTCACTTTCGTAGAAGTCGAACAGCTCGAACAGTTTGTCGACATTGGCGTGTTCGAAGTTGTAGGTCGATTGCTCCACTTCGTTCTGGTGGAACACATCGCCGTAGGTCACTTTACCGAACGGGCCGTCGGTCCAGACCAGGTCGTACACGGAATCGACGCCTTGCAGGTACATCGCCAGACGCTCAAGGCCATAGGTGATTTCGCCGGTCACCGGGTAGCACTCGATGCCGCCCACTTGCTGGAAGTAGGTGAACTGCGACACTTCCATGCCGTTCAGCCAGATTTCCCAGCCCAGGCCCCAGGCGCCCAGGGTTGGCGACTCCCAGTTGTCTTCGACGAAGCGCACGTCGTGAACCAGCGGGTCCAGACCAACGTGTTTCAGCGAACCCAGGTACAGTTCCTGGAAGTTGTCCGGGTTCGGCTTCAGTACCACCTGGAACTGATAGTAGTGCTGCAGGCGGTTAGGGTTCTCGCCGTAACGGCCATCGGTAGGACGACGGCTCGGTTGTACGTAGGCTGCGTTCCAGGTCTCCGGGCCGACGGCGCGCAGAAACGTGGCGGTGTGGAAAGTACCGGCGCCCACTTCCATATCGTAGGGCTGAAGTACCACACAACCTTGCTCGGCCCAGTATTGCTGGAGGGCGAGGATCAAGTCTTGGAAGGTACGCACGGCTGGCGTAGGCTGGCTCACGAAATTCACCTGTACTGGGGGGCTGCGATTTAAAGAGCGGGAGTATACCCGATTCGGCAGCGCCTCCACCCTTGGGGGGGCCTATGCCACGCTGCTTTTGGTGCAACGAAGATCCACTTTATATGGACTACCACGATCAAGAGTGGGGTGTGCCGCTGCGCGACGCGCAGATGCTCTTCGAGTTTCTGTTGCTTGAAGGGTTCCAGGCGGGCCTGTCGTGGATCACGATTTTGAAGAAACGCGCTCGCTACCGTGAAGTGATGTTCAATTTTGACGTCCGACGCTTGGCCGCCATGACCGATGCCGAGATCGAAGAACTGATGCAGGAGCCGGGCATCGTTCGCAATCGCCTGAAGCTCAACGCCGCCCGTAAGAACGCTCAGGCGTGGTTGCGGCTGGAGGACCCAGTGGCATTCGTCTGGTCTTTCGTGGGCGGCAAGCCCAAGGTCAATCATTTCAAGGACCGCAGCGAAGTTCCGGCCATCACCCCCGAAGCCGAGGCGATGAGCAAGGCCCTGAAGAAAGCCGGTTTCACCTTTGTCGGCCCGACCATTTGTTATGCCTACATGCAGGCGACCGGGATGGTGATGGACCACACCACCGATTGTGATCGGTATGCGCAGTTGGTGAGTGCGTGAGATGAACCCCTGTGGGAGCCGGCTTGCTGGCGAAAGTGGTGTGTCAGTCGCCTTATGTGTAGCTGATGCATTGCATTCGCCAGCAAGCCGGTTCCCACAGGTCCGCGTTGACGGTCAGGAGTGGTTACAATGCCCGCCTCATCGATTCAGGAGTGATCTGTGGATAAGTTCAAAGGCGCCATGATGGTCGGGGCGTTGCGGTTGTTTGCTCTGCTTCCCTGGCGCGCCGTGCAGTGGGTCGGCACCGGCATTGGCTGGCTGATGTGGAAACTGCCTAACCGTTCCCGTGAGGTGGCGCGCATCAACCTTTCCAAATGCTTTCCCGAGCTGAACCCCGCAGAGCTTGAAGCCTTGGTGGGTCGCAGTTTGATGGACATCGGCAAGACGCTGACCGAGAGCGCCTGCGCCTGGATCTGGCCTGCGCAAAAATCGATCAATCTGGTACGCGAAGTCGAAGGCTTACACATCCTCAAGGACGCGCTGGCTTCCGGTAAAGGCGTGGTGGGTATCACCAGCCATCTGGGCAATTGGGAGGTGTTGAACCACTTTTATTGCAGCCAGTGCAAACCGATCATTTTCTACCGGCCGCCCAAGCTCAAGGCTGTGGATGAGTTGCTGCGCAAGCAGCGCGTTCAACTGGGTAATCGCGTGGCGGCATCGACCAAGGAAGGCATTCTCAGCGTCATCAAGGAAGTGCGCAAAGGCGGTTCGGTAGGCATTCCGGCGGACCCGGAGCCAGCTGAGTCTGCCGGTATTTTTGTTCCGTTCTGCGGCACCATGGCCCTGACCAGTAAATTCGTGCCGAACATGCTGGCCGGTGGCAAAGCCGTGGGCGTGTTCCTGCACGCGATGCGTCTGGAGGACGGCTCGGGCTACAAAGTAGTGCTGGAAGCGGCACCGGAAGAAATGTACAGCACCGACACCGAAGTCTCGGCGGCGGCGATGAGTAAAGTGGTGGAGAAGTATGTGCGGGCGTATCCGAGCCAGTACATGTGGACCATGAAGCGCTTCAAGAAGCGGCCTGAGGGCGAGAAGCGCTGGTATTGATTTTGAAGGCGTCGCCGGTTTTTGTGGGAGCCGCCTTGGTGGCGAAAGCGGTGCATACTGATTGTTCCCATGCTCCGCGTGGGAACACCTCCTGTGACGCTCCGCGTCACATGGGCGCCGAGCGCCCGAACCGCGTGCCCACGCGGAGCGTGGGTACGATCAATTTTTCAATGTCGGAATTGGCGGTGCTAGGCCCTTCGATCCAGCTTCTTGAGAAACACCGTCATTTCTTTCTCGGCCTGTTTGTCGCCATGAACGACTGCCGACTGAATGCCCTGTTCCCACGCCTGGCGTGCTTGTGCGGTATCTCCCGCCGCCAGCCACGCTTTACCTAACAACTTCCACGCCGCCGAATACTTGGGATCGAACTCAACGCAGCGCTGCAAATGCTCGACCGCCTTACCGTGATCCCCGGCATCCAGATAGCCCTTTCCCAAACCAAAGCGCAGCAAGGCGTTGTCCATGCCCTTGGCAAGCATCTTTTCCAGTGATTCCAGCACGCAACGCCTCCTTTAGAAAAAGCTCAAGCCCACCTGAAACAGCCGCTCCACGTCGCGAATGTGCTTTTTATCCACAAGGAACATGATCACGTGGTCGCCGGATTCGATGACCGTGCTGTCGTGGGCGATCAGCACCTGTTCATCCCGCGTGATTGCGCCGATGGTAGTGCCGGGCGGCAGGTTGATGTGCATGATCGCCTTGCCAATCACCTTGCTCGATTTGGCATCGCCGTGCGCCACGATCTCGATGGCTTCCGCCGCGCCCCGACGTAATGAGTGCACGCTGACGATATCGCCCCGCCGCACGTGAGCCAGCAGGGTGCCGATAGTCGCCAGTTGCGGGCTGACCGCGATGTCGATCTCGCCACCTTGTACCAGGTCCACATACGCCGGGTTGTTGATGATGGCCATGACCTTCTTGGCACCCAGCCGCTTGGCCAGCAGCGACGACATGATGTTGGCTTCGTCGTCGTTGGTCAGGGCCAGGAACAGATCGGCGTTGTCGATGTTCTCTTCCATCAACAGGTCGCGATCCGAGGCGCTGCCTTGCAGTATCACGGTGCTATCGAGGTTGTCGGACAGATACCGGCAACGCGCAGGATTCATCTCAACGATCTTTACCTGATAGCGACTTTCGATGGCCTCGGCCAACCGCTCACCAATTTGCCCGCCCCCGGCGATGACGATGCGTTTGTAGCTTTCGTCGAGACGGCGCATCTCGCCCATCACCGCGCGAATGTCCGCCTTGGCGGCAATGAAGAAGACTTCGTCGTCCGCTTCGATGACCGTATCGCCTTGCGGAATGATCGGACGATCACGCCGGAAAATGGCTGCAACCCGTGTGTCGACGTTCGGCATGTGCGCGCGTAACTGGCGAAGTTGCTGACCGACCAGCGGACCGCCGTAATAGGCCTTCACGGCGACCAGTTGCACCTTGCCCTCGGCAAAGTCGATCACCTGCAAGGCGCTCGGATACTCGATCAGGCGCTTGATGTAATTGGTGACAACTTGCTCGGGGCTGATCAGCACGTCGACTGGAATGGCCTCGTTGTCGAACAGACCGGCGCGGGTCAGGTACGCCGACTCGCGTACCCGGGCGATTTTGGTTGGGGTGTGGAACAAGGTGTACGCGACCTGGCAGGCGACCATGTTGGTTTCGTCGCTGCTGGTGACTGCGACCAGCATGTCGGCGTCGTCCGCGCCTGCCTGGCGCAACACGGTCGGGAACGAGCCACGGCCCTGAATCGTGCGGATGTCGAGGCGATCCCCGAGCGCACGCAAGCGATCGGCATCGGTGTCGACTACGGTGATGTCATTGGCTTCGCTGGCGAGGTGCTCCGCGAGCGTGCCGCCGACCTGCCCTGCACCGAGAATGATGATCTTCAATCAGTCTCTCCCTGAAATGATGTTCGTCGCCTCACGAAGCACTTTGTGGGAGCCGGCTTGCTGGCGAATGCGTCGGATCAGACAACACAACATTGAATGACACGCCGTATTCGCCAGCAAGCCGGCTCCCACAAGGGCAGATGTGATCATGCACCCGCAGAAATCTTGATGAGCTTGGCGTAATAGAACCCGTCATGCCCGCCTTCCTGTGCCAGCAACTGGCGGCCATGCGGCTGTTTGAGGCCCGGTGGCGGGTTGCCCTGTTGCCCGGCAATATCCAGTTCGCGAGCACCCGGCGTGCGGGCCAGGAATGCGTCGATCACCTCGGTGTTCTCGGTCGGCAACGTCGAGCAGGTGGCATACAGCAGCATGCCGCCCACTTGCAGCGTCGGCCATAGCGCATCGAGCAATTCGCCTTGTAGGGTCGCGAGGGCCGGAATGTCGTCGGCCTGGCGAGTCAGCTTGATGTCAGGGTGACGACGAATCACCCCGGTGGCCGAACACGGCGCGTCGAGCAGGATGCGTTGGAACGGCTTGCCGTCCCACCACTGATCAGTCGCGCGGGCGTCGGCGGCGATCAGTTCGGCGCTCAGGCCCAGGCGGTCGAGGTTTTCCTTCACCCGCACCATGCGCTTGGCTTCCAGGTCCACGGCCACGACGCCGGACAAGCCCGGTTGCACTTCCAGCAAATGACAGGTCTTGCCACCCGGCGCGCAGCAAGCATCGAGCACGCGCTGCCCCGGTGCCAGTTCCAGCAGGTCTGCGGCCAGTTGTGCCGCTTCGTCCTGAACGCTGATCCAGCCTTCGGCAAATCCCGGCAGCGAACGAACGTCGCCCGGCTCATTCAGGACAATGCCGTCCTGACTGAACGTGCTCGCCATGGCTGCGATACCGGCTTCTTGCAGTATCTGAAGGTATTGATCGCGGGTTTTGTGACGACGATTGACCCGCAGAATCATCGGCGGATGAGCGTTGTTTGCCGCGCAGATCGCTTCCCAGTGCTCGGGCCACGCGCCTTTCAGCGCTTTTTGCAGCCAGCGAGGGTGAGCTGTGCGCACCACCGGATCATGTTCCAACTCACTCAGCAGCGCTTCGCCTTCGCGCTGGGCACGGCGCAATACGGCGTTGAGTAGCGCCTTGGCCCAAGGTTTTTTCAGTTTGTCTGCGCAACCGACTGTCTCGCCGATGGCGGCGTGAGCGGGGATGCGCGAGTAGAACAACTGATAGAGGCCGACCAGCAGCAACGCTTGTACGTCGGTGTCGGCAGCCTTGAACGGCTTTTGCAGCAATTTGGCCGCCAGCGCTGACAAGCGAGGCTCCCAGCGCGCGGTGCCGAATGCCAGATCCTGAGTCAAACCGCGATCACGGTCATCGACCTTGTCCAGTTGAGCAGGCAGCGAGCTGTTCAGCGAAGCCTTGCCGCTGAGTACAGCAGCCAACGCCTTGGCGGCGGCGAGACGTGGATTCATTGGCCGTCTACCGGTTGGCCGAGCACGGCGCCGGTCGAGAACTTCTCACGGCGGCTGTTGAACAAGTCAGAAAAGCCCAACGGCTTGCCACCTGGCAATTGCAGGCGGGTGAGGCGCAGTGCGTTTTGTCCACTGGCCACGATCAGACCGTCTTTGCTGGCGCTGAGAATCGTACCCGGCTCGCCCTTGCCTTGAGTGACGTGTGCGGACAGCACTTTCAGCGCTTCGCCATTGAGTGTGCTGTGGCAGATCGGCCATGGGTTGAAGGCGCGCACCAGACGCTCCAGCTCATCGGCAGGACGGGTCCAGTCGATACGTGCTTCATCTTTGTTCAATTTGTGTGCGTAGGTTGCGAGGCTGTCGTCCTGCACCTCGCCGATCAGCGTGCCGTCTGCCAGACCGGCGATGGCCTGCACCACAGCAGGCGGGCCCAGTTCTGCCAGACGATCATGCAGCGTGCCGCCCGTGTCTTCGCCCGAAATTGGCGTGGTGACCTTGAGCAGCATCGGGCCGGTATCCAGACCCGCCTCCATGCGCATCACGGTCACACCGCTCTCTGCATCACCCGCCTCGACGGCGCGCTGAATCGGCGCCGCTCCACGCCAGCGCGGCAGCAGCGAGGCGTGACTGTTGATGCAACCCAGACGCGGGATGTCGAGCACCACTTGCGGCAGGATCAGGCCGTAAGCGACTACCACCATCAAGTCAGGCTTGAGCGCCGCGAGTTCAGCCTGAGCTTCCGAGGCGCGCAGGGTTGGCGGTTGCAGTACGGGAATGTCGTGTTGCAGGGCGAGTTGTTTGACCGGGCTGGGCATCAGCTTCTGGCCACGGCCCGCCGGACGATCCGGCTGGGTGTAGACCGCGATTACCTCATAAGGGCTGTCGAGCAGGGCTTTGAGGTGTTCAGCGGCAAATTCCGGGGTCCCGGCGAAGACGATGCGCAGTGGCTCAGTCATGGGCTTCTCTTGAGAGTTTGACTGTAGGAGCGCGCTTGCCCGCGAGGCGGTGGGTATGACGCATCAATTTGGCAGACTCACCGCAATTAGCGGTCAAGCGCACTCCTACGAATGAGGGAGGATCAAGCGTTCTGCTTGTGTTGCTTTTCCAGCTTTTTCTTGATCCGGTCACGCTTGAGCGTAGACAGGTAGTCGACGAACAGCTTGCCGTTGAGGTGATCGCACTCGTGCTGAATGCACACGGCGAGCAGGCCTTCGGCGATCAGTTCGTAAGGTTTGCCGTCGCGGTCCAGCGCCTTGACCTTGACCCGCTGCGGGCGGTCGACGTTCTCGTAGAAGCCAGGCACCGACAGGCAGCCTTCCTGGTACTGATCCATTTCGTCAGTCAGCGGCTCCAGCTCAGGGTTGATGAACACCCGTGGCTCGCTGCGATCTTCCGAGAGATCCATTACAACGACGCGCTTGTGTACGTTAACCTGCGTCGCAGCCAGACCGATGCCAGGTGCTTCGTACATGGTTTCAAACATGTCGTCGACCAACTGGCGAATGCCGTCGTCCACCTCAGCCACTGGCTTGGCGATGGTGCGCAGGCGCGAATCGGGAAATTCGAGAATGTTTAAAATGGCCATATACGTAAGAGCTGCACTAGTAGGGTAAAGTCAAAATCGGCTGCTAGGCTTGGGACGTTTCAAGCGAAGGCAGCCATAGAAGTCTCGCAGGACTCCATGTTTCACGCGAAGCCAACATGATAAAGGGATTCACCGCATGAGGAAATCACTACTCGCCCTGCTGCTGTTGGCCGCGACAGGCTTTGTTCAGGCGCAAGTACAACTCAGGGAAGGCCATCCAGAGACGTACACCGTCGTCGCCGGTGACACACTTTGGGACATTTCCGGGAAGTTTCTCGCTCAGCCCTGGAAGTGGCCACAGATCTGGCGGGCCAACCCTCAGGTGCACGACCCGGACCTGATCTACCCCGGCGACACCCTGAACCTCATCTATGTCGACGGCCAGCCGAGAATCGTGGTCAACCGGGGTGAGTCTCGCGGCACCATCAAATTGTCGCCCCGTGTGCGCAGCACGCCGATTGCCGAGGCTATTCCGACCATTCCGCTAGGCGCGATCAATGCGTTTCTGCTGAACAACCGCATCATGGACACGGCCAAGCAGTTCGATGATGCGCCTTACGTGGTGGCCGGCAATGGCGAGCGGGTGCTCAGTGGTGCTGGCGACCGTATTTACGCGCGGGGCCAATTCAGTCCGGAGCACGTGTCCTACGGCATCTTCCGCAAAGGCAAGACGTACTACGACCCTGACACCAATGCCGTGTTGGGCATCAACGCGGATGACATTGGCAGTGGTGAAATCGTCGCCAGTGAGGGCGACATCGGGACTGTCCAGATGCAGCGCTCCACGGAAGAAGTGCGTCTGGGGGACCGCTTGTTCGTCAGCGAAGAACGGGCGATCAATTCGACCTTTACCCCCAGTGAGCCAAAGCAAGACATCAACGGCGTGATTATTGATGTGCCCCGTGGCGTGACCCAGATTGGCGAGTTCGACGTGGTGACACTGGACCGGGGCAAGCTTGACGGTCTTGCGGAAGGCAACGTGCTGGCGATCTACAAGACGGGCGAGAAAGTGCGTGACCGGGTGACGGGCGAACAGATCAAGATTCCGGACGAGCGCTCCGGCTTGCTGATGGTGTTCCGCACGTATGATCGGTTGAGTTACGCCATGGTCTTGCACGCCACCCGATCTTTGGCGGTGAATGACAAGGTTCGCAATCCGTAATCCTATGTATCAGCTTTAAAACACATTTTCCCACCGGCATGCTTCACTTATCTAAACGTTGTTAACAGAGTTATCCACAGGTTTGCCCGCCCTTTGAGGCGGGCTCTGTTTTCAAGGAAGAACTCATGCCGTTGTTCGAAAATGCCGGGCAGTCGCCTGCCGAACTGGAGGCGCGTTTGCGTCTTCATCGACTGCCCGAGATCGGTCCCAAGCGTTTCAAAACTCTCATCGATGCCTTTGGCAGTGCGTCCGCTGCGCTCAGTGCTCCGGCCACAGCGTGGCGTTCACTACGCCTTCCCGCCGCCAGTGCGGATGCCCGTCGCGACCCAGCCGTGCGTGATGGTGCAAGCGCTGCATTGCGCTGGCTAGAGCACTCGGACCAGCATTTGCTGATGTGGGACGATCTTGATTACCCTGCTTTGCTGGCGGAAATTCCCGACCCGCCACCGCTGCTTTTCGTTGCGGGTGATCGCACGTTGCTGGAGCGACCGCAGCTTGGAATGGTCGGCAGTCGTCGCGCTTCGAAGCCTGGGCTGGATACGGCGGCAGCGTTTGCACGGAGTCTGGCCGGGGCCGGTTTTGTCATCACCAGCGGCCTGGCATTGGGCATTGACGGTGCTGCTCATCAGGGCGCACTGGATGCAAAAGGTGCCACGATCGGGGTGCTCGGCACGGGAATCGAAAAACTTTATCCACAGCGTCATCGTCAGTTGGCGACCACCATGGTGGCACAGGGTGGCGCGGTCGTTTCCGAGCTACCGCTGGATACCGTGCCCCAGGCGAGCAACTTTCCCAAACGCAATCGCATCATCAGCGGGTTATCACTTGGCGTGTTGGTGGTCGAGGCCAGCGTGCGCAGTGGTTCGCTGATCACGGCGCGTCTTGCGGCGGAACAGGGTCGGGAGGTGTATGCGATTCCGGGATCGATTCATCACCCCGCTGCGCGAGGTTGTCACCAACTGATCCGGGACGGGGCAACGTTGGTGGAAACCGTCGACCATATTCTGGAAGGTTTGCAAGGCTGGAAAAACCTGGCGCCTGCCAGCGGGCCTGTGGAAAATGTTGCGGCACCCGCTCATCCCCTTCTCAATCTGTTGCACGCGGCACCGCAGACCAGCGAAACTCTGGCGGCCAGCAGCGGATGGCCCTTGCCCAAAGTGCTGGCGGCGTTGACTGACCTTGAACTGGAAGGTGGCGTGGTGTGTGACGCCGGACGATGGTTTGCCCGGCCGCGCTGAGGTTAAACTGCCGGCCAGCGATAAATCGGAGAGCGAACGATGGTCAGCAGTTGGCGTGTGCAACAAGCCGCACAAGAGGTCCGGGCCGGGGCGGTGATTGCCTATCCAACGGAAGCGGTGTGGGGATTGGGGTGCGACCCGTGGAATGCCGAAGCGGTGTATCGCTTGCTGGCGATCAAGGAGCGGCCTGTGGAAAAAGGGCTGATCCTGATTGCCGACAATATTCGCCAGTTCGATTTTTTGTTCGAGGATTTCCCCGAATTGTGGATCGACCGCATGGCCAGCACCTGGCCGGGGCCGAACACATGGCTGGTGCCCCATCAAGGCATGCTGCCTGACTGGGTCACCGGTGGGCGTGACACGGTTGCGCTGCGCGTCAGCGATCATCCCCAAGTGCGTGAATTATGTGCGCTGACCGGCCCGCTGATCTCCACTTCAGCCAACCCGACAGGCCGCCCTGCGGCGCGTTCGCGCTTACGGATCGAGCAGTATTTCCATGGGCAACTGGATATGGTGCTGAATGGCGAGTTGGGCGGACGGCGTAACCCAAGCGTGATTCGCGATCTGGTGACCGCCGAGGTCGTGCGCGCGGGTTGAGGTGGTGCTTTGATCGTTCCCACGCGGAGCGTGAGAACGATCAGGCAAGGGAGGGGTACGCCGTTACGGCACCAGAATGATCGACCCCGTGGTGCGACGGCCCGACAGGTCCGTGTGCGCTTGGGCTGCGTCTTTCAGGGCGTATTTCTTTATGTCGTCGACCTTCACTTTGCCACTGCTGACCATCGCAAACACCTCGTCAGCCATGGCTTGCAAGGCTTCAGGGCTGTTGGCGTAGGAGCCTAATGTCGGGCGGGTGACGTAGAGCGAGCCTTTCGACGCCAGAACGCCCAGATTCACACCGGTGACCGCACCCGATGCGTTACCAAAGCTGACGAGCAGGCCGCGTAATTCCAGGCAATCCAGCGAGGTTTCCCACGTGTCTTTACCCACGCCGTCGTAAACCACCGGCACTTTCTTCCCATCGGTCAGCTCGAGCACGCGCTTGGCCACATCTTCCTTGCTGTAATCGATTACTTCCCAGGCGCCGTTGGCCTTGGCGTGAGCGGCTTTTTCCGCAGAGCTGACAGTGCCGATCAATTTCACGCCGACAGCTTTGGCCCACTGACAGGCAATCGAACCCACGCCACCGG
Source organism: Pseudomonas sp. NPDC088444 (assembly GCF_044900175.1). Taxonomy (NCBI): domain Bacteria; kingdom Pseudomonadati; phylum Pseudomonadota; class Gammaproteobacteria; order Pseudomonadales; family Pseudomonadaceae; genus Pseudomonas; species Pseudomonas sp. NPDC088444. The sequence goes on from NZ_JBJDNK010000017.1 coordinate 40,670, forward strand.
CAGCGGCATGGAACAGGATGGTTTCTTCAGGACGAATTTCGTAGGTCTGGCGGAACAGGTACTGCACGGTCAGGCCCTTGAGCATGATCGCGGCGGCTTGTTCGAAGCTGATGTTATCCGGCAGCTTCACGATATTGGCAGCCGGTGTCAGGTGCAGTTCGGCATAGCTGCCCAGAGGACCTGTGCCGTAACCCACGCGATCACCGACCTTGACGTGAGTGACTTCGCTGCCAACGGCCTCGACTACGCCCGCGCCTTCGTTACCGAGGCCCGACGGCATCGCGGCAACAGGATACAGGCCGGTGCGGAAATAGGTTTCGATGAAGTTGACGCCAATCGCTTTGTTGCGCACGAGGACTTCTTTCGGGCCTGGTTTGGCCGGCTCGAAGTCGACGTATTCGAGCACTTCAGGGCCGCCGTGGGCGCGGAACTGGATACGCTTTGCCATTTGCTTTCTCCGTCATGGATCGAAACTGCTGGAACAAAACAGGAGCACTATAGAGCGTCGTAAAAGATCCTATCGGACTCCTTCGTTTGGCCGTCGTCAACTGCGAGGCCGGTCTGGCAGGTGTATGCTACGCGCCAATTTCGAAGCACCGTCATTTCAAGGTACTGCCATGTCCTTTCGCACCGACGCCGTCAAAGCCTATCTGCTGGATCTCCAAGACCGGATCTGCGCTGCTCTGGAGCAAGAGGACGGCAATACCCGTTTCGTCGAAGATGCCTGGGAGCGCCCAGCCGGTGGTGGCGGTCGTACCCGCGTGATCGAGAACGGCGATGTCTTCGAGAAAGGCGGCGTCAATTTCTCCCATGTCTTCGGTTCAGGTCTGCCCCCCTCTGCCAGTGCTCATCGCCCGGAGCTGGCGGGTCGTGGCTTTGAAGCGCTGGGCGTGTCGCTGGTGATGCATCCGCACAACCCACATGTTCCGACCTCTCACGCCAACGTGCGTTTCTTCATCGCGGAAAAAGAAGGCGAAGAGCCAGTGTGGTGGTTTGGGGGCGGCTTTGACCTGACGCCTTATTACGGCGTCGAGGAAGATTGCGTTCACTGGCACCGCGTAGCCGAGCAGGCCTGTGCACCGTTCGGCGCGGACGTCTATCCGCGTTACAAAGCCTGGTGCGACCGCTATTTCCACATCAAGCATCGCAACGAGCCGCGCGGTGTGGGTGGGTTGTTTTTCGATGACCTGAACGAGTGGGATTTCGACACCAGTTTCGCTTTCCTGCGCGCCATTGGTGACGCTTACGTCGAGGCGTATTTGCCCATCGTGCAGCGCCGCAAAGCCACGGCCTACACACCACAGCAGCGCGAATTTCAGGAATTCCGCCGTGGGCGTTACGTGGAATTCAACCTGGTCTATGACCGCGGCACGCTGTTCGGCCTGCAGTCGGGCGGGCGTACCGAATCGATCCTGATGTCGCTGCCCCCACAGGTTCGCTGGGGCTACGACTGGAAAGCCGCACCGGGCAGTGAGGAGGCGCGTCTGACCGAGTACTTCCTGCAAGACCGCGACTGGCTGGCCGAGGAGGTGAAGTGATGACCGATCAATACGTCGTTTTCGGCAACCCTATCGCACACAGCAAATCGCCGTTGATCCATCGCCTGTTCGCTGAGCAGACCGGTGAAACGCTGCAGTACCAGACCGCGCTGGCTCCTTTGGAGCGCTTCACGCCTTTTGCCAGGCACTTCTTCGAGACCGGCCGAGGCGCCAACGTCACGGTGCCATTCAAGGAAGAGGCCTATCGTATGGCCGATCAACTGACAGAGCGTGGTCGTCGTGCGGGGGCGGTGAACACGCTGGCGCGTCAGGCCGATGGCAGCCTGTTGGGGGATAACACCGACGGCGCCGGGTTGGTGCGGGATCTGAAGGTCAATTACGGCGTGACGCTGAAAGATAAACGCATCCTGCTGCTGGGCGCGGGTGGCGCAGTGCGTGGCGCGCTTGAGCCATTGCTGGCCGAAGAGCCATACGTGCTGGTGATCGCCAATCGTACCGTGGAGAAAGCCGAGCAGCTGGCTCAGGAGTTCATCGAGTTGGGACCGGTACTGCCTGCGGGTTATGACTGGTTGGAAGAGCCGTTCGACGTGATTATCAACGCTACGTCGGCCAGCTTGTCGGGCGAATTGCCGCCGATTGCGCCGAGCCTGATTCAGCCAGGTAAAACCTTCTGCTACGACATGATGTACGCCAAGGAGCCGACCGCCTTCTGCCGCTGGGCCACGGAACATCAAGCCGGGCAAGCGGTGGATGGATTGGGGATGTTGGTAGAACAGGCCGCCGAGGCGTTTTACCTGTGGCGCGGGGTGAGGCCGGAATCGGCGCCGGTTTTGGCAGAGTTGCGGCGGTTGATGGTCGAAGGTTGACGCTGCAACTCATGTGGGAGCCGGCTTGCTGGCGAAAGCGGTGGGTCAGTTACAGATGAATTGCCTGACACTGCGCATTCGCCAGCAAGCCGGCTCCCACAAGGATTGCATCGAATTAAAATATTTCGATCCACGCCCACCCTGTGGGAGCCGCCTTGGTGGCGAAGGCGGTGTGTCACGCGACAGATTAGTCATCGGCACAACGCCGTCGCGACTGGGTGTTAGAGCTTCGCCTTCACCGCAGCCAACGCATCCTTGTCATCGATGGTTTTCACCCCCTCCAGCCACTTATCCAGCACCGCCGGGTTGGCCTTGACCCAGGCTTTGACCGCGTCGGAGTTGCTGACCTTCTTCTCGACCACTTCCTGCATGATGCTGTTTTCCATGTCCTGAGTGAACGTCAGGTTGGAGAACAGTTTGGCCACGTTCGGGCAGGCATCGGCATAGCCTTTGCGGGTTACGGTGTACACGCTGCCGGTCTCACCGAAGTATTTCTCGCCACCCTTCAGGTACTTCATGCCCTTGATCTGAACGTTCATCGGGTGCGGAGTCCAGCCGAGGAAGACCACGAATTCTTTTTTCTTCACGTTGCGTTGTACTTCAGCCAACATCGCCTGTTCGCTGGATTCAACCAGCTTCCAGTCGGCCAGGTCGAACTCGTTCTTTTTGATGATCTCCTGAATCGACGCGTTGGCCGGAGCCCCCGAGCCGATGCCGTAGATCTTCTTGTGGAACTTGTCGGCGAACTTGTTCAGGTCGGCGAAGTTATGCACCCCCGCGTCGTAGACATAATCCGGGACGGCCAGGGTGAATTCGGTGCCCTCCAGGTTCTTCGCGTACTGCGTCACGTCCCCCGTGGCGATGAACTTGTCGTAAAAGCCCTGCTGTGCAGGCATCCAGTTGCCCAGAAAAACGTCCATTTGACCGTCTTTGAGACCACCATAGGCAATCGGCACTGCCAGCGTATCGACCTTGGTTTTGTAACCCATGCCGTCCAGCAGAAAGCCTGCCGTGGCGTTGGTCGCAGCGATGTCGCTCCAACCCGGATCGGCCATCTTCACCGTACTGCAGCTCGGTGCATCAGCGGCGTGTGCTACGACGCTGCCCAAACTCATCACCGCAACCGCCAGCGTTGTGAACAACTTCTTCATGGTGTGCCCCTTTTTGGTTTTTTAGGTGTTGGCAGGGTTCAAGGTTGTGGATAACGGGCCTTGCGCTCCAGATCGTCCAGATCGATATGGTTGCGCATGTATTGCTGACTGGCGTCTACCAGCGGCTGGTGATCCCAACTCTTCAGCTTGCCGAGGGTCAGCGATTCGGCAACGAAACGCCGACGACGCTGACTGGCGAGCACCTGGTGGTGTATCGCCGGAATGTCCCACTTGGCCCTTGCTTCAGCCAGGAACGCGTTGAACAGGTCGCGATGAGCATCAGACTGGCTTAGCTCTTCCTGTTCCTTCGGATCGTTATGCACGTCGTACAGCAGACATGGGTCCTGTTCCGAATAGATGAATTTGTAGGCGCCGCGACGAATCATCATCAGCGGGCTGGTGGTGCCTTCGGCCATGTATTCGCCGAATACTTCGTCGTGGCCGCCTTCGTTTTGCAAGTGCGGTAACAGCGAGCGGCCGTCCAGCGGAAGACCGCTTTCCAGCTCGCCCTGCGCCAGTGCAACGAAGGTCGGCAACAGGTCAGCGGTGGACACCGCAGCCTTCACGCGGCCTGCCTTGAACTGCCCCGGAGCGTACACCAGCAGTGGCACCCGAGCGGACATTTCGAACCAGTGCATTTTGTACCAGAGGCCACGCTCGCCGAGCATGTCGCCATGATCGCCCGAGAACACGATGATGGTCTCGTCGGCCAGGCCCGTGTCTTCGAGGGTCTTCAGCAATTTGCCGATGTTATCGTCGATGTAACTGCATGCGCCGAAATACGCGCGGCGGGCGTCGCGGATCTTGTTTTCCGGCAGCGGCTTGTCCCACAGGTCGTAGACCTTGAGCAGACGCTGGGAATGCGGGTCTTGATCGGCCTGAGCCGGTGGCGCAGGCGGCATCGGAATCTCGTCGTCGCTGTAGAGGTTCCAGTATTCCTTGGGAATGGTGTACGGGTCATGCGGATGGGTCATCGACACCGTGAGGCAGAACGGCTGGTCGCGGTCTTCACGCACGCGGTCGTAGAGGTACTGCTGAGCCTTGAACACCACTTCTTCGTCGAAATCGAGCTGGTTAGTGCGCACGCACGGGCCGGCTTGCAGCACCGACGACATGTTGTGATACCAGGTCGGACGTACGTCGGGTTCATCCCAATTCACGGCCCAGCCATAGTCGGCGGGATAAATGTCGCTGGTGAGGCGTTCTTCGTAACCGTGTAACTGGTCAGGGCCACAGAAGTGCATCTTGCCGGACAACGCAGTGTGGTAACCCAGGCGGCGCAGGTAGTGGGCGTAGGTCGGAACATCGGCCGCAAAATCGGCAGCGTTGTCGTAAGCGCCAATCTTGCTCGGAAGCTGGCCGCTGACCAGAGTAAAGCGCGAAGGTGCGCACAGCGGGCTGTTGCAATAAGCAGCGTCGAACACCACGCCGTCAGCGGCGAGGCGGCTCAAATTCGGCATCTTGATCGGGGACTGGGCGTAAATCGGCAACATCGGCGCGGCCATTTGATCGGCCATGATGAAAAGAATGTTCTTGCGCTTCATGTCTTCGCGGCATTCCATAGTGAATATTTATGCGAAATTGCTGCTCCAGAGAATGAAACCCATGGGGTCAGCGGTAAAGCCCATAAAACACAATGCCTAGGATAAGCCACGCTTATGTTTGAAGCCCTTGGTGATATGTCGTTGGACCTGCTGCGCGGTTTCGAAGCCGCTGCCCGTTTGCGCAGTTTTACGGCAGCGGCCATCGAACTTGGCACCACTCAACCCGCCATTAGTCAGCAAATCAAAAGGTTAGAAGAACAATTGGCCACGCGCCTGTTTGATCGCATCTACCGGGGCATCGAACTGACCGACGCTGGCGAGATTCTGTTCAACCATGTGCAGGCCGGGTTGCAGTCGATGGACGCCGGATTGAGCCTGATTACAGAGCAGCATCAACATGAGGTGTTGCAGGTGGCGACCGACTTCGCCTTCGCGGCGTACTGGCTGATGCCTCGTCTGCATCGCTTTCACCAGGCCAACCCCGACGTCGACGTCAGCCTGGTCACCAGCGAGCGCAGTCACAGCATGCTGCGCGCGGATATCGACGTGGCGGTGCTGTTCGGCGATGGCCGGTTCAAACAGGGAGAAAGCCATTGGCTGTTCAGCGAAGAAGTGTTCCCGGTGTGCAGCCCCAAATTGCTCGCTGGGCGTGAACTGCCGTTGCGGCCCGAGGCGTTGAAAGAGTTTCCCCTGCTGCACTTGCGTGGTGAAGGCGGCAATAACTGGTTCGATTGGGGCGGCGTGTTTCGCGCGTTGAACATCGCTCAGGCGCCTGCGCCGGGGCAATTGCGCTTCGACAATTACACGCTGTTGATTCAGGCAGCGATTGGCGGGCAAGGTGTGGCAATTGGCTGGCGGCATCTGGTGGATGATTTGCTGGATCAGGGGCTGCTGTGTCGTCCTATCGACGCTGCGGCGATTTCTGCTTACGGTTATTACATCGTGCTGCCCCAGCGCAAACGACGGGTGCAAATTGTACAGCGGTTTGTCGACTGGTTAAAAAGTGAACAGGCGCTAAGCGGTGACTTATTGATCGGCAAGCCACTGCCATCGATTGCCGTTTGAGGTTTGTCGCGTTCCCTGTAGCAGTACACATTTTGAGGACTGAGCATGTCATCCATCGAGGGCTACCATGCCCACGTTTATTTCGACGCGCAAACCCTCTCGCAGGCGCGGGCCTTGTGCGAGAGCGTTGCGGCGAAATTCGATATTCGTATGGGGCGCGTGCATGAACGCCCTGTGGGGCCGCATCCGGACTGGAGTTGCCAACTGGCGTTCAGCCATGAGCAGTTCGCCGATGTGATGCTTTACCTGGCGTTGAATCGTGGCGGGTTGGTGATCTTCACGCATCCGCTGACTGGCGATGATCTGGCGGATCACACTGAACACGCGATCTGGATGGGCGGAGTGCGGGAGCTGAATGTGGGGATGTTCAGGAAGTGATGGATCGTTGATCGTACCCACGCTCTGCGCGGGTATGCATTTAGCGACGCTCCGCGTCGCATGGGCCGCGGAGCAGCCCGACCGGTGTTCCCACGCAGAGCGTGGGAACAATCGACGGTGGAGCGCGCGGCTTAGTTCAGCACACCATCCAGAATTTCATAAACGATCCCGCTGCCAATCGCGACCAGCACGATGTCCGGGCCGAGGCGGCGCCATTCGTAGCCGTCGTAGCGTGGCAGGTATTCCAGCGAGCGGGCGTCCAGACGGCGGCCATAGCCATGGGGCAGCGGACGACCCTTCACGATGTGCACGTTCGGCGGCAGCGGCTGGCCGCGCCCGATGACTTCACGGTGTTCCTGAATCGTGCGGCGAACGTCGCCGAAATCAGCAGGAGGGCGTCCGCCACCGCCATGATTGTCAGGGCGATGATCATTGCCGCGATTATTCTGCGGGCCGCCTTGCGGGCCATGGTCCTGATGCTGGCCAGGGCCATGGTCGTCGTAGCCGCCACGCTGATCGGGCGGCGCGGCCTGTACCAGCGCGCTGGCGCTGACCAGCAACACACCGACTCCGGCGATCAAACGATTCGAGACTTTCATGCAACGTGCTCCTGAGCAAATTCGAGTCAGCAAAAAGGGGTTCAGACACAGGTCCTGAACCCCTTTGCTGTACTGCTTAGTCTGCTAACGAAGGCGGAGATTCCTCTGTATCAGGAACTTTACCTTCAGGATACGCGGGCCTTACGAACACCTTCCGACAGCTCCGAACACAGCTTCAATACGCCGCTGACTGCCTGATTCGCTGAAGGTGCATTGGCGATCTGATCGATCAGTGCCGAGCCCACCACCACGCCATCGGCAATCCGTGCGATGGCTGCCGCTTGTTCCGGAGTACGAATCCCGAAACCGACGCTGATCGGCAGGTCCGAATGACGACGCAGGCGCGCCACCGCTTCTTTGACGTGCTCGATGGTCGCCGAGCCCGCACCGGTTACACCGGCAACGGACACGTAGTAAACGAAGCCCGAGCTGCCGTTCAACACGGTTGGCAGGCGGTTGTCGTCAGTGGTCGGCGTGGTCAGGCGGATAAAGTCCAGACCAGCGTCCTGTGCAGGGTCACACAGCTCATTATTGTGCTCTGGTGGCACGTCGACCACGATCAGGCCATCAACGCCGGACTCGTGAGCCTCGGCGATGAAGCGCTCGACGCCGTAGTTGTGAATCGGGTTGTAGTAACCCATCAGCACCAGTGGCGTAGCGTTGTCTTCAGTGCGGAACTCGCGAACCATTTGCAGGGTTTTCGCCAGATTCTGCTTGGCGCCCAGTGCACGAATGTTCGCCAACTGGATCGCCGGGCCGTCAGCCATCGGATCGGTGAAGGGCATGCCCAGCTCGATCACGTCGGCACCGGCTTTAGGCAGTCCCTTGAGGATCGACAAGGAGGTGTCGTACGCCGGGTCGCCCGCGGTGATGAAGGTCACCAAAGCAGCGCGGTTTTGCTCTTTCAGCTCGGCAAAGCGGGTTTGCAGGCGGCTCATCAGTGTTTCTCCTGCTGGGACAGATCCAGATGGTGCATGACGGTTTGCATGTCCTTGTCGCCGCGACCGGACAGGTTGACCACCATCAGGTGATCTTTCGGCAGCGTCGGTGCGCGTTTGAACACTTCGGCAAGGGCGTGGGCGCTTTCCAGCGCCGGAATGATGCCTTCCAGACGGCAGCACTGGTGGAACGCGGCCAAGGCTTCATCGTCAGTGATCGAGGTGTATTCGACGCGGCCGATGTCGTGCAACCAAGCGTGCTCAGGGCCGATGCCTGGGTAATCCAGACCGGCAGAAATCGAGTGGGCGTCGATGATCTGGCCATCGTCGTCTTGCAGCAAGAAGGTGCGGTTGCCGTGCAGAACCCCCGGAACACCGCCGTTCAGGCTGGCCGCGTGCTTGCCGGTTTCGATGCCGTGACCGGCTGCTTCGACGCCGATGATGCGCACGGTGGTGTCATCCAGGAACGGGTGGAACAGGCCCATGGCGTTGGAACCGCCGCCGATGCAGGCGACCAGGCTGTCGGGCAGACGGCCTTCGTGTTCTTGCAACTGCTCACGGGTTTCCTTGCCGATCACGGCCTGGAAGTCGCGCACCATCGCGGGATAAGGGTGTGGACCGGCGACGGTGCCAATCAGGTAGAAGGTGCTGTCGACGTTGGTGACCCAGTCACGCAGCGCTTCGTTCATGGCGTCTTTCAGGGTGCCAGTGCCCGCAACAACCGGAATCACAGTGGCTCCCAGCAACTTCATGCGGAACACGTTTGCCTGCTGGCGCTCGATGTCGGTGGTGCCCATGTAGATCACGCATTCCAGGCCGAAACGCGCGGCCACGGTGGCGGTCGCCACACCGTGCATGCCTGCGCCGGTCTCGGCGATGATGCGTTTCTTGCCCATGCGGCGGGCCAGCAGGATCTGGCCGATGCAGTTGTTGATCTTGTGCGCGCCAGTGTGATTCAGCTCTTCGCGCTTGAGGTAGATCTTCGCGCCGCCGCAATGCTCGGTCAGGCGTTCAGCGAAATACAACGGACTTGGACGGCCCACATAGTCGCGCTGGAAGTAGGCCAGTTCTTTTTGGAATGCAGGATCGTTCTTCGCCGCTTCGTACTCGCGGTTCAGATCGAGGATCAGTGGCATCAGGGTTTCAGCGACGTAACGGCCGCCGAACGCGCCGAACATGCCGCGATCGTCGGGGCCATTGCGGTATTGGGTCTCAGTCTGGGACATCGGAACCTCCGAGTGACGAATCGAATGGGGTGAGCCGTTGAGGCAGTGAACACACTTTAACCAGCGCCATAGCGTGTGAAAACCGATAAGATCGCCGCAACCTGTCAGAAAAACTCACAGATACCATGAGCCGAGACCTGCCCCCTCTCAATGCATTGCGCGCCTTTGAGGCCACAGCCCGCCTGAACAGCGTCAGTCACGCGGCCGAGCAACTGCACGTCACCCATGGCGCGGTCAGTCGCCAGCTCAAGGTGCTGGAAGAGCACCTGGGCGTGAGTCTGTTCAGCAAGGACGGGCGCGGCCTTAAACTCACAGATGCAGGCGTGCGTCTGAGAGATGCCAGCGGTGAGGCATTCGACCGGCTGCGCAGTGTCTGCGCCGAGCTGAGCCAAGGTGGCGTCGATGCGCCGTTCGTACTGGGTTGCTCGGGGAGTCTGCTGGCCCGCTGGTTCATTCCGCGATTGGGGCGGTTGAACGCCGACCTGCCGGACCTGCGTTTGCACCTTTCTGCAGGCGAAGGCGATCTTGATCCTCGTCGCCCGGGCCTGGATGCCCTGCTGGTTTTCGCCGAGCCGCCGTGGCCCGCTGACATGCAGGTGTTCGAACTGGCCAGCGAGCGAATCGGCCCAGTGTTGAGTCCTCGCTTTGCGCGCTTCCAAGCCTTGCGCCATGCGCCTGCCAACGCGTTGTTGAACGAGCCGCTGTTGCAAACGACATCTCGACTACAGGCTTGGCCCAGTTGGGCGAAGCACAACGGTATCCATCCTGACGCGTTGAAATACGGTCAGGGCTTCGAGCATTTGTATTACCTGCTGGAGGCGGCCGTTTCTGGACTGGGTGTCGCTATCGCGCCCGAGCCGCTGGTGGCGGACGACTTGAAGGCCGGGCGCCTCGCTGCGCCGTGGGGTTTCAGCGAAACCCCGGCGCAACTGGCGCTGTGGGTGCCCAAACGCGCGGCTGACGGACGTGCCCGGCAACTGGCGGATTGGCTCAGGCAAGAGCTGGCACGCTCCGGTCAGGCCTGATCAGTTGCCGCGCTTGCACAGCAGGTAGGCGGCCAGCAGGCCGATTGCGCCTACTGCGACACCGGCGGTAGTCCATGGGTGTTCCTGCGCGTAGTCGCGGGTAGCAACGCTGGCTTCGCGGGTTTTCACTTTCGCGTCTTCATAGACGTCGCTCAGCAGGCTGCGCGAATGGCTCAGGGCGCTTTCGGCGTTGGCCTTGAGGGTCTTCAGGGTTTTGCGCGACTCGTCCGAAGCGTCCGACTTCAAGCTCTCCAGGGATTTGAGCAGACTCTCGATCTCAGCTTCCATACTTTGCAATGACGCTTTACGGGATGACGTGAATGCCATGATTGACTCTCCTGCAGTGATGAGTGGCGTGTGTTGTTTCCGACTACAGGGCTTTCAGAAAGTGCAGTGCGGTTTTGACGCGCCGTTTTTTGTGAACTTTTCGGGTTGTTCTCGCGCCAGACAGAGACAGCGATTTTTCACTGCTACGCTGCAATCGAGACCACTTTTGGAGAACTGCCATGTCTGATCATCACACCTACAAGATGCTTGAACTGGTCGGCTCGTCGACCATCGGCACCGACGACGCGATCCAGAATGCCATTGCCCAGGCCGCAAAATCCGTGAAGCACATGGAGTGGTTCGAAGTGCTGGAAACCCGGGGACACATCAGGGACGGCAAGGTCGCGCACTTTCAGGTAACCCTCAAAGTGGGCTTCCGCATCGATAATAGCTGATGAACTTTTGAACTGGCTGAATGCCACAACCTTCGCTATACATACCGCGCCGTTCGTGAATTCGGACGCGGGTTTCATGTATCAGGCCGCCTTGTTTGGCGGCCTCTTTCGCTTGAAAAGCGCCTGACGAAGGAGTGTGACCGATGAAGAAGTTTCTTTTGGCGGTAGGGCTGTTGAGTATCGCGGGCACCACCTTTGCGGCCGGTAAATCGTGCGATGACGTGAAAGCGGAGATCGACGCGAAGATCAAGGCCAAGGGCGTGGCGTCTTACACCCTTGAGGCTGTGGATAAAGGTAGCGCGGCAGACGGCAAGGTCGTCGGCACCTGCGAAGGCGGCAGCAAGGAGATTGTTTACAAGCGCGGCTAGTCCAGCCCGCTGCATTTCCCTTGTGGGAGCCGGCTTGCTGGCGAAAGCGTTGTGTCAGGCCCCATTGATGTACCTGATAGATCGCATTCGACAGCAAGCCGGCCCCCGCACCGTTTGGCCAAGCTTCGGGATCAGCCCCGTGCGACCTGCGCCAGAATCTCGTACGAGCGCAACCGGTCGGCGTGTTCGTACATGTCGCAGGTGAAGATCAGTTCATCGGCGTCGGTCTGTTCCAGCAGCACGTCCAGTTTGGCGCGGATCTTTTCAGGACCACCCACCATCGCCAGCCCCAGAAAATCCATCACCGCTTCGCGCTCATGAGGCAGCCACAGGCCGTTCATGGTGTCGACCGGAGGCTTCTGCATCAGGCTCTGTCCGCGCATCAGGTTGAGGATGCGTTGGTACACCGATGTCACCAGATAGTCCGCCTGCTCGTCGGTATCAGCGGCGGCCAACGGCACACCCAGCATGACATAAGGCTTGTCGAGCACGGCCGAAGGCTGGAAGTGATTGCGATACACACGAATCGCCTCGTGCATGTAGCGCGGCGCGAAGTGCGAGGCGAAGGCGTACGGCAAACCGCGCTGACCAGCCAATTGCGCGCTGAACAGACTCGACCCTAGCAGCCAGATCGGCACATTGGTGTTGGTGCCGGGAACAGCGATCACACGTTGATGCGGCTGGCGCGGCCCGAGGTAGCTCATCAGTTCGGCGACGTCATCCGGGAAATCATCGGCACTGCCAGAGCGTTCACGACGCAGGGCGCGTGCAGTCATCTGATCGGAGCCGGGTGCGCGGCCCAGGCCCAAGTCGATACGGCCGGGAAACAGACTGGCCAATGTGCCGAACTGCTCGGCAATTACCAGGGGAGCATGATTAGGCAGCATGACGCCGCCCGAGCCGACGCGAATGGTCGAGGTGCCTCCAGCCAGATAGGCCAGCAGCGTGGACGTGGCCGAGCTGGCGATGCCATCCATGTTGTGGTGTTCGGCTACCCAGAAACGATTGTAGCCCCATTTTTCGACGTGTTGCGCCAGATCCAGCGAGTTGCGCAATGAGACCGCCGGGCCTTTGTCTTCGCGCACCGGCACCAGGTCGAGGGTAGAAATCTTCACATCATTCAGACGTTTCATAGGCCGTGGTGAATCCTCTTGGGAGGCTGGGGCGGGCGCCGAAACGATAGCGGCACGAGCGCAGAGCCTGCGTTAAGCCTAAATATTAGCGTTAAGGCCATAGGATAAGGCCGGATTTTGAGGTTGCAATGGGTGGAAGGAAATTTCCTACTGATTTGGTCGGAATTGTTTCCATGAAATCCGGCAAATAAAGCACGCACGTCACAACCGTTGAACTAAGACCCGCCTACACTCCTCAGACTTTTGGTCCACGTGCGAGCCCTTCGCACTTTTCACATGAGGAGACACCATGAGCATCGTCAAGAAAGCATCCGCCCATTGGGAAGGTGATCTGAAGTCCGGCATCGGTAGCATCTCCACAGAAACCGGCGTATTGCGCGAAGCGCCCTACGGTTTCAAGGCCCGTTTCGAAGGCGGCAAAGGCACAAACCCTGAAGAGTTGATCGGCGCGGCCCACGCGGGCTGCTTCTCGATGGCCCTGTCGATGATCCTCGGCGGCGCGAATCTGAAAGCCGAAAGCATCGACACTCAGGCCGAAGTCACGCTGGATCAGGTCGATGGTGGTTTCTCGATCACTGCGGTGCACCTGATTCTCAAGGCCAAGGTGCCAGGCGCGACTCAGGCACAGTTCGACGAACTGACCAAAGCGGCCAAAGAAGGCTGCCCAGTGTCCAAGGTGCTGAACGCCAAGATCACGCTGGACGCCACGCTGCTGAGCTGATTCCGCGCTGGCGCTTCACTCGAATGGCCCGCTTTGGCGGGTCATTTGCGTTCCAGAACCCGGCATGGCCGTTGCGGTCTGATACAGGGCCGACGCACATCGCGCGGCGTCGAAGGAGTCGAACATGAAACGCATCGCCACCACCCTGCTTCTCAGCGCCCTGACCACCAGCGTGTTCGCCGCTCCCAAACCCTGTGAAGAGCTCAAGGCCGAGATCGAAGCCAAGATCCAGGCGCAGAACGTCAGTTCGTACACCCTGGAAATTGTCAGCAATGAAGAGGTTCACGATCAGAACATGGTCGTGGGTTCGTGCGACAACGGCACGAAGAAGATCATTTATCAGAAGAATGATCGGTAAAAGCAGGCGCGGGTTGAACCCTCTGTAGCCGTCCGGCTTGCCGGCGGTGGCGATTTCAAAGCCCCCACCGCCGGCAAGCCGGACTGCTACAGAGATTGGGTTTGATCATGGAATACAGAAAATCTCCCCCTCGTTCGCCAACACCTTGCGCTGCTCATCCCTCAATTGCGCGTCGATGCTGTTGGCGATATGGCGCACGTCCAGACGATAGCGGCGTCCTGCTTCAAAGTGGTCGTAGTTGATGGTCACGTAGCAGGTCAGCTCGTTGTAGATGTCCATCGACAACCCCAATCCGCCGGGCGCGTACTCGTAGTCATAGCGCACTACCAGCTTGTGTTTGCCAGGTGTCACCTGAAAAAAACGGCCATCTTCCGTGCGCTTGCCATCGACTTTGTCGGACATCAGCGTTTTGCCAGTGAAGGTGTGCAGATCAACCCAGGCCTGCTGCGGGTCGACGGCGGGCAACGGGCCTGCGCACCCGGCCAGCAGACTCAGGGCTATGAAGGACAAGGGCAGGCGCATGGCAGACTCCGCATTCAGGCAGATGGCGAGGTGGTTGCGTCAGAGGCCGACTCTGCGGCATAACGCTGGGCTTTATACCTTTCAAGTATTTCGACGTTAAGGCCGCTGCATGACTCGATCGAACATCTCGTGGTTCCGGCGCGGCGTGCCGATGCTGGCGATTTTACTCCTCAGCGGCTGTTCCAGTCTTTCCTATTACACGCAATTGGCCAGCGGGCAGTTGGCCCTGCTACGTGCCCGCGAACCGGTGGCTGATGTGGTGGCCGATCCTCAGCGCGACCCCAGACTCCGAGAGCACTTGCGTACCTCGCAACTGGCCCGTGAGTTCGCCAGCCAGCACTTGCACCTGCCCGATAACCAGAGCTATCGCTTGTACGCTGACATTCATCGCCGGTACGTGGTGTGGAACGTGTTCGCCACGGGCGAGTTTTCGTTAGACCCGGTGACGCACTGTTTCCCCATCGCAGGCTGTGTGGCCTATCGCGGTTACTACGATGAGAACGCGGCGCGAGGCGAAGCTGCGTTGCGCAAGCTGGAAGGCAAGGATGTTTACGTCAGCGGCGTGGAGGCGTACTCAACACTAGGCTGGTTCAACGACCCGATCATCAGTTCGATGATGAACTGGGGCGATGAGCGTCTGGCGACGCTGATCTTCCACGAACTGGCGCATCAGCGCTTTTATGTGAAGGACGACAGTGAGTTCAACGAATCCTACGCCACGTTCGTGGAAGAGGAAGGCACCCGCCAATGGCGCGCCGCTCGTGGGATGCCGCCTGAAACGGCGTCATCCGAAACCCGACGGCGTGATCAATTGACCCAATTGGTGCTCGCAACCCGGGATCGTTTGAAAGCCCTTTATGCCGAGCCGTTGAGCCCGCAGGTCATGCGTGAGCGCAAAGCGGCCGAGTTCGAGCGGTTGCGCGATGAGTATCGGCAAATGCGCGACAGCCAGTGGGGGGGTGACAAACGGTTCGACAGCTGGGTTTACGCGCCGATGAACAACGCCCGGTTACTCCCCATCGGACTGTATGACCAATGGACGCCTGCGTTTGGGGCGTTGTTCAGGCAGGTGAACGGCGATTGGCCTGCGTTTTTTGCAGCGGTCGAGAAGATGGGCGATCTGCCCGCAGACCAGCGCAAAGCGGCGCTGGAGCGGTTGATGAGGGCCGATTGAATGTGGTGCTGGTTTTGTGGGAGCCGGCTTGCTGGCGAAAGCGTTGTGTCAGGCCCCATTGATGTACCTGATAGATCGCATTCGACAGCAAGCCGGCTCCCACAGTGATACGTGTTGAGCCCTGAGTTTGTGATTGATGCTGATTCTGTGGGAGCCGCCCCTGGTGGCGAAAGCGATTGACCAGGCAACATAGAAGCTCCCACAGTTTTGATCAGTGCCGACCTCAGGATCTGAGAAACGCCTGATGCAAGTCTTTCAACGAGTCGAAGTGGTAGGTAGGCGCCTCAGCCTCCAGCTCTTCCCGGCTGCCAAACCCATACCCCACCGCCGCCACATCCAGCCCGTTACGCTTGCCGCCGATCAAGTCATGCTTGCGGTCGCCGATCATCAGGGTTTGCTTGGGGTCGAGCTTTTCTTCATCCAGCAAATGCCGGATCAGCTCAACTTTGTCGGTCCGCGTGCCGTCCAGTTCGCTGCCGTAGATCAATTTGAAATGCCGAGCAAAGTCGAAATGCCGGGCGATTTCGTGGGCGAATACCCAAGGCTTGGACGTCGCGATGAACAGCGTACGGCCCTGATCCGACAGCAGGTCGAGCAGTTCGAACATGCCATCGAACACCAGGTTTTCATACAGCCCGATCACCTTGAAACGCTCGCGATAGAAGCCCACCGCCTCCCACGCCTTGGCTTCGTCGAAGTCGTAAGCGCGCATGAACTGCTGCAACAGCGGCGGGCCGATGAAATGCTCAAGCTGTGTGATGTCCGGTTCGTCGATGCCCAGCTTGCTCAGGGCGAACTGGATCGAGCGGGTGATGCCTTCACGTGGATCGGTCAGGGTGCCGTCCAGGTCGAACAGAATATTCTGGTAGTGCATGTTGTCTCTCAAAGGCATGTAGAGAATGCTTTGTTGGTGTGCGCTCCCACGGGGTAATCCGTGCCCAAAGAACGCGTATTGCCGATCAGGGCTTGTCAAAGCCCTCGGCCAGATGCTGGTCTTTGAGCTTCACGTAATTGGTCGCGCTGTAGGGGAAGAAGGCGATTTCTTTCTCGGTCAGCGGACGAACCTGTTTCACCGGGCGGCCGACATACAGAAAGCCGCTTTCCAGACGTTTGCCCGGTGGCACCAGGCTGCCTGCACCGATGATCACTTCATCCTCGACCACTGCGCCGTCCATGATCGTGCTGCCCATGCCGATCAGGATGCGGCTGCCAATCGTGCAGCCATGGAGCATGACTTTGTGGCCGATGGTCACTTCATCGCCGATGATCAGCGGAAAACCGTCGGGGTTGAACGGGCCTGCGTGGGTGATGTGCAACACGCTGCCGTCCTGAACGCTGGTACGCGCCCCGATGCGGATGCGGTGCATGTCCCCGCGAATCACTGTCAGCGGCCACACCGAACTGTCGACGCCAATTTCGACATCGCCGATGACAACCGCCGAATGGTCGACAAAGGCCCGTTCGCCAAGGGCTGGCGTGTGATTCTGGAACGTGCGAATGGCCACAATAGGCTCCTTCTCTGATGCTGATAGCTGCGGTCAGCGCCGATTGTAATTAAGATGCTCGGGTGTTTCTTCCAGCCAAGGTGCCAAACCGTGAGCGCGAACAACCCTCTTTTGCAATCGTACGACCTGCCACCTTTCTCGGCGATCCGTGCCGAGCACGTAAAACCTGCCATTGACCAGATTCTTGCCGACAACCGCGCCGCGATTGCCGAGCTCCTCGCCAAGCAAGGTTCGCAGCCTACATGGGCTGGCCTGGTGCTGGCGATGGACGAGTTGAACGACCGCCTGGGCGCCGCCTGGAGCCCGGTCAGTCACCTGAACGCCGTGTGCAATAGCCCCGAACTGCGCGAAGCTTATGAGTCCTGCCTGCCTGCGTTGAGCGCCTATTCGACCGAGATGGGCCAGAACCGCGAACTGTTTCAGGCCTTCGAAGCCTTGGCCAACAGCCCGGAAGCCGCCGATTTCGACGTCGCCCAGAAGACCATTCTGGAGCACTCGTTGCGTGATTTCCGCCTGTCGGGCATCGACCTGCCGCCTGAGCAGCAGAAGCGTTACGCCGAAGTGCAGAGCAAGTTGTCGGAGCTGGGCAGCCAGTTCTCCAACCAGTTGCTCGACGCAACTCAAGCCTGGACCAAGCATGTCACCGACGAAGCCGCACTGGCTGGCCTCACCGACTCGGCCAAGGCTCAAATGGCTGCTGCGGCGAAGGCCAAAGACCTCGACGGCTACCTCATCACTCTGGAATTCCCCAGCTACTACGCAGTGATGACCTACGCCCAGGACCGTGCGTTGCGCGAGGAAGTCTACGCCGCGTATTGCACCCGCGCGTCGGACCAAGGCCCGAATGCGGGTAAGAACGACAACGGCCCGGTCATGGAACAGATCCTCGATCTGCGGCAGGAGCTGGCCAAACTGCTGGGTTTCGCCAGCTTCTCCGAGCTGAGTCTGGCGACCAAAATGGCCGAGTCCAGCGATCAGGTGCTGAGCTTCCTGCGCGATCTGGCCAAACGCAGCAAACCGTTTGCCGCTCAAGACCTGCAACAGCTCAAGGCTTATGCTGCCGAGCAGGGCTGCCCGGACCTGCAAAGCTGGGACAGCGGTTTCTACGGCGAAAAACTGCGCGAACAGCGCTACAGCGTTTCTCAGGAAGCCCTGCGCGCCTATTTCCCGATCGATAAGGTGCTGGGCGGCCTGTTCGCTATTGTGCAGAAGCTGTACGGCATCGAAATCACCGAGCTGAAAGACTTCGATACCTGGCACCCGGACGTTCGCCTGTTCGAAATCAAGGAAAACGGCCAGCACGTTGGCCGCTTCTTCTTCGACCTCTATGCTCGCGCCAACAAGCGTGGCGGTGCGTGGATGGACGGCGCCCGTGATCGCCGCCGTACTTCGGGCGGCTCGCTGCAAAGTCCGGTGGCCAACCTGGTGTGCAACTTCACTCCGGCAGATTCGGGCAAGCCTGCGCTGCTGACCCACGACGAAGTGACCACCCTGTTCCACGAGTTTGGTCATGGTCTGCATCACTTGCTGACTCGTGTCGAACACGCGGGCGCGTCGGGCATCAACGGCGTGGCGTGGGATGCGGTCGAGCTGCCAAGCCAGTTCATGGAAAACTGGTGCTGGGAGCCGGAAGGCCTGGCGCTGATCTCAGGGCACTATGAAACCGGTGAGCCGCTGCCACAGGACCTGCTGGAAAAAATGCTCGCCGCGAAGAATTTCCAGTCCGGCCTGATGATGGTCCGTCAACTGGAGTTCTCGCTGTTCGACTTCGAACTGCACGCCACCCATGGCGACGGTCGTAGCACGTTGCAAGTGCTGGAAGACGTACGCGACGAGGTGTCGGTCATGCGTCCACCCGCGTACAACCGCTTCCCGAACAGCTTTGCGCACATCTTCGCGGGCGGTTACGCGGCGGGTTACTACAGCTACAAATGGGCTGAAGTGCTCTCGGCTGACGCCTTCTCCAAATTCGAAGAAGACGGCGTGCTCAATGCCGAAACCGGTCGTGCCTTCCGCGAAGCGATTCTGGCCCGTGGCGGCTCGCAGGCGCCGATGGTGCTGTTCGTCGACTTCCGCGGACGCGAGCCTTCGATTGACGCACTCTTGCGCCATTCCGGCTTGAGCGAGGATGCGGCAGCATGACCGATACACCGCAGGTGATTACCAAGAAACGCTTCATCGCCGGGGCGGTCTGCCCGGCGTGCAGCGAGCCTGACAAGCTGATGATGTGGAGTGAAGACGACGTCCCGCACCGCGAATGCGTGCATTGCGGGTATTCGGACACGCTCAACGCTCAGGGTCAGTCGATCCCGAAAGAGTTGGGCACGCGGGTCAATCAGGAGAAGGCCAAACCGGCCAATCCGAAGGTGCAGGGGGTGCAGTTTTTCCCGAATCCGAAGCTGAAGAAGCCGGTTGATCCGAACTGACCGGCTCTTTCAACTCGCCTCACCCGCCTTGGGTGAAGCTGGGCAAGGGGGCGTATGTTTCGATCCCTTGCCCAGGCCCGGTGGCTTATTTAGCACCGCCGATATAGCCGAAGGAAATCTTTCCATCGACGCCTTCTTTATGGTTTGTCACTTGCACATCGGCGTCCTGATAAGAACGGTTGAAGCTTCCTATGACGACAGGCGATGTAATGTCGCGCCGGACGGTGACCACTGTCCTTCCTTGATTCAAATTCCCGTCGGGATGCCCGGTCAATGTGAATTCGGCGCCCTTTTTGGCTCTGAGGATCTTCGCTGAGCGTATTTCGTCATTGGAGCAGCCGTAGCTGTTGCTTTTCATTTTTATGTTGTAAACACGATCAAAGGGGATAGTACAGTCAAGATTTTGACTGGCGTTATTGCCTTCATACAGCGCGATGCTGGCGTCTGAGAAGTCTAAAGGCGTTTGCTTTATTTCAATGCGTGATACTTTTCCGTTCAGACCATTATTACGAATGTACGTTGCCTTGTAGGCATCCGTCGTCCGGTTTTGCTCAAACGAGCCCACCACCACTTTCTCACGAAGACCAATATCACGCGTCACATCAATGATCATGTGATCATCTTCACGGTTACCGTTGGCGCTGTCGTACAGAGAAATGCGGGTACCTTTGGCGATACCCGAGAGAGACAGGGATCTCGCTTCGTCATTCTCGCAACCGGCAGTTGGCAGGCTAAGTGTTCGGGAGCCCCGTGGGATCACGCAGACTGCATCCTGCTTGGCGTCTGCATTATTGCCTTCCCACAAATAGATGCCACCTTGGCTGAGTGCCTGAGTGTAGGCCAAGGTGTCTCCGTTGCGGTAGTTATCGATGGCAATGAAGTTTGGAGTTTTTCCGCAGTTATTAACGCGGCGGGTGAGATAGGTCAGGTTGTTGTCATACGCAGCGGAGTCGAAAATGGTTTTTGTCGCAGTATGAAACTGATTCATCAGAAACAGACGGCTCCAGGATTTACCCGTATTTGCGTGGACGCGAGACTCCGTGACGGGAGTGTCACCGTAGCGACTTGGACACGACCAGTTGTGTGCCGCTTCAATGTTTGAGGCGGCTGCACCCAGCGTGGACCAGTGGTTTTGCGCAACCCAGTCCTTGTCAAACAGTACCGTCACGGTCTTGCCGTTAACCGTATAGCTACCCGCCAGCGATCGTTTGTCAGTGAAAAGCATGAGTCGATTGTTTTGCGCGACCAACTGGCTCATGAGTGGCCAGTTGGTGGTGTTGAAGTTGGCAGGGTTGAACGTAACGTCTGCAATTTCAGGCACGGAGTTGAACAGCGTCTGCAGATGAGAGCGTTCAATGTAAGATTCCATAAAAATCGAAATGACTTCGTTACGGTTCTGCTTCAAAAAGGGAATGAATTCATTCGCCAACTGGTTCCTGAAGGGGCCGTAACAGAATGACTCTGTATGGCAAACCCGGATTTGCTCCTCTTCTCGGTAATTAGATTTGTGATACAGATCGATCATGAAGCTGCGCACGCCATCCCGCATCTGCTGTGGAAGTTCTTGCATGTTCTGATTGATCTTTTCGTACGAATTGTGGGTGTTGACCCAGGAGTATTCGTGGAAAGGCTTGTCTTGGTGGGCAAACGGATTGTTTGCCATTGCACTGCCGCCAGTCGTGATAGCGGCAATGGCGATGAGTATTTTTGAGTAATGCATTGCGAATTCCCTTTCGATTTCCAGCGCGTCCTGCGCTTTGGATGAGTGTCTGATTCAGACGCCTACACTCTTAACCCAGCACTAAGCGCTTTGAAATCGATAAGGCTTTGCAAATTGTGATACCCAGACAGATCCGAGCACGTTCAGATCTGTCTGGCGGTTATGGCAATCAGTCCTTCACCACTTCCATTTCAAGCCCCACACCCAACTGGCGCGACAGGCTCGGCCAGCGTTTCCACGCGGCTTCTGTATCGGGGCTGGCGAGCTTGTCGCGGTAGGCTTCGACCGACTCCAGCGAGAAGCTGTCTTCGTCCAGCAACTGGTCGATGGCGTGGTGGACCACCTCATCAAGCTGGTTCGCAAACGTTTCACCGATCAATTGATGAGCGATGACGCTGGCGACGGTGGTGTTCACCGGAATCAGCGGTTGGCGCAGGTGCGTGATGTACAGATCGTTCACTTCCTCCACCAGGCGGTGAGCCAGGTAGGCTTCGTCCAGCAGGCTGTCCAGCCCTTCGTGGCCTTGCATGATGGCAGGCGGTGCACTGAAGAACTGCTCGGCGATTTTGAGTACCGGTTTGATCTGGCTTTCGATACCGGCCTGAAGGGCTACTTCATGAGCGGCATCCAGCAAATCCGGGACCTGTTCGATATAGGCGATGACGAAACGCGCCAATACGCCTCGCGCATCGACATCGGGAAGATGGATGGCAGGGTGCAGATGGGGAAGTTGTAACTCGAGTTGACGCAGAAGCTGGCCGGTCTTTGTCTCGTGTTCCTGTGCTTGGGTGATCTGCTCGCGCAATGCGGCGGTGTTCATGAAGGCTCCATGGGCAATAAACTCAGGCTGTCATTATAGGGAAGTCATACGTTAGCTGGCTTATCAACGACACTCAGACGTAATTGTCATAACAGATTCATGGTTATGTGCATCAGCTATTAAAACGCCACTTTTTCCGCGTTTACCTCAAATTTTTCTCGCTAAGACGCGTGCGTATAGCTGGCTTTTGCAGATTCTCCACCCCGTGCGCGCAATGGCGCCGTGGCTATACTCGGATCTGTGATGAGTGTGCTTGATGAAATCGGAACGTGAAGCAGGCTTGGCCCCGGTCCACTGGCATCTTGAATTGACCGCTCCCTCGCCCGCACAGGCAACGTGAAACCTTGCGCTCGGCCATGGTTGTCACCCCGCCTGAAAAGACTGCTGGCAACAATAAGAAGAACATGAGGGGAACCCGCAATGATGCGACATCCACACGTCTGGATGGGCCTCCTGTTGTGGTCGGTATTCAGTCCGGTGCACGCTGCCTGGACCACGAATATGGCGCCTGGAGCGACTGAGGTCAGCCACAAGGTTTTCGACCTGCACATGACCATCTTCTGGATATGTGTGGTGATCGGGATCATCGTCTTCGGGGCGATGTTCTGGTCGATGATCATTCACCGATGCTCGACCGGGCAGGTGGCCGCCAAATTTCATGAAAGCACCACGGTGGAGATCCTCTGGACCATCGTGCCGCTGCTCATTCTCATCGTCATGGCGATCCCCGCCACCAAGACCCTGATCCAGATGTACGACAGTAGTGAGTCGGGGCTGGACATCCAGATCACTGGGTATCAATGGAAGTGGAACTACAAATATCTGGGGCAGGACGTCGAGTTCTTCAGCAACCTGGCCACGCCCCAGGATCAGATCCACAACAAGGAAGCCAAGGGCGAGCACTACTTGCTGGAGGTCGATCAGCCGCTGGTGGTGCCGGTGGGCGTGAAGATCCGGTTTCTGGTGACGTCGGCTGACGTTATCCATTCCTGGTGGGTGCCCGCCTTCGCCGTGAAGCGCGATGCCATTCCCGGTTTCGTCAACGAGGCGTGGACCAAGATCGAGAAGCCCGGCATCTACCGTGGCCAGTGCGCCGAACTGTGCGGCAAGGACCATGGCTTCATGCCCATCGTGGTCGAGGCCAAGACTCAGGCTGATTACGACACCTGGCTCGCCGAGCGCAAACAGGAAGTGGCCAAGCTCAAGGAGCTGACCAGCAAGGATTGGACGCTTGAGGAGTTGGTGGCGCAAGGCGACAAGGTTTATCACACCACCTGCGTGGCCTGTCATCAGGCGGAAGGTCAGGGCCTGCCGCCGATGTTCCCGGCGCTCAAGGGCTCGAAAACCGTCACCGGACCTAAAGAAGAGCACCTGAACACCGTGTTCAACGGACGGCCGGGCACGGCGATGGCGGCGTTTGGTAAGCAGTTGTCGGAAGTCGACATCGCCGCTGTCGTGACCTATGAGCGCAACGCGTGGGGCAATAACAAGGGTGACATGGTTACGCCCAAAGACGTGTTGGCCCTCAAGCAGGCGGCTGCGAAATGAACGTTCTAATACGCCACACAACCTGTAGGAGTGAGCTTGCTCGCGATGCGGTGGCTATCGCACAGACGTTGTGGCGAATGTACCGACTATTCGCGAGCAAGCTCACTCCTACAGGGGTAAGTGGCGGCGCCGAGATTTGTGTCTGGTGCGAAATTTCCGCAGGAGACAGGACATGAGTGCAGTGATTGACGACCATGGCCATGAAGGCCATGCCCACGGTCCCGCCAAAGGCCTGATGCGCTGGGTGTTGACCACCAACCACAAGGACATCGGCACGTTGTACCTGTGGTTCAGCTTCTGCATGTTCCTGCTCGGTGGCTCGTTCGCGATGGTGATCCGCGCCGAGCTGTTTCAACCCGGCCTGCAGATCGTCGAACCGGCCTTCTTCAACCAGATGACTACCATGCACGGCTTGGTGATGGTGTTCGGCGCAGTAATGCCCGCCTTCGTCGGCCTGGCCAACTGGATGATTCCGCTGATGATCGGCGCGCCGGACATGGCCCTGCCCCGCATGAACAACTTCAGTTTCTGGCTGCTGCCGGCTGCCTTCCTGTTACTGGTCTCGACCCTGTTCACCCCCGGTGGCGGGCCGAACTTCGGCTGGACCTTCTACGCCCCGCTGTCCACCACCTACGCGCCAGAAAGCGTCACCTACTTCATCTTCGCCATTCACCTGATGGGCATCAGTTCGATCATGGGCGCGATCAACGTCATCGCCACCATCCTCAACCTGCGCGCCCCCGGCATGACCCTGATGAAAATGCCGCTGTTCGTCTGGACATGGCTGATCACCGCGTTTCTGCTCATCGCCGTGATGCCGGTGCTGGCCGGGTGCGTGACGATGATGCTGATGGACATCCATTTCCACACCAGCTTCTTCAGCGCAGCGGGCGGGGGTGATCCGGTGCTATTCCAGCACGTGTTCTGGTTCTTCGGGCACCCCGAGGTGTACATCATGATCCTGCCTGCGTTCGGCGCGGTCAGTTCGATCATCCCGGCGTTCTCGCGCAAGCCGCTGTTTGGCTACACCTCGATGGTCTACGCCACGGCGAGCATTGCGTTTCTGTCGTTCATCGTCTGGGCGCACCACATGTTCGTGGTGGGCATTCCGTTGGTGGGCGAATTGTTCTTCATGTACGCGACCATGCTGATCGCCGTGCCCACCGGGGTGAAGGTGTTCAACTGGATCAGCACCATGTGGCAAGGCGAGCTGACCTTTGAGACACCCATGCTGTTCGCCGTGGCTTTCGTCATCCTGTTCACCATCGGCGGCTTTTCCGGGCTGATGCTGGCGATCGCGCCTGCGGACTTCCAATATCAGGACACCTATTTCGTCGTCGCGCATTTCCATTACGTGCTGGTGCCGGGGGCGATCTTCGGGATCTTCGCCTCTGCCTACTACTGGCTGCCGAAATGGACGGGCCACATGTACGACGAAACCTTGGGCAAGCTGCATTTCTGGCTGTCTTTTATTGGCATGAACATGGCCTTCTTTCCGATGCACTTCGTAGGGTTGGCCGGAATGCCGCGCCGAGTGCCGGACTACAACCTGCAATTCGCCGACTTCAACATGGTCTCGTCGATCGGCGCGTTCACCTTCGGTGCCACGCAAATCTTCTTCCTCTTTATCGTCATCAAGACCATTCGTGGTGGCCCCCCTGCCCCGGCCAAGCCCTGGGATGGCGCCGATGGCCTGGAGTGGACCGTGCCCTCGCCTGCGCCTTATCACACGTTCGTGACGCCGCCCGAAGTTAAATAAGAGATGAAATGATATGAGCACACAGCGCCCGAACTCGCGACTCGTCACCCGCCTGCTGATCCTGGTGGTGGCGATGTTCGCCTTTGGTTTTGCGCTGGTGCCGCTGTACGACGTGATGTGCAAGGCGCTGGGCATCAACGGCAAGACCGGCGATCAGTACACCCAGACCCAGCAAATCGATGAAAGCCGCCAGGTGCGGGTGCAGTTTCTAGCCACCAACAACGCGGACATGGTTTGGGGCTTCTACCCCGAGGCTCAGGAAATCGTCGTGCACCCCGGCGCGGTGAGCGAAATGCTGTTCGTGGCACAGAACCCGACTGATAAGGCGATGACCGCCCAGGCCATTCCCAGCATCGCACCCGGCGAGGCCGCGGCGTATTTCCACAAGACTGAATGCTTTTGCTTCACCCAACAAATGCTGCAACCGGGCGAGCGCATCGAAATGCCGGTGCGCTTCATCGTCGACCGCGACCTGCCCAGTGATGTGAAACACCTGACGCTCGCTTACACGCTGTTCGACATCACCGCCCGCATGCCGCCGGTGGTCCGCCCTGTTGCGGCCAATGGTGGCTAGGGCCGAGGAGATTCCAGATGGCAACCCATGAGCACTATTACGTCCCGGCGCAGAGCAAGTGGCCGATCATCGCCACGGTCGGCATGTTCGTCACCATGTACGGCCTGGGCACGTGGCTGGTGGGCCTGAAGGCCGGTCGCGACACCCATGGCGCGCTGATCTTCTGCGTGGGGCTGTTGATGGTGGCGTACATGATGTTCGGCTGGTTCGGCACCGTCGTGCGAGAGGGCCGGGCCGGGTTGTACAGCGCCCAGATGGATCGCTCTTTTCGCTGGGGCATGAGCTGGTTCATCTTTTCGGAGGTGATGTTCTTCGTGGCGTTCTTCGGCGCGCTGTTTTACGTGCGGCACATTACGTTGCCGGCGCTTGGGGGCGAGGGTCCCAAAGCCGTTGCCCACATGCTCTGGCCGGATTTCCAGAACATCTGGCCGCTGCTGCATACCCCCGATCCCAAACTGTTCCCGCCACCGAAAGAAGTGATTGACCCGTGGCATCTGCCGCTGATCAACACCATTTTGCTGGTCAGTTCCAGCGTGACCGTGACCATCGCCCACCACGCGTTGAAAAAGGGCCATCGCGGCGCGCTCAAGCTGTGGCTGGCGCTGACCATTCTGCTCGGCCTCGCCTTCCTCACACTGCAAGCCTTCGAATATCACGAGGCCTACACCGAGCTGGGGCTGACGCTGGGTTCGGGCATCTATGGCGCGACGTTTTTCATGCTCACTGGCTTTCACGGCGCCCACGTGACCATCGGCACGATCATTCTGTTCGTGATGCTGATGAGGATCGCGCGCGGGCATTTTGATGCCGAGCATCAGTTCGGTTTTGAAGCGGCGAGTTGGTATTGGCATTTCGTGGATGTGGTGTGGGTGGGGTTGTTCGTATTTGTGTATGTGCTTTGAGTTGGCCGAATCTTGCGACTGGACGCAGTTCTTGTGGGAGTTGGTTTGCTGGCGAAAGCGACCTGTCAGTCAGCGCATCTTTGACTGCCTCACCGCTTTCGCCAGCAAGCCGGCTCCCACAGGAGGCGCATTATCGACAGGTAGTGTTGCGTGGATCACCAAGGCGGATGCCACACCAACTGCCCGCTGAAATACCCAAAGGCTATCAACGCCAGCGTCACGGCGGCGCAGATCACCCGAACGGTCAGGGCCTTGAGCAAACGGGTGGATGACGCATCGTCCTTCACCAGAAAGAACAGGCCGCTGAACAGGCTCGCGACCGTGGCGAGCAGCATGAACACGATGGCCGCTTTGAGCATCGGATGACTCCGGGAGCGAACGCTATGCACAGGAGTATAGGTGGGCTGAACCAGTCGGTTGAGGAGACGTGATGAAGCGCTTTCAGCCCGGCATTGCCCCCACGCTGGTGGTCCTTGTACTGCTGCCGGTGCTGATTTCTCTGGGCTTCTGGCAACTGGGTCGCGGGGAAGAAAAACGCGTCATGCTCGCCCATTACGCCGAGCGTCGCGCTGCGCCAGCCATGTCGGCCGAGTTGCTGCCCAGTGCAGTCGACCCTGCTTATCGTCGAGTGCAGTTGCGCGGCACCTTCGACGCCGATCACAGCCTGTTGCTCGACAACAGCACCCGCCAAGGCAAAGCCGGCGTTGAGTTGATTCAGCCGTTTCATGACCAGCCCAGTGGCCTGTGGTTGATGATCAACCGCGGTTGGCTGCCTTGGCCGGACCGGCGCACACCACCCGTTTTCGACACGCCCTCTGAGCCGCTGAACCTCGATGCCTGGGTCTATGTAGCACCCGGCGCGACCTTCCAGTTGCACCCTGATGCGCAGAACGGCGCATGGCCAAAGCTGCTGACGGCCATCGATCCCGCCAAGGTCTGGCCTGAACTCGACCGCGAAGGCTTCGCCTACGAATTGCGTCTTGAAGCCGGGCCTGCGGCGTATCGCACCGACTGGCCGGTGGTCGCCATGGGACCTGAGAAACACGTGGGTTACGCCGTTCAGTGGTTTGCGATGGCGACGGCGCTGGTCGGGCTTTACCTGTACCTGAGTTTCAACCCTCCTCGCTCTACAAAGAATAAGAAGAAGGAACAAGCCCATGGGAACAACGATGAGTCCGGCCAGCACGTCTGACAGCCGCGCCCCGAAAAACCGGCGTCGCGGGCGTGTGCAATTGATTCTGGTCCTGCTGGTGGCGCTGGGGCCGATGATTCTTGCCACGGCCATGTACAAGCTGCAGTTCTGGGTGCCGGACAGTCGCAGCTATCACGGCGAACTGATCGGCAATGGCGAGAGCCGCACAGAACTTGGCGTGCAGTCCGACGAAAAGCGTTGGCAACTGCTGGTCACCGCGCCAGATCAGTGCGACGCCGACTGCCAGCAGTTGGTGTATCTCGCGCGGCAGATCCAGATTGGTCTGGGCCGGGACGCCTCCCGCGCCAGCCATGCGCTGACCACTGCGCAGCCGCTCAGCGCTGAATATGAGGCCACGCTGACCCGCGAATATCCGCAATTGCAACGCTATCCCCTCGACCTGAAGCGCTATCGGCAAATGGCGCCGGGCGTCGATCTGCCACAACTGTGGATCGTCGATCCGCACGGCAATCTGGTGCTGCGCTATGGCGCGGAGGTCAATGGCAAAGACCTGCTCAACGACCTGCGCCAACTGCTGAAACTGTCGAACATCGGCTAAAGGGGGGCATGATGACCAAACCCGGATTTCGTCTCGCCTTATGCGCAACCCTGCTGGCGCTGGTGGTCGTGTTGCTCGGGGCGTATACCCGACTGACCCACGCAGGCCTCGGCTGCCCGGACTGGCCCGGCTGTTACGGCTTCATCAGCGTGCCAAAGACCGAAGCGCAACTGGCCCACGCGCAATTGCATTACCCGGACTCCCCAGTGATCGAGCACAAAGGCCGTAACGAGATGGTGCATCGCTATTTTGCGGGCGGCCTGGCGCTGATCATCATGATGCTCGGCGTACAGGCCTGGCATCGGCGGCACATCGCCGAGCAACCCGTGGCGCTGCCGTTGCTGTTGGTCGGCGTGGTCTTCGCTCAGGCGGCGTTCGGTATGTGGACGGTGACGCTCAAGCTGTGGCCGCAAGTGGTTACGGCGCATTTGTTGGGTGGGATCACGACGCTGAGCCTGTTGTTTCTGCTGACAGCGCGTTTGAGTGGCCAGTTTGCGCCGATACCTCGGATCGGCCCGCGCTTGCGGCGGCTGGCAGCGGTCGGCCTGGTATTAGTTGGGATGCAGATTGCTTTGGGCGGGTGGGTCAGTTCCAACTATGCCGCCATGGCCTGCACGGATTTGCCGACCTGTCAGGGGCAATGGTGGCCCGAGGCGGATTTCGCCAACGGTTTTCACCTGACCCAGCACATCGGCCCCAACTATTTGGGCGGCAAACTCGACAGCACGGCACGCACGGCCATTCACCTGACCCATCGCGTCGGCGCGATGTTGGTGACCTTATCGCTGCTGGCGCTGGCGTGGCAGTTGTATCGTGCAGGGCTTCGAGGCATGGTGGGTTTGTTGGTTCTGGCGCTTGGCGTTCAGGTCGGATTGGGAATCAGCAATGTAGTGTTTCATCTGCCACTGGCGGTCGCGGTGGCCCACAACGCAGGCGGCGCTGCGCTGATGCTGACCATGACGTTGATCAACTACCGTGTCAGGCCGGTGTACGCGCCGTCCAAAAGGCACGCGCCGAGTTTCTGGCAACACGCTCATGTGTTGTTGCATCTGGGGCCGCATCGATGAAGGCACGAACCTGCTTCTGATTATGCGGATTGGGGCTGGCACGGACTTGCTTTAGATGCTGGCGGCAGAGGTCGACATGGACTTGCTGTTGATTCTGGCCGGAGGCCGTAGGAGCAAGCTGCGCTCCTACGCGTTTCAGGCAGAGGCAGATAGTGAGCAGAAGCAGATCGCGGGACGCGAGGATCTTTTCATGACACTCACGACCACCAAAACTCACCGCCAGGCCCTGTGGCGAGACTATCTGGAGCTCACCAAACCCAAGGTGCTGGTGTTGATGCTCATCACCTCGCTGGTGGGGATGTTTCTCGCTACCCGCGCGGGCGTGCCGTGGGCAGTGCTGTTGTTCGGCAATCTGGGGATCATGCTCTGTGCAGCGGGCGCGGCGGTGGTCAACCATGTGGTGGACCGTCGCATTGACGCCGTGATGGCCCGTACCCATAAACGCCCTGTCGCCGAAGGCCGTGTCACGCCCATGGCCGCCCTGGCCTTCGCCACCGTGCTGGCGGTTATCGGGCAGGCGCTGCTGCTGACCTTCACCAACCCGTTGTGCGCCTGGCTGACACTGGCCTCGCTGCTCGGCTACGCGGTGATCTACACCGGCTTTCTCAAGCGCGCGACGCCGCAGAACATCGTCATCGGCGGCCTGGCGGGCGCCGCGCCGCCGCTGCTCGGTTGGGTCGCGGTTACAGGCCACATCAGCGCCGAGCCTCTTCTGCTGGTGCTGATCATCTTCGCCTGGACGCCGCCGCATTTCTGGGCGCTGGCCATTCACCGCAAAGAAGATTACGCCAAGGCCGACATCCCGATGCTGCCCGTGACCCATGGCGAGCGCTACACCAAATTGCACATCGTGCTCTACACCGGGGTGTTGCTGGCGGCGAGCCTGATGCCGTTCGTGATCAAGATGAGCGGCCTGCTTTACCTGATCTGCGCCTGCGTGCTGGGGATTCGCTTTCTGCATTGGGTGCGGGTGTTGTACCTTGGCAGCCAGCCGCACGCCGCGATCAACACCTTCAAGTACTCGATCTGGTACCTGCTGTTGCTGTTCATCGCGCTGCTTGTAGATCACTACCTATTGTTGAATTTATGACCCGCACCCAAAAAACCGTCTTCATCCTCGTGGCCATCGTGGCGTTGATCCTGGGCCTGACTGTTAACCGCGTCCTGTCTGGCAAGGGGCCGGGTGATCAGACGGCGCTGATCGACGCCGGGATCATCCTGTTGCCGCAAAGCCGCAGCGTGCCGGACCTGAAACTGGTGGATCAGGACGGCCAGCCGGTGGCGCTGGATGCATTGAAAGATAAATGGACGCTGCTGTTCTTCGGCTACACCTTCTGCCCGGATATCTGCCCGACCACCCTCGCCCAACTGCGTCAGATCAAGAGTGAACTGCCCAAGGAGGCGGTGGAGAAATTGCGCGTGGTGCTGGTCAGCGTCGACCCGAACCGCGACACGCCGCAGCAGTTGAAAACGTACCTGGGCTATTTCGACAAACAGTTTCAGGGCCTGACTGCGCCGGTGGACACCATTCAGAAACTCGCCAATGCGGTGAGCATTCCGTTCATTCCGGCGGACACCAGCAAACCGAATTACACCGTGGACCACAGCGGCAACCTGGCGTTGCTGGGGCCGGATGGTACTCAGCGCGGGTTCATCCGTGCGCCGTTGAACAACCAGAAGCTGGTCGCGCAATTGCCGGGGTTGGTTGAGCGCAAGTAGTCGTCAGGATGACATTTGATCGTTCCCACGCTCCGCGTGGGAATGCCGACAAGGCCGCTCTGCGGCCAATGTGACGCAGAGCGTCACGGGATGCGCACCCACGCGGAGCGTGGGCACGATCATCACCTGAGGTGAATCAGAACGCCGGAACCACAGCACCCTTGTACTTGGTCTCGATGAACTGCTTGGTCTCCGGGCTGTGCAGCGCGGCGACCAGTTTCTGGATGGCCGGGTCATCCTTGTTGTCTTCGCGGGTCACCAGGATGTTCGCGTACGGCGATTCCTGACCTTCGATGATCAGCGCATCTTTAGTCGGATCAAGCTTGGCGGTCAGCGCGTAGTTGGTGTTGATCAGCGCCAGGTCCACTTGAGTCAGCACGCGTGGCAAGGTGGCCGCTTCCAGCTCACGGAATTTCAGCGCTTTCGGGTTTTGCAGCACGTCGCTTGGCTTGGCCGTGATGCTGGTTGGGTCTTTCAGAGTGATCAAGCCAGCCTTCACCAGCAGAAGAAACGCACGGCCTTCGTTGGTCGCATCGTTCGGCAGCGCCACAGTGGCGCCATCCGGCAGGTCCGCCAGGTTCTTGATCTTGTCCGAGTACGCGCCGAACGGCTCGACGTGAACTTTGGCCACGCTTACCAGATGCGTGCCCTTGCCCTTGTTGAACTCATCCAGATACGGCTGGTGCTGGAAGAAGTTGGCGTCCATGCGCTTCTGATCGACCTGCACGTTCGGCTGAATGTAGTCGTTGAAGACTTTCACGTTCAGCGTCACGCCTTCTTTGGCCAGCGCAGGCTTCACGAATTCGAGGATCTCGGCGTGAGGCACGGCGGTGGCCGCGACGGTCAGGGTTTCATCGGCGTGGGCGGACAGCGCGGTGACGGCTGCGAAAACGGCCAACAGTTTCTTCATCTCTTTTGCTCCTTGAAATGCGCGCCCCGTGGCGCGCACGTGCCAGCCCATGGCTGACCCCATTCGATTAACGGTGTGAAAAGTGCGCGACCAGCTTGTCGCCCACGGTTTGCAGAATCTGCACCAGCACCAGCAGCAATACGACCGTCACGAACATCACATCGTTCTGGAAGCGCTGGTAACCGTAGCGAATCGCCAAGTCGCCGAGACCGCCCGCGCCCACGGCACCGGCCATGGCAGTGAACGAGACCAGCGCAATCGCCGTGACCGTGATCGCCGCCAGAATGCCTGGACGCGCCTCCGGCAGCAGCGCCTTGACGATGATTTGCCGCGTAGTGGCCCCCATCGCCTGAATCGCTTCGATGATCCCGCGATCCACTTCACGCAGTGCGGTCTCCACCAGCCGTGCAAAGAACGGCGTGGCGCCCGCGATCAGTGGCGGCAGTGTGCCGAGAATCCCCAGCGAAGTGCCGGTGATGATTTCGGTCAGCGGCATCATCACGATCAACAGGATGATGAACGGCAGCGCCCGCAGCATGTTCACGACCAGGCCGATGGTGGCGTAGACCGGCTTGTTTTCGAGCAACTGCCGCGGCGAGGTGAGAAACATCAGCACGCCGAGGGGCAGGCCCAGCAGCACCGTAAACGCGAGAGAAATGCCGAGCATGATCAGAGTATCGCCGGTGGCGACCCAGATTTCGTACCAGTCGACGTTGGAAAACAGAGTGGCGAGAGTGTCCATCAACGCAGGATCTCCATGTGAACGTCAGCGGCGGTGAAGCGCGCGAACGCGGCTTCCATGTCGCCGCCGGTAATGGCCAGCGTCAATTGCCCGTAGGGCGTGTCCTTGATGCGGTCGATACGACCGGCCAGGATGCTGTAGTCCACGCCGGTTTCCCGGGCGACCGTACCCAGCAGTGGCGCGTAGGTCGCTTCACCCTGGAACGTCAGACGCACGATGCGGCCCTGAACGTGGGCGAAATCGGAGTTCCGATCGTTCTCGTCGACCTGCTCGTCTTCCTGTACGAAGCGGCGAGTGGTCGGGTGCTTGGGATGCAGGAACACATCGGCCACGGCGCCCTGCTCGACGATCACACCTGCGTCCATCACCGCCACCTGATCACAGACGCGACGGATCACGTCCATTTCGTGGGTGATCAACACGATGGTCAGCTTCAGCTCGCGGTTGATCTCCGCCAGCAATTGCAGCACCGACGCGGTGGTTTGAGGGTCGAGCGCGCTAGTGGCCTCGTCGCACAGCAGGATTTTCGGCTTGGTCGCCAATGCGCGAGCAATGCCGACGCGCTGCTTCTGGCCGCCGGACAATTGCGCCGGGTATTTCTTCGCGTGGTCGGACAGGCCCACCCGCGCCAGCAACTCGGCGACGCGCTGGTCGATCTGCGCACGGGTCATGTCCCCGGCCAGCGTTAGCGGCATCGCGACGTTATCGGCGACCGTCTTGGACGACAGCAGGTTGAAGTGCTGGAAGATCATCCCGACCTGTTGGCGGAAACTGCGCAGACCATCGGCGTCCAACGCCGTGACGTCGACGCCATCGACGATGATCTTGCCGCCGCTGGGAGCTTCCAGGCGGTTGATCAGGCGCAGCATGGTGCTTTTGCCTGCCCCGGAGTGGCCGATCAGGCCAAACACCTGGCCGTTTTCGATCTGCAGACTCGTGGGGTGCAGTGCGGGAATTTCCCTGTCGGCGACCCGATAGGTTTTATGGACGTATTGAAACTCGATCACGTAGCGAACCTTGTGGGGGCGCGTTGGAAGATCAGCTCGTTTGGGAGCTGCGTGGCGATGCCATTTCGGCCGTTTATCGCCTTGGCTGGATAAACCGGGCGCGCATTTTAGCCTGTCGGGTCGGGGTTAGGCCCGGAATTCTTAGCATTTATTTGGTGGGCGACCTGCCGAATGGTCATAAAAACGGCTGATGCAACGTTAGACCAAAGGTTGGAAAAAACACGGAACGGTCATTTTTCTCCTCAGTCACTTAGTAAGCGCCGGATTTCTCCTGCTTCTGTCAGGTAATTCCGGCTGACCGAGCTCATACCGACTTTCCCTTTCGGAAGCGCGAAAAAAGAGCCGCCTGAACCGAGGAGTTTTTGACTGATGGCCACCAAGAAACCCGCACCCGTAAGCAGTACCCCTAAAAGCGAACTGGCAGGCACTGACACGCTAGACCGGGGTAATACCAACACCAAACTCGACAGCCTTGAAGCGTTTCGTTCTGACGCGACCGGTCAGGCCCTGCGCACCAATCAGGGAGTGAAAGTTGCCGATAACCAGAACACGCTGAAGGCGGGCAGTCGTGGCCCTTCGCTGCTCGAAGACTTCATCATGCGTGAGAAGATCACGCACTTTGACCACGAGCGTATCCCGGAGCGCATCGTGCACGCGCGGGGGACGGCGGCCCACGGTTATTTCCAGAGTTACGAGAACCATTCCGCGCTGAGCAAGGCAGAATTCCTGCGCGATCCGGGAAAAAAGACCCCGGTGTTTGTGCGCTTTTCTACCGTTCAAGGCCCGCGTGGTTCGGGAGACACCGTTCGTGACGTGCGCGGTTTTGCGGTGAAGTTCTACACCGCCGAAGGCAACTACGATTTGGTCGGCAACAATATGCCGGTGTTTTTCATACAGGACGCCATCAAATTTCCGGACTTCGTGCACGCTGTAAAACCCGAGCCGCACAATGAGATTCCTACAGGGGGATCGGCTCACGATACGTTTTGGGATTTCGTTTCGTTGGTGCCAGAGTCCGCGCACATGGTGCTGTGGACCATGTCTGACCGTGCGATTCCAAAAAGCCTGCGGACCATGCAGGGCTTTGGCATCCACACCTTTCGCATGATCAATACCGAGGGGAAATCCTCGTTCGTAAAATTCCACTGGAAGCCCAAATATGGCACCTGCTCGTTGCTTTGGGACGAGGCGCAAAAGCTGGCCGGTAAGGACACGGATTACCACCGCCGCGACTTGTGGGAGTCAATTGAATCTGGCGACTATCCCGAGTGGGAGTTGGGCGTGCAGGTCGTTGCTGAAGAAGACGAGCATAAATTCGACTTCGACTTGCTCGACCCCACCAAGATCATTCCCGAGGAAATGGTGCCAGTGACGCCCTTGGGCAAGATGGTGCTCAATCGCAACCCTGACAATTATTTTGCTGAAACCGAGCAGGTCGCGTTTTGCCCTGGGCACATCGTACCGGGGATCGATTTCTCCAACGACCCGCTGCTACAGGGCCGCCTGTTTTCCTACACCGATACGCAGATCAGCCGACTTGGCGGCCCGAACTTTCACGAGATTCCGATCAACCGTCCTGTCTCGCCCAACCACAGCGGCCAGCGTGACGCGCAGCACCGCATGACCATCGACAAGGGGCGGGCTTCCTATGAGCCCAACTCCATCGATGGCGGCTGGCCAAAGGAAACCCCCGCAGGCCCCCAGGACGGCGGTTTCGAGAGTTATCAGGAGCGTATCGAAGCGCACAAGGTGCGCGAGCGCAGTCCGTCGTTTGCCGACCATTTCTCTCAGGCCACGCTCTTTTTCAACAGCATGAGTGAGCACGAGAAGGAGCACATCATCGCGGCCTACAGTTTTGAGCTGGGCAAGGTCGAGCGAGAGCACATCCGCGCGCGGCAGGTGAACGAGATCCTCGCCAACATCGACATGACTCTGGCGACACGCGTGGCTGCCAATCTGGGACTGCCGGCGCCAAAAGGCCCGACGGTCAAGGCTCAGAAAACCGGCAAACCGACCGTGGATAAGTCTCCTCTGCTGAGTCAGGCGAACCTTTTGTCCGGTGATATCGCGTCGCGCAAAGTCGCGATCATCGTGGCGGATGGCGTGGACGACAAAGCTGTCGCAGCGATGAAAGCGGCGCTTGAAGCCGAAGCGGCCCATGCCAAAATCCTCGGTCCTACCTCGGCCCCTGTCAAAACGGCGGGTGGCCAAACTCTACCGGTGGATGCGTCGATTGAAGGTTTGCCTTCGATTGCCTTCGATGCGGTATTCATCCCGGGCGGCGCGGCGTCGATCAAGGCGTTGAGCGGCAATGGTGTGGCGCTGCATTACGTTTTGGAAGCATACAAACACCTTAAGGCCATCTCCTACGCTGGCGAGGCCAAAGAGCTGATCGACTTGCTACATCTGGAAGCGGATGCGGGGCTGTTGGCGGTCTCGGACAGCACGTCGTTCAACGCTTTCTTTGAAGCGATCAAACAGCACCGGGTCTGGGCGCGGGAACCGAAGGCCAAAGCGATTCCGGCTTGAGATAAAAGCGCCGGAGGCCTGATTTACCCTTGTGGGAGCCGGCTCCCACAAGAGGTTGTGAGTTTTCATACAAAAAAGGCGTTGCTCGTGAGGGCAACGCCTTTTGTTTGATTAAAAACGATCAGAGCTTGGCGGGTTTCAGAATGATCTGCGCAGGCGCGGATTTTTCAATCTCGCGCTGGATCTGCAATTCGAAATCCGGGTTGATCTTGGTCACGCGCTTGCTCAGCAACGTGGCCAGCCATGGGTAGTCGTCAGTGCGTGGCACCTGCACGATCACTTCACAGTTGAACGCGGTGACATCCGAGGCGATATCGTTGAGTTGACGACGCAATTGCTTCGAATCAGTGATTTTCAGCGCGATGGTCGTGCTCTCGACGGTCGGGTCGATGATCTTGGCTGTGCGCTTGGCTTCCGCCGCTCGCAACTCGGCTTCAGCTTTCTCAAGCTCCGCCTTGCGCGCGTGGGCAATCGCGCCATTGACGCCGCTGGTCAGCGCTGGAGCCTTGGGCATCAGCGCTCGCGCGCGGCTCAATGCTGTGGCCGCAGCGTTGACGTCGCCTTTTTGCAAAACGATCTGGCTGCGGGTCAAGTAGGCCTCGGCCAGCTTGCGCTGGTATTGCTCAAGGCGCGGATCTTCCGGGTCCTTGCTCTGCAGCGCGGCCAACTGGTCTTCAGCGGTGGCCAATTCGCTGCTTGCGATGTTCTGGTCCAGTTGTTCATAGGCGTCGGGTGCTGCAGCCGGAGCTGGCGCCTCGACGGGTTTGCTCTGGCAGGCGCCCAACAGGACGGAAAATGCAGCAAGCAGCAGATAACGGGATGGGAACGGCTTCATTCCTGCGATTCTCTATTTGCGCAAAAAACGAGCAAGTCTACACATAAAGTGGCTTGCACCGAAAAAAACCGATCACGCACGGCGGCATGGGATCAAATCATTGCACATTGCCGCCATGTAATGATTGCCGAGTAAGACTCTACTTTCGGAACAAGGTTCTACCGCTTGGGCAACAGGAAACTGAGCAGGAACAAGGCTGCTGCACACACCACGATAGACGGGCCAGCGGGGGTGTCCTTGAACCACGATAGCGCCAGTCCCCCGCACACGGCGAGGATGCCGATCACACTGGCGCCCAAGGCCATTTGTTCGGGTGAGCGGGCGTGACGCTGTGCCGCAGCCGCCGGGATAATCAACAGCGAGGTGATCAGCAATACGCCGACGATTTTCATCGCCACGGCGATCACCACGGCAATCAGCAGCATCAGTGTCATGCGCAGCGTAGCCACCGGCAGACCCTCGACGGTTGCCAGTTCTTCGTGCACGGTGATGGCCAGCAATGGGCGCCAGAGCGCGCAGATCAAGACCAGTACCGCAGCGCTGCCGCCGAGAATCCAGGCCAGATCGGTCGGGCTGATCGCCAGCAGATCGCCGAACAGGTAGCCCATCAAGTCGATGCGCACCTCGCGCATGAAGCTCAGCACCACCAGCCCGAGAGACAGCGTGCTCGGCGCGAGAATCCCCAGCAGCGTGTCAGACGCCAGTGGTTGGCGCTGTTGCAGGGTCACCAGCAGAATCGCCAGCAGCAGACAGCCGACCGTCACCGCGATGGTCGGGCTGATGTCCAGCAAAAAGCCCAACGCGACGCCCAACAATGCGGCGTGAGACAGGGTATCGCCGAAATAGGCCATGCGGCGCCAGACTACAAAAGAGCCCAGCGGACCGGCAACAACGGCCAAAGCGAGGCCTGCGAGCAAGGCATAGAGTAGAAAATCAGCCATGCTTGCAGTTGTCCCCGTGGTCATGGTTGTGAGGGTGCGAATGCCCGTGATCGTGAGTGTGCGCTTGGCCGTGCGCGGCCTGGCAGACCTCGCCATGCAGGTCGTGAGCGTGGTCATGATGGTGGTGATAAATCGCCAGGCTCGGCGCGTTCTGGCCGAACAGCTCGACGAACGCCGGGTCGTTGCTGACCTGCTCTGGGTGGCCTGAGCAACAGACGTGGCGATTCAGGCACACCACTTGATCGGTGGTGCTCATGACCAGATGCAGATCGTGGGACACCATCAGCACACCGCATTGGTGGCGATTGCGCAATTGAGTGATCAGCGCGTACAGCTCGGCCTGCCCGGCCACGTCAACGCCCTGAACAGGTTCGTCGAGCACCAGCAGCTCGGGTTCGCGCAGTAATGCCCGGGCCAGCAGTACCCGCTGCATTTCGCCACCGGAAATACCTTGCAGCGGGCTGTCGATGACCTTCTCGGCACCGACTTCCACCAACGCGGCGAGCGCTGTTTCGCGATCGACACCCGGCACCAGGCGCAGGAAGCGCAGTACGGAAAGCGGCAGCGTGGCGTCGACGTGCAATTTTTGCGGCATGTAACCGACACGCAGTTTCGGCTTGCGCCAGACATTGCCCGAATCGGGCTTGAGCAGGCCGAGCACGGCGCGCACCAGCGTGGTTTTACCCGCGCCGTTGGGGCCGATCAGGGTCACAATCTCGCCCGGACTTACACTCAATTGAATGTTATCCAGTACGTTCTGACCTGAGCGGGTGACGCTCACACCTTCCAGACGGATCAGTGCGTCGCTCATCAGGCGGCCTTGCAGCCAGCACACACCCCGACGACTTCGACGGTCTGGGTTTCCACGGCAAAGCCGACTTCATTGGCTGCGCTGACGATGGCTGCGCTGATTGCACCGTGTTGCAGTTCGATGGCGGCGTGGCACTCGCGGCAAATCAGGAACTGACCCTGATGCGCATGGGTGGGATGGTTGCAGCCTGCAAAGGCGTTGAGCGAGGCAATGCGGTGCACCAGACCGTGTTCCAGCAGGAAGTCCAGCGCCCGGTAAACAGTCGGCGGCGCGGCGCGGCGGCCATCTTCTTCGCTCAGCACCGCCAGAATGTCGTAGGCGCCCAGCGGCTTGTGGCTTTGCCACACCAGTTCCAGCACGCGACGCCGCAACGCGGTCAGACGCAGGCCTTTTCCGGCGCACAGTGCATCGGCTTCAGCGAGGGCGCTGTGCACGCAATGGGAGTGATCGTGGGGGCGACTGGCCAGTGGTGTTTTAGACATGGGCGGCGACGGCTTCTGGTAGAGACGTTATTATGTTACCCGTTCCTGCCCCTATGAGTGGTCATCGTGTCCCGACTTTTTTTACTTTTTGTCGTTTTCATCACTGGTTTCTCCGCCATCGCCCCCGCCCAAGCCGACGTCCGTGTGCTCACCAGCATCAAGCCGCTGCAGTTGATCGCAGCGGCGGTGCAGGATGGTATTGCGGTGCCGGAAGTGCTACTGCCACCGGGCGCGTCGCCGCATAATTACGCGCTGCGCCCGTCCGACGTACGGCGTGTTCAGGAGGTCGATCTGCTCTACTGGATCGGGCCGGACATGGAAACCTTCCTGCCCCGCGTACTGACCAACCGCACCAAACCTTCGGTACCGGTGCAGTCGCTGCCAGGCATGCACCTGCGTACCTTCACTGCCAGCGCCGCGCATCATGACGATGATGGCGATGACGACGAGCATGATCACGATCACCGCCCCGGCAGCGTTGATGCACACCTGTGGCTGTCGACGGTCAACGCACGGGTCATCGCAGCGAAGATGGCGGCGGACCTGAGCGAAGCCGACCCGGCTAACGCCGCGCGATATCAGAGTAACGTCAAAGCGTTCGACGAACGGATGGATGCGCTGGACGCGAAGCTCAAGCAGCGTGTCGCGGGCATCGCGGACAAGAAATACTTTGTGTTCCATGAGGCGTTCGACTACTTCGAAGAGGCCTATGGGATTCAGCACGCTGGCGTGTTTGCCGTCAGCCACGACGTGCAGCCGGGCGCGCAGCATGTTGCTGCCATGCGTGCGCGGCTGGCCGAATACGGCAAGACCTGTGTGTTCAGCGAGCCGCCATTGCGCCCGAAACTGGCCGATACCCTCAGCGCGGGCTTGCCGGTGAAGCTGGCTGAGCTGGATGGTCTGGGCGGCTACACGCCTGCCTCTGCGCACGGTTATGAGCAGTTGCTGACCAAGCTGGCGGATGATCTGGCGGGGTGTCTGGAAAGCTTGTAACGCCTGAGCGTCCCATCGCGGGCAAGCGCGCTCCTACAGTCAAATGCGGTTCTCCTGTGGGAGCCGGCTTGCTGGCGAAGGCGTCGTGTCAGTCGCCCCATGTGGCACAGGCAGACCGCATTCGCCAGCGAGCCGGCTCCCACAGTTTGACGATTGCGGTGCTGATCTCTACAACGCAAACGGCAGCGGAATGTGGGTCTCCTGACGCTGTTCCAGGCGCTTTCGGAATTCCGATGGGTCATGGATCAACACGTCCTGACCGGCAAAACTCTCGGCGGCGATCAGACGCGACAGCCAGAATCGCACGCAACCCACACGCAGCATCGTCGCCCACAGCTCGGCTTCTGCGGCCGTAAAGGGGCGCAGCGCCGCATACGCCCCCAGCAACGCCCGCGCCCGAGGCGCATCGATACTGCCATCCTCAAACGAGCACCAGTCATTCACGGCAATGGCCACGTCATACAGCATCGGCGCCGAGCACGCGTTGTAGAAGTCGATCACGCCGGTCAGGTGCGTGCCTTCGAACAGCGTGTTGTCGCGGAACAGGTCGGCATGAACGTTGGCTCGTGGCAGCGCCATGATCTTCGTCTGCTCTCGGGCGATTTCTTCCACAGACGCCTTCAGCAGCGCGCCTTCGGCTTCGTCCAGATGAGAGATGAAGTTGCCGCCCTCTTTCAGCATCCACTCCAGGCCACGATCAGTCCGGCGTTCGATGGTCTTTTCGCGGGTAGCCAGATGCATGTGCGCCAGCAGCTCGCCGATCTGCGAACAGTGCTGTGTGTTGGGAGCTGTCGGGTGTTTGCCTGAGAGACGCGGTTGCAACAGGGCCGGTTTGCCTTTCAGCTCGCGAAGGGCTTGGCCGTCGGTGGTACGCAGCGCGTATGGCACCGGAAGGTCGGCCTCATGCAGTACGTCCAGCAGTTCGATGAAGAACGGCATTTCCTGCACGGGGCCGCGCTCGACCAGCGTCAGCACGAACTCGCCCTGTTCCATGCTGATGAAGTAGTTGGTGTTTTCACTTCCGGCTGCGATGCCCTGAAAATCACGCAGTTGGCCGAGCCCGTACGGGGCGAGAAAAGCTTCCAGCTCAGGCCGAGCCAGGGGAGTAAAAACGGACATATGAACACTGCCAGCAAAAAGTGAATGTTGGGGCTACCAGCTGAATAATACCCATTGGGGGATCAGCATGTCCGGTTGATCCGCACGAATGAATTGACCGCTGGTGCCATCGGCACGCACCAGATAATACGGTTTGCCGTATTTTGGCGTGATTTTCACTGCATAAACGAAGCCGTTCGCCTTGTATTCCTGAACGAAGTTGTCGCCGTCCTTTTTGATGGTGACGTCGGGTTCCGCGGAAGGCGCTTCATCTTCGGCGGCCACCGCAAACAGTGGGCACACCAGCAACAGAGCGACTAGTAACAAGCGATTTTGCGTACGCATGATAACCTTGCTCCTTTGTCGTCAACGGTCCTCGCATTTTAGCGCCGACCCCGCCGAAAAGGTTGATCCTTCACATGAGTCAAGCGCCTCTCGTCCTGGTGGACGGTTCTTCGTACCTGTACCGCGCCTTCCACGCGCTGCCGCCACTCACCACGTCCAAGGGCCTGCCTACCGGTGCGGTCAAAGGCGTGCTAAACATGCTCAAGAGCCTGCGCAAACAATATCCAGACAGCCCGTTTGCCGTGGTTTTCGACGCCAAAGGCGGTACGTTCCGCGATGAAATGTTCGTTGACTACAAGGCCAACCGTCCGAGCATGCCTGACGACATGCGCGTTCAGATCGACTACCTGCACAACTGTGTGCGCGGCCTGGGTTATCCGTTGCTGTGCGTCGAAGGCGTTGAAGCCGATGACGTGATCGGCACCTTG
The DNA here is from genome assembly GCF_044900175.1 of Pseudomonas sp. NPDC088444. NCBI lineage: Bacteria > Pseudomonadati > Pseudomonadota > Gammaproteobacteria > Pseudomonadales > Pseudomonadaceae > Pseudomonas > Pseudomonas sp. NPDC088444. The sequence continues at coordinate 82,871 of NZ_JBJDNK010000017.1, forward strand.
GCGCGCAGTAGTGCCGCAGCTGACCGTCCTGTGATCATTTCCACGGGCGACAAAGACATGGCGCAGTTGGTCGACGGTCATATCACTTTGGTCAACACCATGACCGGCAGCGTGCTGGACGTCGCTGGCGTGAAGGAGAAATTCGGCGTCGGTCCCGAGCACATCATCGATTACCTGGCCCTGATGGGCGACAAGGTCGACAACATTCCGGGGGTTCCCGGCGTTGGGGAAAAAACCGCAACGGGTCTGCTGGTCGGGATTGGTGGTGGCCTGAAAGAGTTATACGAAAACCTCGACAAAGTGCCTGCTCTGCCGATTCGTGGTGCCAAGTCTCTGCCTGCCAAGCTTGAAGAACATAAGGAAATGGCTTTCCTTTCGTACCAGTTGGCAACCATCAAGATTGATGTGCCTCTGGACATTGAGCTTGACGCCCTGCATTGCGGCGAGCCTGACCGTGAAGCGCTGCTGGCGCTGTACACGGAACTGGAGTTTAAAAGCTGGATTCCGGATTTACAGCGCGAAGCCAGGAAAGACGGCGTCGAAATCGCGCCTATTGAAGACGCCGCGCCGGTCATCGAGGCCCAGTACGAGTTGGTGCTTGAGCAGACCCAATTCGATGCCTGGCTGAAAAAACTGGAGGCCGCCAAGCTGTTTGCTTTTGTCGTGCAGAGTAATGGCACCGATGCGCAGCGCGCGCAAATCGTTGGTCTGTCCTTCGCGATCAAGACCCACGAAGCCTGCTACATCCCGCTGACCCACTCATACATGGGCGTGCCCCAGCAACTGGCTCGTGACGCGGTGCTCAAGGCGCTGAAGCCGGTTCTCGAAGACGCGAACAAGATCAAGGTCGGCCAACATGCAAAATTCGCGATCAATCTGCTGGCCAACTGCGCCATTGGTGGCGATCAAAATCAGGGCATCATTGTCGAAGGTGTCAAGTTCGACACCATGCTCGAATCCTATGTCCTCGACTCCACCGCCACCCGCCACGACCGCGACAGCCTGGTGGCGAAGTACCTGGACCACACGCCGGTCAACTTCCAGGACATTGCAGGCAAGGGCGCCAAACAACTGAGCTTCGATCAGATTGCACTGGAGCAAGCGGGCACTTACGCAGCAGAAGAAGCGGACCTGACCCTGCGCCTGCACGAAACACTGCAAGAAAAGCTGGGCAAGATCCCAACGCTGGCCCCTGTCCTGAACGACATCGAAATGCCGCTCATGCCGGTGCTGGCGCGCATCGAGCGCCAGGGCGCGCTGGTTGACGCCAAGCTGCTCGGCATCCAGAGCGTCGAGCTGGGCAACAAGATGACCGAGCTTGAGCGCGAGGCGTTCGGGATTGCCGGAGAAGAGTTCAACCTCGGCTCGCCCAAGCAGTTGGGGGTGATTCTCTACGAAAAGCTTGGCATGCCGATCATCAGCAAAACCGCCACCGGTCAGCCTTCCACCGCCGAAGCGGTGCTGGCTGAACTGGCCGAACAGGACTTCCCGCTGCCCAAGGTGCTGATGCAGTACCGCTCGATGAGCAAGCTGAAAAGCACCTACACCGACCGCCTGCCGGAGCAGATCAACCCGCGTACCGGGCGGATTCACACTTCGTACCATCAAGCCGTTGCAGTCACCGGACGCCTGTCGTCCAGCGATCCGAACCTGCAGAACATCCCGATTCGCACTGCCGAAGGCCGTCGGATTCGTCAGGCGTTCGTGGCGCCGAAGGGCTACAAACTATTGGCGGCGGACTATTCGCAGATCGAGCTGCGGATCATGGCGCATCTGGCCAAGGACGAAGGCTTGCTGCACGCCTTCCGCAATGATCTGGATGTGCACCGTGCGACGGCGGCGGAAGTCTTCGGCGTCGAGCTGGAAAACGTCACCAGCGACATGCGCCGCAGCGCCAAGGCGATCAACTTCGGCCTGATCTACGGCATGAGCGCCTTTGGTCTGGCCAAGCAGATCGGCGTGGATCGCAAGCAATCGCAGGCGTACGTCGACCGCTACTTTGCCCGTTACCCTGGTGTGCTCGACTACATGGAGCGCACTCGTACACAGGCTGCTGAACAAGGTTTCGTCGAAACGATCTTCGGGCGCCGCCTGTATCTGCCGGACATCAACGCCAAGAACCAGGCCCTGCGCAAAGGCGCTGAGCGCATGGCGATCAACGCGCCGATGCAAGGTACGGCGGCAGACATCATCAAGCGCGCGATGGTCGCGGTGAATGGCTGGCTGGAGAAGTCTGAGCTGGATGCCCGCGTGATTTTGCAGGTTCACGACGAACTGGTGCTGGAGGTACGTGAGGATCTGGTCGAGCAGATCAGCCAGGAAATCCGCGTCCACATGAGCAGCGCCGCGAAGCTGGACGTTCCGCTGCTGGTGGAAGTGGGTGTGGGCGATAACTGGGATGAGGCACATTGATCAATTTTTGATCATTGTCGCGAAATGTGGGAGTCGGCTTTCTGGCGAAAAGGCTGGCCAGCCACCATGGAATCTCCCACAGTCATCGAGAGCAATCGCGCCGCCAACATTAAATTTCCACAGATTTTGAACTTCCCCGGACAAACCCCGGTCAGAGTTCGGGAATGGCAGACGCTGCCATTCATGCTCCTATGTTGTGTTAAGTGTTGGCAGATATCCGGACCCTTCCCTGAAGGTTTGGACTTAGACCCCGAACTTCCCCTCCCCATATGAAGTCCGGGGTTTTTTTTGCCTGCGATTCAGGCCGCAGGCGCTTTGTCTTCCAGCTCCATCCAGTCGGCCAGAACGGTGTAGGCCTCTTCCAGCCCCAAGCGCTTGGGCGCCGAGAACAACTGGATGGTCACTGCGTCGCCCCAACCCTTGCGAATTTCCGACTGCACCTTGAGCAAGGTGTTCTTCGCTGCGCCGAAGGTCAGTTTGTCCGCCTTGGTCAGCAGAATGTGCATCGGCATGCCGCTGGCGATGGCCCAGTCGAGCATCAGGGTGTCGAAATCGGTCATCGGATGGCGGATGTCCATCATCAGAATCAGACCTTTGAGGCTTTCCCGGCTGCCCAGATAGGCTTCCAGGTGGCGCTGCCAGTGTTGCTTGAGCGGGATCGGCACTTTCGCGTAGCCATAACCCGGCAAGTCGACCAGGCGGCGATCGTCGTCCAGGCGAAAGAAGTTCAGCAACTGGGTGCGCCCCGGTGTCTTGGAGGTGCGGGCCAGGCTGGCGTGGGTCAGGGTGTTCAGCGCGCTGGATTTACCGGCATTCGAGCGCCCGGCGAAGGCCACTTCGTAACCTTCGTCATCCGGGCATTGGTCGACTTTGGCGGCGCTGAGCTGGAACTTGGCCTGTTGGCACAAGCCGAGGATCGGGTTTTTGAATTGCATGGGATGTCCGGTGAGGGCGTAACGGCTGACGCGCCGTTAGGGATGTCGATTCCGATTGATGGGCGCAAGTATATAGTGCCGCGAATTTTGTGTGTGCTTTGTCCCCTCGACGGGGTGACGTTCGCGTAACTGCGGCTACCATTAGACCTATAACAAATGCCGGGGGAGTGAATAGGCCCGCTATTCATGAGCACTCTGGCCGTACGGATTAGCCGATGAACAAACTACTGGTGAGTCTGCTGTTGGCGTTGGGCGTCTCTGGTACCACTCATGCCGCTGAGGTCGTCGTGGGCGATGCAGCCGCCGGTCAGGCGAAAACCGCCGTGTGTGGGGCCTGTCATGGCCCGGATGGCAACAGCATGGCCCCCAACTTTCCGAAACTGGCCGGACAAGGTCAGCGCTATTTGCTCAAGCAATTGCATGAAATCAAGGACGGCAAACGCGTCGTTCTGGAAATGACGGGCTTGCTGAACAACCTCAATGAGCAGGATCTGGCGGATATCGCCGCGTATTTCGCCAGCCAGAGAGGCAGTGTCGGCGCTGCCGATCCGAATCTCGTCGCCAAAGGCGAAGCGCTGTTTCGTGGCGGCAAGATCGATCAGGGCATGCCGGCCTGTACCGGATGCCACTCGCCGAACGGAGCAGGAAACGCCGCTGCGGGCTTTCCGCATTTGGGCGGCCAACACGCCGACTATGTGAAAAAGCAGCTCACAGCGTTCCGTGAGGGCGATCGCACCAACGACGGCGACACGATGGTCATGCGCACCATCGCCTCCAAGTTGAGCAACAAGGATATCGATGCCTTGGCGGCCTACATACAGGGGCTTCATTAAGTCTGGATTAAGGCTGGGGGCCTTATTCTTGACGAGTCGACAGCCGGGAATGGCGAATTGCATTTCTCTCTCCGACGGGCAAAAAAGGGTCGCAAACGGCTGCCCTTTTTTGTCCTCGCAGGCGTTACACTTGCGAACTCGTATCACCTCGCCCGGTCAAAACGCGGCCGTCGAGGTGACTTTTCATGCCCAGGAGTTAAGCATGCGTAATCTGATTCTCAGCGCCGCTCTGGTGTTCACCAGCCTGTTCGGTCTGACCGCTCAGGCGGCAGAGCCGATCGAAGCTGGCAAGCAATATGTCCAGCTGAGCAGCGCCGTTCCTGTTTCCGAACCCGGCAAGATCGAAGTCGTCGAGATGTTCTGGTACGGCTGCCCACACTGCTATGCCTTTGAGCCGACCATCAATCCATGGATTGAGAAGCTGCCGGCGGACGTTCACTTCGTCCGTATCCCTGCGATGTTCGGCGGTCCATGGGATGCCCACGGCCAACTGTTCATCACCCTCGACACCATGGGCGTGGAGAAGAAAGTCCACAGCGCGGTATTCGATGCCATCCAGAAAGGTGGCAAGCGCCTGACCGACAAAAACGATATGGCTGACTTCGTCGCTACCCAAGGCGTCGACAAGCAGAAGTTTCTGGAAACCTTCGATTCGTTCGCTGTGAAGGGCAAGATCGCCCAGTACAAGGAACTGGCCAAGAAGTATGAAATTACTGGCGTTCCAACCATGATCGTCAACGGTAAATACCGTTTCGACCTGAGCACCGCTGGTGGTCCGGAGCAGACGCTGCAAGTGGCGGATCAGTTGATCGCCAAAGAGCGCGCCGCGCTGACCAAGTAAGCAGCACGACATGATGCGCTGGGGTTCTGAACGCATCGTTGCCCGACGCACACCCAAGGTCAACGAGCGTCACCTGAAGGAAACCGGCCTGCCAGCCGATGGCAGGCTTCGGTTGCTCAGCTTCAATATTCAGGTGGGCATCAGCACCGAGCGCTACCGGCATTATCTGACTCGGGGTTGGCAGCATTTGCTGCCACACAACGGTCGTGCCGGGAATCTGCAAAAAATCGGCGATCTGCTGGGCGACTACGATCTGGTCGCCCTGCAGGAAGCTGATGGCGGCAGCCTTCGCTCAGGCTACGTCAATCAGGTGGAGCACCTGGCGCAGCTCGGTTCGTTTCCGTACTGGCATCAACAGCTCAATCGCAATCTTGGACGTTTCGCCCAGCACAGCAACGGGGTGCTGAGTCGTTTGCGCCCGTGGGATATCGAAGATCATCCGTTGCCAGGCCCTGCGGGCCGCGGCGCGATCCTTATTCGTTTCGGCGAGGGTGAGGACGCTCTGGTTGTGGTGGTCATGCACCTCGCGCTGGGGGCGCGAACACGGACGCGTCAACTGGCCTACATCCGTGAATTGATTGGCGGCTACAAGCATCAGGTGCTGATGGGCGACATGAACACCCACGCCGCTGACCTGCTGGAAACCTCGCCTTTGCGCGATCTGGGCCTGTTGGCGCCACAGATCGAAGCCACCTTTCCCAGTTGGCGCCCGCAGCGCTGCCTGGATCATATTCTGCTGAGTCCTTCCCTGACACTTGAGAAAGTGCAGGTACTGGCTCAGCCCATTTCCGATCATCTGCCGGTGGCGGTGGAGATTCGCTTGCCTGCCTCATTAATTGGCGATTCACTGCCGATAACAAGCAATCAATAACAAGCAAATCCCCTCGCGGACCCTCGGAATGAGCGACGAAGCCCAACGCTGGAAAGAAAAGTACCTGAAAAGTATCGAGCAGCAGGACAAGCTCGAAAAGCGCTGGAATGCCCGTCTGGACTTGCTGCGGCGTGGTCTGGTGCGAAGCAGTCTGGCGGCCGAGGGTGCCGACAAGGCCGTTGACCAGTGCATGAAGGAAATGCGTGAGATTGTGCGCAAGGACGACATGGACGCAGGGTTGGCAGCCTTGATCCCTCGACTTGAAAAGGCCGTACTCGATTCCGAACAGCGTCGCGAGCAGCGCGTCGAGCAAATGGGTACAGCGCTGACTGCGCTGGTGACGCAATTGCAATCACTGCCATTACCTCGTGAGGTGGCCAAACCGCTCAAGCGTTTCGCCAAGAACCTTGAGGATCGGGTGACGCAGGCCCGGGAAATGCCGCTGCTGTTGAGCGAGTTGAGTGGGTTGCAGGGCAAGGCACTGGCCGAACTGGAGCATCCGGAAGCGGCCGCGCGTCCCGGATTTCTGGAGCGCTTGTTCGGTGGCCGTGAGGCGACAGAAGACGTTCCTGGCGCAGCAGAGCCGCCAGCACCCCCTCCAGCGGCAAAGCCTGCTCCAGCTTCGGATCACCACGATGAGGAGCCCGACGAGGCTGAACCTGCTGTGAAGGCGCCGCCGACACAATGGATCAACGAAGCGCCGCCCACGATCGCTGATACGTCGGCTATGGCTCCAGTGGCTAGAGAGCCCATTGTGGCAGCCGTTGAAACACCTGTTATCGCTGAGCCAGTTCCGGCTTCAGTAGAAGAGGCCGAACCCGTTGCTGTCAGTGAGCCGGTCGCCACGGAGCCTGTTGACTCCGAGCCCGTTGAAGACGCGACGGCGGTGACACCGGTCGAAGAGATTGAGGCTGCATCGCTGCCTACCGAAGTCACCTCCTCAACGGACGAGCAGGCCGTCCAGCAGGCTGAAGCTGAGGCAGAGCAATCGCTTGCGCAGGAGCCCGTCGAAGACAATCCGAGTGATGAAGATGCCGTCGAAAACGACGATGAAGCTGACGAAGCCGAAAGTGCAGAAACCGATGAAGAGGGGCCGTACGCGCTGCCCTCGTCTCCAGAGCCCAGTTACAGCTCGGTCGCGGCCCACATCGAAGAGACCTTACTGGGCCTGCTCAACGACCTGACTTTGCCTGAACACCACCGGCCGCAGGCTGAAGCCATGCGCCTTCGGTTGGAGCACGGCCTTAACTGGTACGAGCTGCTGCCGATTCTCGACGACCTCGCCGTTTTGATGCTGGCGATCACCGACAGCGGGCAGCATGAGTTCGAGCGTTATCTCAAACAGCTCAACGAACGGCTGGAATCGTTCCAGGCCAACCTTCAAGCCGCGAGCGAAGACCACGCGGGTCAGCAATCCGCGTCGCGGGAGTTGAATGAGCAATTACGGGAGCATGTAGGCGATTTGCAAACCAGCGTGCAGGAAGCGGCCGATCTCGACAGTCTGAAAAACGTTCTGGAAAGCCGACTTGAAGGCCTGCTCGGGACCATGGACGAGCACCAGAAACAGCGTGATCAACGCGAACAGGAGGTTGCATCCCGCCTTCAATCGCTGGCCAGCCGCGTGGCCACGATGGAACAGGAAGCGTTGGGTTTCCGTGCGCACCTTGAAGAGCAGCGTCAAAAAGCGCTGATAGACACCCTCACCGGCCTGCCCAATCGCGCAGCGTGGAATGAGCGGCTGGATCAAGAGATCGAACAGCTACAAAAAGACCGCTCCAGCCTGTTGCTGGGGATTCTTGACCTTGACCACTTCAAGCGCATCAACGACGGCTACGGCCATCTAGCCGGTGACAAAGTATTGAAAATTGTCGCTACCCAGTTGCAAAAGAAACTGCGAGCGGCGGATTTCATGGCGCGCTTCGGTGGCGAAGAATTCGTTGTGCTGTTGCCTCGCACGCAAATGGCAGACGGCCTCGCCTTGCTGGAGCGCATGCGGCAGACGGTCGAACAATGCCCGTTTCATTTCAAAGGTGAGCCGGTCACGATCACTGTCTCGATGGGCGTTACCACGTTCCGTCCGGGTGAGCGCAGTGATCTGGTGCTCAAACGCGCCGACCAGGCGTTGTATCGGGCCAAGGATTCGGGCCGCAATCGCATTGAGCAGGGGTAACATGGCGCACCTTTAGCGCATGAGTGCCCACCGGTGGGGTTCACAGCGTTTTTGGGCGTTGCGCTGTCATTACGTTACACTGTTGCATTATTCGCCTCAGCGTCCTGCCTTTCTATGAAGTCTTTTTACCTCCTGTGCGCCGCGCTCGTGCTCACGGCCTGTTCCAGCGGCCCGAAGCTCGATACCAGCCACCCCTCCGTCAACTTCGATAGCCGGTCGCAGTTCGTGGTGGTGCATTACACCTCCGCATCGCTGGAGCGTTCGCTGGCGCTGCTGACCCATGGTGAAGTCAGCGCGCATTATTTGATTGGCGATGGTCCGGCCACGGTGTACAAGCTGGTCGATGAAAGTCAGCGCGCGTGGCATGCCGGTGAAAGCGAATGGGAAGGTCGGACCTGGCTGAACTCCAGCAGCATCGGAATTGAAATCGTCAATCCGGGATACCGTGACACGCCAACGGGTCGTCTCTGGTATCCGTACAGCGAGGCGCAGATTCAGGCGCTGATTGTGCTGCTCAAGGACATCGTCAAACGCAACAAGATCGAACCCCGTCATGTGATCGGCCACAGTGACATCGCGCCATTGCGCAAACTCGATCCTGGTCCACTGTTCCCCTGGAAGCGTCTGGCGCAGGAAGGCCTGGGCATCTGGCCGGATGAGCAACAGGTTGCGCGGCAGCAGACACAGATGATGGGCGTGGTGCCGAGCGCCATGTGGTTCCAGCAGCAACTGGCCTTGTTGGGGTATCCGACGCCGCAGACGGGTGAGTGGGACATTGCGACGCGCCATGTGCTGGCGGCGTTCCAGATGCATTACCGGCCGCAGAAGTTCGACGGTGAGCCAGATTTGCAAAGTGCAGCTATTCTTCAGGTGCTTAACCTCAGGCATTAAATTTCCCGTGGCATCGGTATTCGGCGGGCTATTTGCGCGCTTGTTGCTATACCTCATTGGTATTCATATGGATATCGGCCGATGTTCACGGCGTCAACGCAGCTGCGCTCAGTTCTTTATCGCCCTTCGTTCCTGGCACTGCTGGCCGCGTTGTTGAGTGCTGTTGTGCTGCTGGCAGGGAGTTTCGGGCTGGCGGTGCATCAGGCCCGCCAGGAAGAAAGTGCTCAAATGAATGCACAGGGCGAGCGCTTTCTGGTGCGTCTGGAGCAATTGTTCGGCCAGTTGCGAGCCGGGCTCGATCAGCTGGAGGCCCAGCCCCTGAGGGGGTGCAGCCCGGAAATGATCGAGCAATTGCGCCAGGTCAACTCGCGCTATCGCTTCATTTATGAAGTCGCTTATGTCGACGACATTCAGTTCTGCTCCAGTTGGACCCGCCAAAGCATGATCGGCAAGCCACGCGCGCCGGACATTCGCGGACCGACCTACGATTACTGGCTCAACACCTCTACCCAACCGGACGACAACCTTGCTTCGCTGATGTTGGGGCGTGGAGAGTTTCGCGTCTCCACTTCCCGTGGGCATCTGACCGATGTCGTCGACCTGCCTGCTGGCGGGAGCCTGGTGGTGGTGCTGGATCAGGGAGCCAAAGCAGTGCCTGTGCTGGGGCCTCCTCAGAGCTGGCCGCCTACGCCGGACTGGACGCCAACCTCTGTCGAAACGCTGATCACCACGCAAGACAAGCTGATCTATCGCATGCCCACTCAAAGCCCGGAGTATCAGTTGGTGCTGATCACCCCGCGCAATGGCTTGCAGCAGAAGGTGACGGGGGCTTGGTGGATGTTGGTGCCGACCAGCCTTCTCGTGTCGCTGTGTGTCGGGATTCTGGTCTTTCAACTGGTGCGGCAACGCCAGTCATTGGGTGGCGAATTGCATGGCGCGCTGCGTCGAGGCGAATTGAAGGTGTTGTACCAGCCCATTTTCGATCTCAACACGCGTCTGTGTGTCGGGGCTGAAGCGCTGGTGCGCTGGCGACGACCCGATGGCACGCTGACCAGCCCGGACCTGTTTATCCCCCTCGCTGAAAACACCGGGCAGATCCGGCAAATCACGGATTTCGTGTTGCAGCAATTGCTGGAGCAACTCGGCCAGTTGCTGCGCGCCAACCCTCATTTATATGTGTCGGTCAATCTTGCCGCGTGCGACGTCATGGCCCCACGCATTGGTCGGGTCACGGCGAAACTGCTGGCATTGCATCGCGTCGCACCTCGGCAAATCGCGTTTGAGGTGACCGAGCGAGGGTTGGTCGATGTCGTGGTCGCGCGCAATCATCTTCAGTCGCTGCGTGACCGAGGCCACCAAGTGCTGATCGATGATTTTGGTACGGGTTATTGCAGTCTCGCCTATCTGCAAACGCTGCCGGTGGATTGTTTGAAAATCGACAAGGCGTTTATTGACGCGCTCGGACATGATGCAGCCAGCAGCGGCGTAGCGCCCCACATCATTCGTATGGCCCACGCGCTGGATCTGCGGGTGATTGCCGAAGGGATCGAGTTCGAGTCCCAGGCTCTGTTGCTCAAGAGCGAGGGGGTCGTGTATGGGCAAGGCTGGCTGTTTGCGCGGCCTTTGAGCGCTGCCAAGTTTACTGAGCTGGTCACCGGCGGCAGACGCAATGCGCCACGTCGTGCGGATGATGTGGCGTGATGGTGCCGGTAATGGGCGCTATTGATGTGGGAGCCGCCTTGGTGGCGAAAGCGTCAGATCAGCCGATGACATTGTTTGCAGGCACACCGCTTCGCCAGCAAGCCGGCCCACGATGCGGGGTATCGATCACGGTGCGTTTGCCTGACATTGACGCCAAATGCGGAACATAGGTAGTTACAACGGCAACGCCATATAAAACTGTGTCCCCTGCCCGGGGCGTGAGTACACGCCCATCCGCCCGCCGTGCAACTGCACGATCTCCTTGCAGAGCGCCAGCCCAAGGCCCGCGCCGCCTTTCTTGCGTCCGACTTGCACAAACGGTTCGAAAATCCGGGCTTGCTGGCCGTAGGCGATACCTTCGCCGTTGTCTTCGACACTGATGATCAAGCGCTCGCCATGGCGTCTTGCCTGCAACCGAATCAGTCCGGATTGCGGTGTATGGCGCAGCGCGTTATCCAGCAGGTTATCCAGCACACGTTCCAGTTGCGACTTGTCCGCCTGTAAGCGTGGCAGCGGCTCTTGCATGTCCAGTTGCACCATCACGTCCTGTTCCAGCGCCGTATCCGCAAAGCGCTGGCGAGCCTCAGTGAGCAGCTCGCTGACATCACACGGCGCGAGCGTCAGTTTTTGCAGGCCGTTCTGGTAGCGCGAGAAGTTCAGCAAGTCGTTGATCAACTGCATCAAGCGCTGCATCTCTTCATTCACGGTGTCCAGCAGATCGGTTTCGCGAGAGTCCGGGGCAAAGTGCACGCGCTCCCGCAGCAAGCCGAATGCCATATGCATGCCGGTGACCGGTGTACGCAGCTCATGGGAGGCGCGCAGAACGAATTCGCTGCGTACGCGTTCAAAGGCGCGCTGCTCGGTCACATCATGCAACACCATGACTGCGCCGAGGATATGGCCTTTGGTGTGGCTGACCGGTGTGAGGCTATAGGTCAGCAGGCGGGTTTCACCATCTATTTCAATCGACAGGTCTTCCGGCGCCCGCTCCAGGGTGCCGCCGCGCAGGACCAAATACAGTTGCTCGTCCAGTTCCGGTCGTTGCAAAGCCTCGCCCAGACCTTGCCCTAGCCGCCCCTCTTCCCATCCCAGCTGCCTTTGCGCTACCGGGTTCAAGTGTTCCAGTCGCCCTTGCCGGTCAATCATCAACAGGCCGTCGTCAATACTGTCGAGCACCGCTTGTAGCCGTTGCTGCCCCGCCAGCAACTCGTCTACGTTGGTGACCTGATGCTGACGCAAAGCCTCAGCCATGATCCCGAACCGTCGAGTCAATTGGTTCATTTCCGCGGCCGACGATATAGGCAGCGTTACCTCGAAATTACCCTGCCCGATTTTGTCCGCTGCCGTGGCCAGCGCCTCGATGGGCGCGCCAAAGCGTCGTGCGATGCCATGGGCGGTGATGAAGCCGATGGCCAGCACCGCCAGACCCACCAACCCCAATAGCGCTGCCACCCACAATGCACGGGTGCGTGACGCACTTTCCGCTTGGCTGATATTTTCCAGCGCCTGCCGATGAGCATCGAGCAGCCCGTTGCGCAACGCATTGAAGGCGTCAGTGACGGCCTTGTCATCACTCATCGCGTTCTCGGCGTCATTGGCGTCTTGCAACGCTTTCAGAAACTGCGCGTAATCCTGGCGCGCCTTCTCGAAGCTGCTGTGGGCGTTCGTCTGCTGATCGTGGTCGATTCCCTGATCCAGCAGGACCTGAAACTGAGCCTGATATTGGTGCAGCAGGGCTTCGTCCGGCTTGTCCTTGAGCAGCATCACCAATTGGTCGCCCAGGTTCTGACGAAGTTTGAGGCCTATATCCAGCGTTAGGAAGTTTTGCCGAACCAGGTCTTCCTGAGACTTGGCCATCTGCATGACGCTGACCAAACCCAGCAAAAGCCCCAGCAACGCGACGGTGATCAGCGCAGAAATGCTGAGGAACAGTCGCGTGCGCAACTTCATCGTGAACTTCATGGGCGATCGGTCACAGATTGTACTGTTTGCGTTTGCGGTACAGCGTCGACGCGTCGATCCCCAGCGTTCGCGCGGCCTGATCCAGTGTATCGCTGGTCGCCAGCACGGCGCCGATGTGGGCTTTTTCCAGCTCGTCCAAGCTCAACGGCGCGCCAATCCGGGGTGCATTGTTGGTCGGCTGATCGCCCATGCCCAGGTGGCTGACTTCGACTTTTTCTTGCGGGCAGATAATGCTTGCCCGTTCGATCACGTTGCGCAGCTCGCGGATATTGCCTGGCCAGCGATAGTTGATCAGTGCACTGCGCGCATCGTCACTGAAGCCCCGCGCCGGGCGGCCATAATCCTTGACGAAGCGCGCCAGGAAACGATCAGCCAGTGTCAGGATGTCTTCACCCCGCTCGCGCAACGGCGGCAGGTGCAACGTGATGACGTTCAGGCGATACAGCAAGTCTTCACGGAAACGCCCTTCGCGCACCATGTCTTCCAGGTTCAGATTGGTGGCTGCCAGAATTCGCACGTCAGCGCGGCGGGTCACGGGATCGCCGACGCGCTCATACTCCTTGTCCTGAATGAAACGCAGCAGCTTGGGCTGCAAAGTCAGTGGGAAATCGCCGATTTCATCGAGGAACAATGTACCGCCGTCTGCCTGATTTACCCGGCCAAGAGTGCTCTCACTGGCCCCCGTGAACGCGCCACGGCTGTGGCCGAACAATTCGCTTTCCATCAGTTCGGCGGTCAACGACGGACAGTTGATGGTGACACAGGCCTTTTTCGCCCGTTTGCTCCAGCCGTGAATAGCACGAGCCAGCTCGCCCTTACCGGTCCCTGACTCGCCGAGGATCAGGATGTTGGCGTCGGTGTTGGCCACCTGACGGGCGGTTTCCAGAATCGCCATCATCGATGGACTGTGAGAGTCCAGACCGTCCTTCGGCTTGCGCACCTCACCTTCCAGCGCTTCGAGGCGGGCGGACAACTGACGCACTTCCAACTGTTTGGCGGTCGCCAAGCGCAATTGATCCGGGCTGCACGGCTTGACCAGATAATCCGCCGCACCGGCCTGAATCGCATCGACGGCGGTGTCCACGGCTGAGTGCGCGGTCACGATCACCACCCGCATCCAAGGCGCTTGAATGCGCATTTGCGCCAATACGTCGAGACCGTTGTCTTCGCCCAGACGCAGGTCCAGAAAGCACACGTCGAATACTTGACGTTGCAACAGCGCCTCAGCCTGCGCCGCGCTGTTGGCGGTGGCGACGCTGTAACCCTCATCTTCCAGACAATAGCGGAAGGTGCGAAGGATGGCGGATTCATCATCCACAAGCAGAATACGGCCCTGATTCTCAGTGGCTGCTTCCATTTTTCCTACGCTCCTAAGTGAATTGTCTTGGTTAGTCCCGGAAAGATCGGGCAAGTTGCATGGTTCATTCTGATTGATTCAGCGCGCTGGATGGTAGCGATCTGCCAAAAAATCAAACATTTCGCTGATCTACGGCCTTCTGCGTCGAAAAACTGTCTGGCGAATGAGACTGGAGCTGTCGTTTGCGATGCCGCAGGCCGATAGAACGTCTGGGAGAATGCCAAGTCTCTTCAGTAGTCACCTTTGTCACTGTCTGGAGATTCGTCATGCACCCGCTGAAGAACGTCGCGCTGATCATTGCCACCACCAGCCTGCTGGGAATGACCCCTGCCATTGCCCAGGCCGCTCAAGGCGACCTGCAAACGCAATTGGCTCAAGCGCGTCAGGAAGGCTCGATCTGGACGGCGTTTGCGCTCAACCGCCACCTCAGCCCATTCAACATCGGCGTGAACGTCGAACAGGGCACTGCGACCTTGACGGGCAAGGTGGAAAATCAGGTCGACAAGGACTTGGCCACGCAAATCGCAGGTGACACCCAAGGCATCAACAAGGTTGACAACCAGTTGCAGATTGACCCGCAGGTCGCCGCCGAGCCGGGTACCAAGGCCAACATGGCGCAGCGTTTCGATGACGCGACGCTGGTCGCGACGATCAAATCCAAGCTGTTGTGGAACAGCGTGACCGAGGGCTTGAACATCGAGGTTTCGGCGGCGCAAGGCGTTGTGACGCTCAAGGGACAGGCCAGGGACGCCGACGCCAAGCAGCTTGCAGGGAGCCTGGCGAGCAACACCGATGGTGTGACCGAAGTGAACAACCTGATCAGCCTCAGCGCACGCGACACCCAGACCATCAAGGAGCAGAGCGAGGCCCAGGCCAACAGCGTGCGTGAAGAGTTCAGCGACGCGTGGATTACCAGCAAGGTCAAATCCAGTCTTATTTATAGCCGTACCTTGGATGGTCTGAACATCAAGGTCGAGACCAAGGCTGGAGTGGTGAGTCTGGACGGTGTGGTGGCCAATTACGCCGAGAAAGAGCTGGCGGTGGAAATCGCTCGCAATATTCGTGGGGTCAAGGGTGTGGATGCGGACACCTTGCGCGTGACGGCGCGCAGTGCGGGGTAACCACTCCCAAATTCTATGTTGCAGGGTCGAGCGCTTTCGCCAGCAAGCCGGCTCCCACAGGTTTAGCGTTGAAGATGAGATTTCGATTCGGCGCGGTACTTGTGGGAGCCGGCTTGCTGGCGAATGCGGATGACAGGTCATGATCCAGGTCGTGCAATTCGCACGACGCCAAGTGTTCAATCGTGCAGCTTGCTTGTAAGACGCTTCCTGATAAATCATTCAAGTTATTGATTAATAAAGATTTTATTGATCAAAAAAAGCTGGCACACAGGCTGCAATATCTTCGGTAACTAAGGTCTTTATTACTGGCCGACAAGATTATCCGGAGCTCTTTGAATGAACACTCAACGTCTAGCCGCCCTGCGTATCTCCCCACTGCATTTGCAGCAGGGCCTGTTCGCCAGCCTGGCGTTGATGATCACCCTGATCGTTGTTCAACAGGTCGCGCACTGGACGCAAAAACAGGAAATGTCCTCGATCCATCCGATCTACATCCACAGCGCACCTTTGGCCAAGGCCAGTGCGCTCAAGGCCACGGATGTCGGGATGAACACGCAATCGGTTGAAGGCGCGGCGGCTGCCATCGAAGAAGCGCCGCGCCAGCAGAGTTGGGTTTTCTGACCCCAAAGGTGGCAGAAGCACAACCTACGTCGAGGGCCGAGCCGGACACCTCGCGGCAGTTAGAAATTAAAAACAGTAAGGAGAATCACCATGTTGAGCTGGGCTATCACATTTCTGATCATCGCCATCGTCGCAGCGGTACTGGGCTTCGGTGGTATCGCAGGCACCGCCACGGGTATCGCCAAGATTCTCTTTATTGTGTTCCTGGTGATGTTCGTCGTGTCGTTCTTCTTTGGCCGTCGCGGTCGGGGCTGACCATCATGGCTGGCAAGCATTTCCATGCACTGACGCTGGCGTTTTTGACAAGCGCCAGCGCCACAGCCATGGCCGCCAACGACGGGCAGGCGCGGGTTAATGAATTGCTAAGTTCAGACCCTGAATACCGTCAGACCTGGTCGGGCGTTGTGAAGAAAGAGGAACGTTTGCCCGATTGGGTGATCAATCTGTCCGGTACGTCGGATCAGATGAATGCGGTGACCGAGGACGGTGACAAATACCTGGTAGGGCCTCTCTGCGAAACCCAGGACACGTGCATCAATAAACGGCTCATCGTGGCGTTCAGTCTGGACAAGTCGCACGCCTACGCCATGTTGGTTGAGGTCCCTGCGGGGCTTCCCGCCGACAAGTCGCCGACACGGCACGCGGATTATCGTTTCCTTGGCAAGCCTGATGAGGGAATGCAAGGCCTGCTGAGGGAGCAGTTGAAGAAAGATCCGAACTGGTACTGATTCAGATGAAGGAAGACCGAAAGCGTGGGGTCTTCCCGAACGTCGCGCAACCCGAGGAAGGTCTGCGCGTGACCAAGGGGCCGGGACGTTATGACCAATGGAGTGGTCGCAGCGACCTAAGTGCACAGGGAGTGCTCTCATACGTGGGCCGGGTCAGGAAGCCGCAACGCAAGTCCATCGTTGGATGGCCACCAAGCTGTCATCTGATCGTGGGCTTGCGACGCGCAAAACTTGGCGACCGTATATCGCGAAAATTTTCCTTCCCCATGACGTTTCTGCCGTATGTGACTCATTTGTCACTTGCGTCATCTGAATGTCCCTTCACTGCGCTACAGGCGACGATTTAGCCACTTCCCAGCATAAATTTGCTCATCGCAACGGCCTCATTTTGAGGCGAAATTACCTAAGTCTTTGATTTGACTCATACCGATTCGGCATGAGGTAGGCATTTACGGCATTAGACGTTGGCAGTCTTGATGGGAATAGTTGCGCCCTTTTTCCGCCTGCCGAGAGCTTGGACGCTCGTTTGCAGAGACCTTCTGGACAGATCCAAGGGCACCCGCCCCTCGCTATTGCTTCACAAGAGCAATCGCTGAGTGCGTCGGTGAGAACTGTCCATGCCAACTACAACAAAGGTAATGACATGAAGAAGGCAAAACTGAGCCTCGCCTGGCAGATCCTGATCGGTTTGGTGCTGGGTATCACCCTGGGCGCCGTCCTCAACCACTTCAGCGCCGAGAAGGCCTGGTGGATCAGCAACATTCTGCAACCTGCGGGCGATATCTTCATTCGTCTGATCAAGATGATCGTCATCCCGATTGTGATCTCGTCGCTGGTCGTCGGTATTGCAGGTGTGGGGGATGCGAAGAAACTGGGCCGTATTGGCCTGAAGACCATCATCTACTTCGAAATCGTCACCACGATTGCCATCGTTGTCGGCCTGCTGCTGGCCAATGTGTTCCATCCGGGCACCGGCATCGACATGAGCACGCTGGGCACCGTGGACATCTCGCAATATGAGAAAACCACTGCCGAAGTGCAGCACGATCACGCGTTCATCGCGACGATCCTCAACCTGATTCCTTCGAACATCTTCGCAGCCGTTGCCCGTGGCGACATGCTGCCGATCATCTTCTTCTCGGTGTTTTTCGGTCTGGGCCTGTCCAGCCTGAACGCCGAAGTGCGTGAGCCGCTGGTCAAGGTGTTCCAGGGCGTATCGGAAACCATGTTCAAGGTCACCCACATAATCATGAACTACGCGCCGATTGGTGTTTTCGCGCTGATCGCCGTCACCGTCGCCAACTTCGGCTTCGCCTCGCTGCTGCCACTGGCCAAGCTGGTGATCCTGGTTTACGTCGCCATCGCCTTCTTTGCGTTCGTGGTGCTGGGCCTGGTGGCGCGCTTGTTCGGCTTCTCAGTCATCAAGCTGATGCGCATCTTCAAGGATGAGCTGGTGCTGGCCTACTCCACTGCCAGCTCCGAAACCGTGCTGCCGCGCGTGATCGAGAAGATGGAAGCCTACGGCGCGCCGAAAGCCATCAGCAGCTTCGTGGTGCCGACGGGCTACTCGTTCAACCTTGATGGTTCGACCCTGTACCAGAGCATCGCGGCGCTGTTCATCGCGCAGTTGTATGGCATCGATCTGTCCATCGGCCAGCAAGTGATGCTGGTGTTGACCCTGATGGTCACCTCCAAAGGCATCGCTGGTGTGCCGGGCGTTTCCTTCGTGGTACTGCTGGCGACATTGGGCAGCGTGGGCATTCCGCTGGAAGGCCTGGCGTTCATTGCCGGTGTCGATCGCATCATGGACATGGCGCGCACCGCCCTGAACGTGATCGGCAACGCCCTGGCCGTGCTGGTCATCGCCCGTTGGGAAGGCATGTACGACGAGGCCAAAGGCGAGCGTTACTGGAATTCGCTGCCGCACTGGCGCAGCAAGGAATCGGTGCCAGCGGTTCAATCGACGGTTGATTGATTGCGGCATCGCTTGAACACAAACCCCGGCCTGTCCGGGGTTTGTTGTTTTGGGAGAACTCAGGGTCTGCGCCATACCCCTGTGGGAGCCGGCTTGCTGGCGAAAGCAGTGTGTCAGCCATGGATAAGCTGACTGATCCACCGCATTCGCCAGCAAGCCGGCTCCCACAATGAGCAATCCATGCCCTCAGGGGCTTACCAATACAACCAAGGGTTTGTTGTTTCGCCCCCCGCCGCTATCATCCCCGCATCGTGTGAGGGGGTTTGCTGATGCTCAATGGCCTGTGGCTTGGTTTTTTCGTGGTCGCGGCGGTTTCCGCGCTGGCCCAGTGGCTGGTGGGTGGCAACGCCGGGATTTTCGCGGCCATGGTCGAGAGTATCTTTGCGATGGCCAAGCTGTCGGTGGAAGTGATGGTGCTGCTGTTCGGCACCCTGACCCTGTGGTTGGGCTTTCTGAACATCGCGGAAAAGGCCGGGATCGTCGATTGGCTCGGCAAAGTCCTCGCACCGCTGTTTCATCGCCTGATGCCGGAAGTCCCGCGCGGCCATCCGGCATTGGGGCTGATCACCCTCAACTTCGCCGCTAACGCCCTCGGTCTGGACAACGCCGCCACGCCCATCGGCCTGAAGGCCATGCGCTCGTTGCAAGAGTTGAACCCCAGCCAGACCGTTGCCAGTAACGCGCAGATCCTGTTTCTGGTGCTCAACGCCTCCTCGCTGACCCTGCTGCCGGTGACCATCTTCATGTACCGCGCCCAGCAAGGCGCGGTCGACCCGACCATGGTGTTCCTGCCGATCCTGTTGGCGACCAGCGCCTCGACCCTGGTGGGCCTTCTGTCGGTAGCGTTCATGCAGCGCCTGCGGTTGTGGGATCCGGTGGTGCTCGCTTACCTCGTTCCCGGCGCGCTGCTGCTGGGCGGCTTCATGGCGATGCTCGCCGGGCTGTCGGCCACTGCGCTGGCAAGCCTGTCCTCGGTGCTGGGCAACGTCACTCTGTTCGGCATCATCATGCTGTTTCTGATGGTGGGCGCGCTGCGTAAGGTCAAGGTGTACGAAACCTTCGTCGAAGGCGCGAAAGAAGGCTTCGACGTGGCGAAGAATCTGCTGCCGTATCTGGTGGCGATGCTTTGCGCGGTTGGCGTGTTGCGAGCTTCGGGGGCGCTGGATCTGCTTCTGGAAGGGATTCGCCACGCGATTCAGTGGATGGGGCTGGACACCCGTTTTGTCGATGCTCTGCCCACAGCGCTGGTCAAGCCGTTCTCTGGCAGTGCCGCCCGGGCAATGTTGATCGAAACGATGAAGACCCAAGGCGTCGACAGCTTCCCTGCCCTCGTGGCCGCGACGATTCAAGGCAGCACCGAAACCACTTTCTATGTGTTGGCGGTGTATTTCGGCGCCGTGGGCATTCAGCGCGCGCGCCATGCGGTGGGTTGCGCGCTGCTGGCTGAGTTGTCTGGTGTGATCGCCGCAATTTTTGTCTGCTACTGGTTCTTCGGCTCAGCGGTGTAATGCCGCTGGCCTTGCTCCAGCGTCCATTGCAGCACTTGGGCGGTCAGCGTGTCGCTGGCCTGCCCGAAGCTTCCTACAACCGCTGAGACCTGTTTATCAGCCACCGGCTGGTGGACTTCGAAACGACGGCTGGCGATGATCCGCTGACGTTCATCCGCCAGCCGTGCATCCAGGCGAATCACCACTTCAATGGCTTGCCCTTTGTATTCGCTCTGAAACGCCTGCAACTCCCCGCTCAGCTCGAAATCCGCCTGCAAATTGCTGTCATCGGTGCTGATGGACTGCACTCGACCATCACGATAGAACCCGTCTGTCAGCCGGTTGCGCAACAGCACGGGCGCCGGGTCGCTCCAGCGCGCGCCTTTATAACTGCTGATCACGTCACCCTGTGGGATGACCGCGATGCGCGAGCTGTCGAGGGTTTCACTGGCTTTGGGCCGCGCCACGCGCAGCGACCATGGCACAGGTGTCGCGGCCTTGGTGGCGGTCGAGGCCGTTGGCAGGCGGTAGACGTCCAGCGGCTCCGACTTGGGCAAAATCGAACAGGCCGCCATGGACGCCAGCGCGCCTGCCAGCAACAACCGAGTGAAGAAAAAACGGGCAAGCCTCATGGCTCGAACTCCTTGTTCTTGTCGCTACCGAGCAGGTAGCCGCTGGGGTTGGCGTTCAGGCTGCGGGAAATGGTCTTGAGCGAGGCCAGCGTTTCCCGCAATTCGCGGATCGCCGGGCCGAGTTCGTTCAGGCCTTGCAAGCCGCCATCGACCGATTCCTTATTGGCCTTGATCAGCCGGTTGATGGTGTCCGTGCTTTCTTGCAGCGACACCATCGCTGCCTGGCCAGTGGCGATGGCCTGCTTACCGTCGACCGTGAACAGCACGTTGGCGTTGCGCATCGCGGTGGAGGTTTGATCCAGTGTTGCACTGGCCTGTTTGCTCAGTGCCAGCAGGTTTTTGAGCGTCTGGCGGATGTCTTCGCGTTGATCGGTGATCACCGCCGTGGTTTGCTCCAGATGCGCCATGGTGTTGCTCAGCGCTTGCACGTTCTTGGACGACAACAGCTCGTTGGCGTTGTGCAGCAGCGTATTGATCCCGGTGAGCAGGTCGTTGCTGTCATTGAGCAAGCGCGAAATCGGTGAGGGCGAGGCAATGATCTCTGGCAGCTTGCCGTCATCACCCTTGAGGGGTTCGCTTTGAGGCGTGCCGCCACTGAGCTGAATGATCGAAGTGCCCGTGATCCCGGCCAGGGCGAGTTTGGCGAAGGTGTCGCGTTTGATCGGGGTTTCTCCGGCGACGCGAATCTGCGCCAGCACGCGGCGAGGGTCCTGCGGGTCGAGGCGCAGGTTGACCACGTCACCGACCTTGATGCCGTTGTACTGCACAGGGCTGCCACGGGACAGACCGGTCACGGCCTCGTTGAACACGACCTGATAATCCTTGAACGCGGTGTCGACGCTGGACTTGGCCAGCCATAAACCGAACAGCAGCGCGGCGGCGACCACGATCACCGTGAACAGGCCAATCAAGACGTGATGGGCGCGGGTTTCCATCATGAGACCTCGTGAGGGTGGGTGGCCGCAGCATAGGCCGAACGGCCTCGAGGGCCATGAAAGTATTCGTGAATCCAGTCGTCCTTGAAGGCCGACACCTTGTCGATGCTGTCGGCCACCAGCACGCGCTTTTGTGCGAGCACGGCGACCCGGTCAGTGATGGTGTAAAGGGTGTCCAGGTCGTGGGTGACCATGAACACGCTCAGGCCCAGCGCGTCGCGCAGGGTCAGGATCAACTGATCGAACGCGCCAGCGCCAATCGGGTCGAGGCCCGCTGTGGGTTCGTCGAGGAACAGAATGTCCGGGTCCAGCGCCAAAGCGCGAGCGAGGGCCGCCCGTTTGATCATGCCCCCCGACAGCGACGCCGGGTATTTGTGGGCGGCCGACAGCGGCAATCCGGACAGGGCCATTTTGATCCCGGCCAGATGCTCGGCCTCTTCGCGGCTCAACCCGGCGTGTTCGATCAGCGGCAGCGCGACGTTCTCGGTGATGGTCAGCGACGAAAACAACGCGCCTTTCTGAAACAGCACGCCGAAACGTCGTTCAACCTGCGAACGCTCTTTGTACGGCAGATTCAGCAAGTCCTTACCAAGCACCTGAACGTTACCTTCAGCGGGTTGCTGCAATCCGACAATGCTGCGCATCAACACTGACTTGCCGCTGCCCGAGCCGCCGACCACGGCGAGGATTTCCCCGCGATAAAGGTCCAGATCAAGGTTTTGATGCACCACCTGCGGGCCAAAGCGGTTGCACAGGCCTCGCACCTGAATCACCGCTTCGCTGGGATTAACGCAACGTCGGGTCACCAGCCCATCTCCATGAAGAACATCGCGGCCACTGCATCCAGCACAATGACCACGAAAATCGACTGCACCACGGCGGAGGTGGTGTGAGCGCCCACCGATTCGGCGCTGCCCTCCACCTTGAAGCCTTCCAGGCAACCGATCGCGGCAATAAAGAAGGCGAAGATCGGCGCTTTGACGATCCCCACCAGGAAATGCTGCACGCCGATGTCGGCCTGCATCAGCGACAGAAACATCGCAGGCGAGATGTCGAGCGACAGCGCGCAGACCACGCCCCCACCGACGATGCCGCAGAGCATGGCCAGAAACGTCAGCATCGGCAGTGAGATGAGCAGCGCCAGCACGCGGGGCAGCACCAGCATTTCGGTAGGACTCAGTCCCAATGTGCGCAGGGCATCGAGTTCTTCATTGGCTTTCATCGAGCCGATTTGCGCCGTGAAGGCGCTGGCAGTGCGGCCCGCGAGGAGGATTGCTGTCAGTAGTACGGCAAACTCGCGTAGAAACGAAAAGCCGATCAGATCGACCGTAAAGATCGTCGCGCCAAAGGCCTTGAGCACCGTGGCTCCGAGAAACGCCACAACCGCGCCGACCATGAAGGTCAGCAGCGCGACGATGGGCGCAGCGTCCAGTCCGATCTGTTCGATGTGAGCGATGACCGACGTAGTGCGCCAGCGCTTGGGGCGAACCATCGTGGTGACGAAGCTTTGCAGGATCAGCCCGATGAAACCCAGCAGCTGCAGGGTGTCTTTCCAGACCACTTCAACCGCCGATCCGATCCGAGCCAGCAACTGCGTGCCAACGGCGACTTCGGGATCTTTCATGGGCTGGCAGTAATCGCACAGCGCACTTTGAATGGTTTGCATCAGCGCGCGGCTGGATTCCGGCAGGTTGGGCGCCTGCACCGCCAACAATCTCAGGCGCTGAACGCCCAGCAGTTCAACCAACAATGAGGCCCCCGCAGTGTCCAGCGCACCCAGATCGCTCATGTCCACTTGCGTGGCCGGACTGAAGCCGTCGCTCAATGCATCGGTTTGGCGCTTGAGTTCGTGGTAGTGGGCGAGCGTCCAGTCTCCGGTAATCCACATCTGAGTGGGATTGGTCGAAGTGTCCAGTCGGACGCTGCCGCATGCCTTGGGCGATGGGTGGGCGAGGCTGATAGATGGGGTCATAGCGACGAGCTTAGTTGGTTTTAGCCGGGTCGGAATCGCTCGATGATGGCGTATCGTCATCGGCCTTGTCAGCACCTGAATCGGATGAGCCAAGATCGTCTGCCCCAGGCTTGAGACCGGCAGGCTTGATCTTCTTGCGAGTCACCGCAGGCTGGTCGGTATCCGTCACTTCAAAGCGCAATACGCCGATCATCTGGCCATCCTCTGTCAGCACCCGCACCTGCCAATTGCCGAGCACATCCGGCGGAAAGTTCTGTTTGTGTGTCCACGCGCGGTAGCCTTCCTTACGTCCGCCATGGATGTCTAGAGCAATTCGATCGACTTCTTCGCCGTTGTGGCGCCAAACGTGATAAATCCGCTCATCCAGGCCACGGGGGGCGTTGATCGAGGTGTAGGCGTACAGCCCGCTGCTGCGCAGTTGATTGACGCCGATCTCCTGAATGCTCTCGCCGGGGGTGCGGTTCTGGTTGTCGAACTGGGTGCTGACAGCGACCTCGGTCATCCACAGCGTCGCGGGCGGCACCCATGAACGTAGCAGCCACCCCGCGCCACCGATGGCGGCGACCAGGATCGCCAGCCCTACTCCGCGTTTAAAGCTGTTGATCGGGAAGCTGGATGCCAGACTTGGAATCGACAGCAGCATCGCGGTGCCCAGCGCCAGTTTGTAACTTTCAGCGGTGGTCAGGTGAAGGATGATCGGCAACGCCGTGAGCATGGCGGCAAACAGCGTCAACGTGTGCAACGCCAGGAACAGCCAACGGCGCGGCGCCAGCCATTTGTAGTACAGCGGATCGATGATCGAAATCAGCCCCGCCACCGCCAGCATGCCTGTGAAGGCCAGTTGTCCACTGTTCCAGGTGGTGGTGATCGAGAAGAACGGCAGCACGAAAAACAGACTTTCCTGATGGATCATCTGCGTGGCGTAGCGCAGTAGCGGATGCGGAATCTCGCGTTTGAAGAGCTTGGCGATGAGGGCAACAGCGCTGTTCTCGACCATCAGCCACAACCAACTGACCAGCAGTACTACCGCAATCCAGCTCGCAGGCCGGGCCTGACGGTCCACCAGAATGAAACTGGCCACCCCCGAGCAAAACCCGAACAGCGCGATCAGCCCCGGGTAGCGTTTCATGAACTCCAGCACGCGCTGGACGAGGGAGTTCTGGATGAGGGCGTTGAGGTCCGGCATTTCGGTGGTCACTTGGGCTGTAGGAAAAAACCTGCGCAGGATAGCAATACGGCTTTAGCAACGGTCGACAGTTTCAGATGCGACGCGACCATTGTGGGGGCCAGCAATTCGGCTCCCACAAAATCAAATACAACTCGCGTCAGGCTGGTCGTTTTTTGTACACCCGCCAGCGCCAGACGATCAGCAACACCATCAACGCACCCAACGCCAGACCGATCTCATACAGCTCGTCATAGCTGAGCAACGGTTCCTCAATCCGCAGATACCCGGGTTGGGTCAGCATCTGACGCAGCGCACGGTTCGCCAGATCCAGACTCACCGCCTTGGTACGCTTGCCCGGATCTTCAAACCGACCGTCCTCATAGTCGTTCAACGCGCCCCAGTAATAGTCGGCCAGCGCACTGTTGCCCTGCACCGCCCACGCCTGTTTGGCAATCGAGGCCTGCTGCAAACGAGCAAACGTCGCCGGGTCCATGCCCTCTTTGCGCAACTGCTCCAGCATGGCGCGAACAGAGCTGACAGCGCTTTCGACGTCATCACGGTCCAGATCGGCATTCAGGCTCATGAAACCGGTGTCGCCAAAGGCCTCGCGATCTACCCACGGGCCGTAGGAGTAACCTTTGTCCAGACGCAACTCGCTGTACAGCGCCCAATCCAGATAGGCCTTGACCAGATCCCAGGTTTCATCGTGTTGCTCACCCATGTCCGGCTCGGTGAAGAACAGGTGCAGCTTCGCGCCGTCCCCGAGCATCCCGCGTACCAGTGTGCGTTCCGGCTCGGCTTTCTCGCTGGCGGTGGCAAGAGGTGGATGCTCGGTAGGGTCAACGCCGTTGAGTTGGCCAAAGGTGCGCTCCAGGTAGGCAGGCAGCAGTTTGTCGAGATCGCCGACGATGATCAGCGTCATGTTGTTCGACGCGTACCAGTTGTCATGCAGGGTTTCGACCTGCTCCAGCGTCAGATGGTCAACCTCCGAACGTTCGGCGCATTTGAGACCCATCTCCACCGCCAGTTGGCTGCTGGCGCTGTGGCCAAGGTCACGTTTGTCGAGCCAACGCTGCAAGTGGGAGTAATGCCCGCCATCTTCACGTTCAACGATACGTTTGGCAGTGTCGAGATTGGCCTGATTGATTTGTGTGTGAGTCAGTACGTTGAGCAGCAGGTCCAGCACTTTGCGCTGGTTCTGCGCCGGGGCCTCGATCACGAACGTCGTGTCAGTGTTGCTGGTGAAGGCGTTCCATTCCCCGCCCAGCGCCTGCATCTGCTGCTCCAGCCCGCCTTCACCGGAGTCGTCGATGCCGCTGAACAGCAAATGCTCCAGCAGATGCGGCAGCTCCTTGTCCGCGCAGGGGAAGTCGTCGAAGCCGACGCCCACCACCAGGCGAATCGACACATGGCCTTTTTCTGCGGGCTTGAGCAGCAGCTGCAAGCCGTTGGGCAATACATAGCCCTCCACTTGAAAGCGGTCGAGGGCCATCGAGGAAAAGGAGGTCAAAAACAGAACAGCGAACAGCAGGCAACGCATAAAAACGGGCTTCCTTGCGGGCCGGTATGTGTAACAGACTGCTCCCCGGCCCGGGCGTTCACCCCGATTATTCTGGCTGGCTCTCGCTGGACAAGGCCCCGGTGTCAGAGGTTTCAAGAACGGCATAGGCGCTGCTGCAGAACAATGAATTCAGTCGTTTCATGTCGGCGATCAGCTCAAGGTGCAACGAACTGGTCTCGATACTCTGCACGATCTTACGTTGCAGTCTGCTGACATGGGCATGGGCCAGACGCCGCTCCTGTGCCCGGAAGCGACGTTTTTCACGCAACAACTGGCGTGCACTTTCCGGGTCGCCACTGAGGAACACTGAAAGCCCCAGGCGCAGGTTGGCCATCAGTTGCTCGTGCAGGCCGGAAAGCTCTTCCAGACCCACATCGGAAAACGACCGGCGTTGCGACGTCTTTTGCTGCTGGACCTTGCGCAGCATACGCTCGATCAGGCCGCTGGCCAGTTCCAGGTTGATCGACAGCTCGATGATTTCCGCCCAGCGCCGGTTGTCCTGATCGCTCAAGTCTTCGCGGGGCATCTGCGCCAGATACAGTTTGATGGCGTTATACAGCACCTCGATGTCATCGTTCAGGCGCCGGACTTCCTGCGTGACCGACGTCTGATTCCCGCGCAGCACTTCCTGCATCGCATTGAGCATGCTGTCGATCAGGTCCCCCATGCGCAGGGTTTCACGTACGGCGTTGGCCAGCGCCAGGCTTGGCGTCGACAGCGCTGCGAGGTCCAGATGGCGGGGTTTGGTCTGGCCATTGACCTCTGCCGCCTGAGGCAAAATCGAGGCACACAGCCGCCCCATCGGACCGACGGTGGGCAGCATGATCAGGCAGCGCAGCGAGTTGTAGATCACATGAAAACTGATCACCAGGCTCGACGGGCTGACGTTAAGGGTGTCCATCCAGTGCACCAGTGGGGTCAGCACCGGAATGATCAGCAGCAGGCCGATCAGTTTGTAGAGCAGGCTGCCCAGTGCGACCTGACGCCCGGCGACGTTCTGCATGCTGGTGCTGAGAAAGGCCAGCAGGCCGCTGCCGATGTTGGCGCCGATCACCAGGCCGATGGCCACTGGCAAACTGATGATCTCCGCACCCGCCAGCGTGGCGGTCAGCAGCACGGCGGCAAGGCTGGAGTAGGAAATCAGCGCGAACATCGCACCGACCAGGGCGTCGAGCAGGATATCGCCGGTCAGCGAGGCGAACAGTACTTTTACCCCGGCGGCTTGTGTGATCGGCGCAGCAGCGGTGACGATCAGTTGCAGCGCCAGAATGATCAGCCCGAGGCCGATCCCGACACGCCCCAATTGACCAACGCGAGTCTGTTTGCGCGACAGAAAGAAAATGACGCCGAGGAAGATCAGCAGCGGTGACAGCCACGACAGGTCGAACGTCAGAATCCGCGACATGACCGCCGTACCCACGTCGGCGCCGAGCATGATCGCCAGCGCCGGGGTGAGGCCCATCAGGTTCTGGCCGACGAACGAAGTCACCAGCATCGCGGTGGCGTTGCTGCTCTGCACCAGCGCGGTGACGAGAATCCCGGCGATGAACGCCAGCGGACGTTTGGACATGTTCTGGCTCAGCACGCGGCGTAGCTGCGAGCCGTAGACGCGCAAAATGCCGGTCCGAACGATGTGCGTGCCCCAGATCAACAGCGCGACGGCAGAAAGCAAATCGAGCAGGGTCAGCATACGGAAAGCCCCCTGTAGGTTGCCCAATGGGCAAAAAGTGAAAGTACAGCGTGTAGCGAGCGACAGCGCTTGGGCGGTGCCTTGATTAGCATGCTCAACTAAAGCTTTAGTCGGCCCGAGGCCTTATTGCCAGCATGGCACAGACGATTATTTCTTGAAACAAATCTGTAACAAATCAGCCATTTGGCTTAGGTGCCGGTTTCTCTGTAGCAGTCTGGCCTGCGGTGAGAGTTTCAGCATCGCTGCCCCCAGCAAGCCGGGCTGCATCGGGCCGCGAATAAAAAAACGGGGCATTTCACAATGCCCCGCTCTCATTCAGTCACACAGCATCGGAGCTTATTGACCCGGAACGTCCTTGCGAAGTTTCACCGGGTCCTTCAATGCCTTCTTCCTGGCGATGGCCGTGCGCATCTTGATGTTGATGGCTTCCACCGCCAGGGAGAATGCCATGGCGAAGTACACATAGCCTTTAGGCACATGCACGTCGAACGATTCAGCGATCAGCACTGTACCCACCACGATCAGAAACGACAGTGCGAGCATCTTCAGTGAGGGATGCTTGTCGATGAACTCACTGATCACGCCCGAGCACAGCATCATCACCAGCACCGCGACGATGATTGCTGCAACCATCACCGGCACATGGGACACCATGCCGACAGCGGTAATAACCGAATCCAGCGAGAACACGATGTCGATGATCGCGATCTGCACGATGGTGTACAGGAACTGGCCGCCCTTACCTTTTGGCTCTTCGAGTTCTTCTTCCTCGCCTTCCAGCCCGTGGTAGATCTCCTGAGAGCTTTTCCACAGCAGGAACAGGCCGCCGAAGAACAGGATCAGGTCACGCCCTGAAATGCCCTGGCCGAAGACGACGAACAGGTCGTCGGTCAGGCGCATGACCCAGGTGATCGACAGCAACAGCAGGATCCGTGTGACCATCGCCAGCGCCAGACCGAAGATCCGCGTGCGCGGTTGCATCGCCTTGGGCATGCGGCTGACCAGGATCGAGATCATGATGATGTTGTCGATGCCGAGCACGATTTCCAGTGCTGTCAGCGTGAAGAAAGCAACCCAGATCTCAGGGTTGGTCAGCCATTCCATTACAGATTCCTTTGTGCGTGTTATGCCCCCACTGAAGCGTGGGTATGAGCGGGGGCGTTATGTGTCGTTATAGACTGCTGAAGACCGGGAAGATCCCCATCAGCAGGGCAGCTATCAGGATGCAGACGCACACCAGCACGGCCCATTTCAGGGTAAAGCGCTGATGGTCGCCGAATTCGATACCAGCCAATGCCACCAACAGGTAGGTCGACGGGACCAATGGACTCAACAGGTGCACTGGCTGACCGACGATCGAGGCGCGGGCCATTTCCACCGGGCTGATGCCGTAATGCGACGCGGCTTCGGACAGCACCGGCAAGACGCCATAGTAGAACGCATCGTTGGACATGAAAAACGTGAAGGGCATGCTGACGATGGCGGTGATGACGGCCAGATACGGACCCATCGCGTCGGGGATCACGGCCAGCAGGCTCTTGGACATCGCGTCGACCATGCCGGTGCCAGACAGGATGCCGGTGAAAATCCCCGCCGCGAAAATCAGACCCACCACGGCCAGCACGCTCCCGGCATGGGCAGCGACGCGATCTTTCTGGGCTTGCAGACAAGGGTAGTTGACGATCATCGCGATACTGAAGGCGATCATGAACAGCACCGGCAGCGGCAACAGGCCCATGATCAGCGCGACCATCAGTGCCGCCGTCAGCGCGGCGTTGAACCAGATCAGCTTGGGACGACGAGCTTCCGGGAATTGCGAGACGCTGATTTCGCTGTGATCCACTTCATCGCCCGGCAAATGCAGCTCGCCCAGACGCGCACGCTCGCGTTTGCCATAGAAATAGGCAATCACCAGAATCGCCACCACACCGGCCAGCATTGCCGGAATCATGGGGACGAAGATGTCCGACGGATCGACATGCAGCGCACTGGCTGCGCGGGCAGTCGGGCCGCCCCATGGCGTCATGTTCATCACGCCGCCCGCCAGAATGATCAGGCCCGCCATGATGCGCGGACTCATGCCCAGACGGCTGTACAGCGGCAGCATTGCGGCCACACAGATCATGTAAGTGGTTGCGCCGTCACCGTCCAGCGAAACGACCAAGGCCAGTACGGCGGTGCCGACCGACACCTTCACCGGGTCGCCTTTGACCAGCTTGAGGATCTTGCGCACGGCCGGGTCGAACAGGCCAGAGTCGATCATCAGGGCAAAGTAGAGAATGGCGAACATCAGCATCACGCCCGTGGGCGCAAGCTTGGTGATACCGGCGAGCATCATAGGACCGATGCCCGAAGCGAAGCCGCCGAACAGAGCGAATACGATCGGCACGATGATCAGGGCGATCAGCGCAGACAAGCGCTTGCTCATGATCAGGTACATGAAAGCGACGACCATGGCGAAGCCGAGGAAGGTCAACATAGGGAAATACTCCAGGCGTTACGCGACGTGAAAACGGACGAGATGAAGCAATCAGCTCAGAACGAGCGGCGCGTGGAGTCGGGGAGCGAGCGAGAGGTACAGCGGAGCACTGGAAAGCATCAGAATCACCAAAATTGTTGTTGTAGATGGGCCGGACGGCATCAGCGCGTGTGTCCTGGCCTGGTCGGTCTGTCGCCGACGGTGAGGGAATGCTAATCGGCTTAGCTTTCAGCCAGCTTTCGTGACCGTTCCGCCAGTCAATGTTTAAAAAGATGAAGAAAACCGGGGCGTGGGCAGTCAGAGCTTAAAGATCAACGGGAGAACGACGATGGGTGAACTGTATACCGGTGGATGCCACTGTGGCCATTTGCGCTATCAGCTCGACGCGCCGCTGCGCGACATCGCTCACTGCCACTGCTCGATTTGTCGGCGTACATCGGGCGGTCTCGTGGTGACCTGGATAACGTTGCCATTGGAGGCGTTCAGGTGGTTGGCGGGCAGCCCGGCTGCATACGACTCCGGTCCGACCTGTGTGCGATTCTTCTGCAACAACTGCGGGGCGCAGGTCGCGTTGTTCAGCCGCAACAGCCCCGAGACGATGGACGTGACCATCGCAACCCTTGACCACCCCGAACTGGCCCCTGCCGACCGGCACATCTGAACTGAAAGCCGCTTGCCGTGGCTGCATCTGGATGAGCATTTGCCCGAAGAGCGGGAAGAGACTCTCTAGATCGCGGGCGTCGACAGTCATAGTCAGAATTCAAAGCGAGTGGGCGTAAGGCTTAAGGCAACTCCAACCCACCCGCCGCCTTGTGCAGCGCGCGTAAATGCTCCCCCACTTGCTTGAGATTGTCTTCGGTCGCCGCGATTTCCGCCGCCCGATCCGGCTCCAGCAGTGCCCTCACCTCTTTATCGAGGTCACCGCTCAAACGCGCCAACTGTTTCTGTCGCTGGCTGCTCTCGGCCTCAAGTCGACCCCACTCGCCTTCCTGCGGTAATCCATACCCGCCGCTACCGAGCAACTCAGCCGGGCGACTGAGGAAGCCGCTGTTGGCCAGGATGTCCTGCAAGGTGCCAGTGGCCTGGGATACGCGGTTGTCCTTCTTCTCCACTGCACTCAGATAGCGTTGCTTGACCTCGTCCTGCGCCAGCAACAATTGGCGCCGCATGCTGGCCTGTTCCAGCAACAACAATGCCGCGCTGGCCCTCAAATCCGCCTTGGCGAAATAGGGTTGCCGCTCTTTCGCAGG
Organism: Pseudomonas sp. NPDC088444; assembly: GCF_044900175.1. NCBI lineage: Bacteria > Pseudomonadati > Pseudomonadota > Gammaproteobacteria > Pseudomonadales > Pseudomonadaceae > Pseudomonas > Pseudomonas sp. NPDC088444. The sequence goes on from NZ_JBJDNK010000017.1 coordinate 114,463, forward strand.
CAGCGCGAGCCAGTCCTCGACAGACTTCTCTTTCACGTCAGTGCTTTTGCGCAGCACATCGAACATCGCCTGATAGCGGTCCCGGTACGAGTCGAAGCGATAGCCAAGGCGCAAGGCCCGCTTCGGATCGTCCAGTACGCTCGTGTCCGCTAGCCCCCTGCCCTTGAGCACTTCCAGCAAGCCGTTGGGCAAGATGCTGTCCAGCCCAACCAGTCGAGGGTCGTTGGTGCCACTGCGTAACAGTTTCAGGTTCTCCACCGCGCAGTTGTTGGACAGAAACCAGTAATTGCCGTCGTACGCCCAGTGCATCTCGGCGGCGTGTTGTACCAGCCCGTCGATCTCTTGTCGGGACAACTTCAATGGCACTGAAGCCAGGCTACGCAGCTCGGTTTTGGTGTATTCGTCGATCACTTGCCCCAGCGGCAGTACGAACAGCCGGGACGGATAAGCCCCGGTCAGGCCGCTCCAACTGGACAATTGCAGGTCATTGACGAAGGCGCGGTAGGACAGCACCAGGTGTTGATCCAGATCCAGTCGACAATCTGGCCCACGGGGGCGACCCGGCTTACAGATCACCAGACGCAGCATGCTGTGGCCCCAGCGACTCACCAGATTCTGATTGGCCTCGGCCAGCAAATAGTCGACTTCATACACACGCTCCGGGTCGAGTTTGCCCAGCGGCTCGCGCGCGAAGTCGTTACCAGCATTGAGGTAGGGATAAGACGTCGGACAGTCATTTTTCGCAGCAGGCGCCCAGTTGAACTGTTGTTTGTAGTAGTCGTAGAGCGCGGGGCGACGGCAGGCGTAGGCCGGGTCTAGCAGGAAATACTCCATGTTGACCGCGACGAACTCCAGCGGACTGGTGATCTCGTAAATGTCAGGGCTGCGGGCGACTTGCCCGTTGCGCTCTTCACGCTCCCCTCGCCGCCCGACGTATTGCGGCCAGCCTGCGAGGTCCAGCAGGCGCGGGTCATCGCTCAACGTGAAGCGTCGGTCGGTTTGTCCCCGGCAACTGTCACGCAGGCCAATCTTGCCCATGCTGTTGCCCTGCCGGGTGCAGGCGATGATCTGCTTGCGTTCTTCCGGCGACCAAAGCTGGGCGTGATCGTAGATATGGGTCAGTTCGTGCAGCACGGTCGCGAGCATTTCTTCGCGCACGGTGCCGTGAGGGCGATTGGTTTTGGTCGTGGCTGCGCTGCCGTCGGTCAAACCCGCCAGCAGGCGTTGATTCAGGTCCAGGCGATAAGGCCCGTCGGCGCGTCCATAGGCGTTGGACGGCATGTCGTCGGTCCAGTGGACGTCGACTTTTCGATCCATTTTGCTGATGAACATGGGCGGCAAATGCGCCATGGCTTCATCGAGCAACGTCTGGCTGGCTTTTTGTTGTGCAGCATCAAGCCCGTCGGTGTAGAGCGACAGGCTCAGATCGGCGAAGGCGCTCGTGCAGATCAGCGAGAGCGCCGACGCCAGCAGCCAGACGGCTACGCGCCTCACAGTGCGAGGATGGCTTCGGCCAGATCCTGATCACTGGCGTTACGGGCTTCCGGCAGACGCTCGCGCAACGTGGCGAATGCGGCATCCAGACGGGCGCCGTGGATATCACCGTTGCTGGCGACGTAGCTGGCGGCGTCGTCTTGCGCTTCCACGACCATTTTCCAGTTACGCACTGACGAGGTGGTGTCGGAGGAGAAATCAACGCTGCGCCCGAATGCGCGAACAACAATGTTACTGGTGGCTTTCAGGGTTTGCGCGTGCGCAACATCGGTCAGCAACAGCAGGCCGAGGGCAGCGGCGATCAGCGGGGTACGCATGGAACGGCTCCAGAAATACAAGAGATGCAAAAAGTGATTATTGGACGAGGATTGCCTGCGCCAGTTCAAGGTCGCTGGCATGAAGTTTTGGCGTGGTTTGGCGCAGATACATCAACGCCGACTCCAATTGTGCTCCTCGCAGTTGGCCATCAGTGGCAATGAACGCTGCAGCATCATCCTGGGCGGCAAGTATCAGTTTGTTCTCGAAAGGCCCGGTCGTCACCTGGCTGGTGGCGTAACCGCTTTTGATCAGGCTTTGTGTGGTTGTGTCGAACGCTTGAGCCTGTGAAATGCACATCAGGCTGGCAGTCGCTGCAATCAACAGGCGAGTCAATGAATGCATGAGTCTTCGGTAGTGATAAAACGAATCGCAAGGCTAGCGCAAATGCCCCGGCCAGAGCCAGTGAAGGTGTCGGGGCATGCCGTGCAAAAGCTGTCGCGTTGCTGAATCAGATCGCCAGAATCGCTTGAGCCAATTGTGCGTCGGTGGCGTTCAGGCCTGGGCTGACTTCACGGATGTGCTGGAACGCGCCTTCCAGATGCACACCACGTATATCGCCATTGCTGGCCACGAAGCTGGCAGCGTCGTCGCGGGCGGCGAGTACGATCTTGTCGTCATGGAATGAAGAGGAAATCTTCGAAGTGGCGTTGGAGGAAGCGTCCAGCGCACGAACCAGCGTGTCGGTAGTGACCACGAAGCTCGAAGCCTGAGCTCCGGTAGCGGCAATCAAAAGCGCAGTTGCGCTAAGCAGGCGAAGCCGAGACATAGATGAACTCCAAAAAAGGTAGATCTGGAAAACCGCACACGCATAACGGACGAGGAGCAAAGCGGTCTCGCAGGCGATAGGGCAAAGGTGCCATAAGACTAGCGTAACAAGCCATTACGGACTATCAGGGCGATTTGCCAGCGGCCTGGAGTCCTTGAATATCAACGACTGTACTTGTTGTATTTTGTTTTTATTAAACTGTACCTAATGTGCGGTTTTGTGGGAGCCGCCTTGGTGGCGAAGGAGGTGTATCAGACAACATTGATGCAACTGCCTTTACGCATTCACCAGCAAGCCAGCTCCCACAGACGCGAAACCATTCAGCGCGGAACGTAACTAGGGCTTGCCCAGAAAATTCAATCGCCACAAACGATAAAACCCGTCAGCAGTCACCTGCGACGGGTTTTATATGAATTCGGGTTGCTGGTGAGAGGCGCGTAGCCTGGGACCAGCAGACGCTAACTTAGCGCCAGAACGGCTTGCTCAGCTCTTCGTAACGCTGGGATTCGCTGATACCGGCGTCAGCCAGCAGACGAGCATCCAGACGAGCCAGTTGATGGCGGCTGGACAAGCGACGCTGCCAGAGCATCAGGTTGGCGAACATACGCAGCGGCAGGGAGCCTTGAGCGGATTTTGCATTTTCTTCGACAAACAGTTCGGAACTTACGGTGCGTTCCATGGTGCTTCTTCCTTCCGCTTGTGGCGGGATTAGATAGTGACTTGATTGGTGACAATCTTCCTCTCGTTGCCCTCCTCTCTCCAGACACAGTTCACCTGAATTGTGCTGCTTCAGTTAACTGTGAGAGGTCACTGTTTTGTTCGTATTTGGGGCAACTGTACCGGTGAGCACCAATTTGATGCATTTTGTGCGCTGAAATAGTGAAATCTGTGTTTTTAGGGCTAAAAACTACCGGTACAGCAGAACAGTTTTTGAAAATAACGTGTTCAGATGGAAGGCAGTGGCGACGAATGGTCGTCGCCACTTGCAAACTGTTTTCTCACACCGCCAGCATGCGACCGGTTTCTTCCAGGTTCAGGTGCCAACTGAGTGCATCGCGCAGCACGTGTGGCGTGTGTCCTCCGATGGCACATGCACGGCGGAAATAGTCATTCAGCGCGTCGCGGTAAGCGGGATGAACACAGTTATCGATGATTACGCGGGCGCGTTCGCGAGGCGCCAGGCCGCGCAAATCAGCCAGCCCTTGCTCGGTGACCAGAATGTCCACGTCGTGTTCTGTATGGTCCACGTGGCTGACCATCGGCACCACGCTGGAAATCGCGCCGCCTTTGGCAATGGACTTGGTAACGAAGATCGCCAGGTGCGCGTTGCGCGCGAAGTCTCCCGAGCCGCCAATGCCGTTCATCATCCGCGTGCCACCCACGTGGGTGGAGTTGACGTTGCCGTACAGGTCGAACTCGAGCGCCGTGTTGATACCGATGATGCCCAGGCGGCGCACGACTTCAGGGTGGTTTGAAATTTCCTGCGGACGCAATAACAGTTTGCTTTTGTACTGGTCGAGGTTGTCGTACACCGCGTTGTGCTTGCGTTCGGACAGCGTCATGGAGCAGCCCGATGCAAACACCATCTTCTCTGCCTCGAACAGGTCAAAGGTCGAGTCTTGCAGCACTTCGGAGTACATCACCAGATCGTGGAACGGTGAGTCGATCAGGCCTGTCATCACTGCGTTGGCGATGGTGCCCACGCCAGCCTGCAGCGGCATCAACTGGTTGGTCAGGCGGTTCTGGCGCACTTCGTTCTTCAGGAACTCCACCAGGTGGCCTGCGATGGCCTGCGTTTCAGCGTCGGCGGGCAGTACAGTTGAAGGTGAGTCGGTCTGGTCGCTGAAAACGATGCCGACGATCTTGGCCGGATCGATCTTAACCGCCTGGCTGCCGATTCGGCTGTCCGCCTTCAGTACCGGGATGGGTAGGCGCGTCGGACGGTACGTCGGGATATAGATGTCGTGCAGACCTTCAAGCTCAAGTGGCTGCGCGGTGTTGATTTCGACGATCACCTTCTCCGCCAGAATCGCGAAGCTCGCCGAGTTGCCCACCGATGTGGAGAGCACCAGATGGCCTTCCTCGGTAATGGCGACGCATTCAATGATGGCGATGTCCACGGGCTTGATCTGACGGTTGCGGAGTTGCTCCACGGTGTCGGACAAATGCTGGTCGATGAACATGACCGAGCCGTCGTTGATGGCCTTGCGCAAGGTGTTGTCGACTTGAAACGGCATGCGGCGGGACAGCACGCCTGCTTCAGTCAATTGCTTGTCCAGATCGTTGCCCAGGCTGGCGCCGGTCATCAGGCTGATCTTCAGCGGAGACGCCTTGGCGCGCTCGGCCAACGCCTTCGGAACAGCCTTGGCTTCGCCAGCGCGGGTAAAGCCGCTCATGCCGACGGTCATGCCATCTTTGATCAGGGATGCGGCATCGGCCGCGCTCATTACCTTGCTCATCAGCGAAGGCAGGCGGATACGTTCACGGTGCATGGTTTTTTTATCTCGGTACAAGGATGCGAAAGCCCAAGTCTAGAGATTTGAGCTTGTTTGGCTTCACGACCAAGGTCGCATTAGAGGGCTCTAATTAGCGGGTTTCAGCGCAAAACACCTTTACGCAGGCTGTAAAAAACCCTCGACCGATACATGCGTCGAGGGTTCGTTCAGCCGCAGGCCAGAGCCTTTATTCGACGGCCTTGACCATGTCTTCGATGACTTTCTTGGCGTCGCCAAAAACCATCATGGTTTTGTCGAGGTAGAACAGTTCGTTGTCCAGACCGGCATAGCCGCTGGCCATCGAACGCTTGTTGACGATGATCGTCTTGGCCTTGAAGGCTTCGAGAATCGGCATGCCCGCGATCGGCGATTTCGGATCGTTCTTCGCCGCCGGGTTAACCACGTCGTTGGCACCCAATACCAACACCACGTCGGCCTGACCGAACTCGGAGTTGATGTCTTCCATCTCGAACACCTGGTCGTACGGCACTTCGGCCTCGGCGAGCAGCACGTTCATGTGGCCCGGCATACGCCCGGCCACCGGGTGGATTGCGTACTTCACGGTCACACCGGCGTGGGTCAGCTTCTCGGTCAGCTCTTTCAGCGCGTGCTGAGCTCGCGCCACTGCAAGGCCGTAGCCCGGAACGATGATCACGGTGTCAGCGTTGGTCAGCAGGAAAGTGGCGTCGTCCGCCGAGCCGGATTTCACCGGACGTGCTTCTTTGGCGCCACCGGCATCGCCCGCGTCTGCCGCGCCGCCGAAGCCACCGCCGATCACGTTGAAGAACGAGCGGTTCATGGCCTTACACATGATGTAGGACAGAATCGCACCGGACGAGCCGACCAGCGAACCGGCCACGATCAGCATCGAGTTGTTCAGCGAGAAGCCGATACCCGCCGCTGCCCAGCCCGAATAGCTGTTGAGCATCGACACGACCACGGGCATATCAGCGCCACCAATCGGGATGATCAGCAGCACGCCGATCACGAACGCCAGAATCAGCATGATCGCGAAGGCGAACAGGCTGCCGGTGAACATGAACGTCAGACCGAAGAATAGCGTGGCCAGGCCCAGGATCAGGTTCAGCTTGTGCTGACCGGCGAACTGTACCGGTGCGCCTTGGAACAGGCGGAACTTGTACTTGCCCGACAGCTTGCCGAAGGCGATGACCGACCCGGAGAAGGTGATCGCACCAATGGCGGCGCCGAGGAACAGCTCCAGACGGTTACCGGTCGGGATCGAATCGCCCAGGTGCGCAACGATGCCCAACGACTGAGGCTCGACTACCGCGGCGATGGCGATGAATACCGCCGCCAGACCGATCATGCTGTGCATGAACGCGACCAGCTCAGGCATCTTGGTCATCTCAACGCGCTTGGCCATGATCGAACCGGCGGTGCCGCCGACCAGCAGACCGACGATGATGTAACCGATGCCAGCGCTGGCGCCGTCGGTGGACAGCGCAGCCAGTTTGAACACCAGGCCGATGGTGGTCAGCACTGCCAGACCCATGCCGCACATGCCGAACAGGTTGCCGCGACGGGAGGTGGTTGGGTGCGACAGGCCTTTAAGGGCCTGAATGAAGCAGATCGCCGAAACGAGGTACAACAGGGTGACGAGGTTCATGCTCATTACTTCGATACCTCGTCTTTCGCTTTAGGCGCTTTCTTCTTGAACATTTCCAGCATGCGGCGAGTGACCAGAAAGCCACCGAACACGTTTACCGCAGCCAGTGCGACGGCCAGCGTGCCCATGGTTTTGCCCAGTGGGGTGACGGTCAGGGCAGCAGCCAGCATGGCGCCGACGATGACGATCGCCGAAATGGCGTTGGTCACGGCCATTAGCGGGGTGTGCAGTGCAGGGGTGACGTTCCAGACCACGTGGTAGCCGACGTAGATCGCCAGCACGAAGATGATCAGGTTGTAGACGCCATGAGAGATCAGCATGTCTTCCATTGTTTTTATCCTCAGCCGTTCTTGCGCACGATCTGGCCGTCGCGGCACATCAGGCACGCGGCGACGATGTCGTCTTCGAGGTTGATCTCGAACTGGCCTTCCTTGGTGAAGACCAGCTTCAGGAAATCCAGCAGGTTGCGTGCATAAAGAGCAGACGCGTCAGCCGCCACCAGTGCAGGCAGGTTGGTGTGGCCAACGATGGTCACACCGTGCTCGACCACCACCTGATCGGCAACGGTCAGCGGGCAGTTGCCGCCCTGAGCTGCGGCGAGGTCGATGACTACCGAGCCAGGCTTCATCTGCGCGACGGTTTCCGCACTCAGCAGCACCGGAGCCTTGCGACCCGGAATAAGCGCGGTGGTGATGACGATGTCTGCCTGTTTGGCTCGTTCGTGAACGGCCACGGCCTGACGCTGCATCCAGCTCGCGGGCATCGGGCGTGCGTAACCGCCTACGCCTACTGCGCACTCACGTTCTTCGTCAGTCTCATAAGGCACGTCGACGAACTTGGCGCCCAGCGACTCGATCTGCTCCTTCACCGCAGGGCGCACGTCGGAAGCCTCGATGACTGCACCAAGACGTTTGGCAGTGGCGATGGCTTGCAGACCGGCGACACCGGCACCCAGGATCAACACGCGAGCGGCTTTCACCGTACCGGCGGCGGTCATCAGCATCGGCATGAAACGCGGATAGTGATGCGCGGCCAGCAGCACCGATTTGTAACCGGCGATGTTGGCTTGCGAAGACAGCACGTCGAGGCTCTGCGCGCGTGAGGTGCGCGGCGCTGCTTCGAGGGCGAAGGCGGTAATCCCGCGCTCGGCCATCTTGGCGATGATCTCGTTGTTGAACGGGTTGAGCATCCCAATGACAACCGTACCGCTCTTGATCAGAGACAGTTCGCTGTCGCTGGGCGCGACGACCTTGAGGATCAGCTCGGCACCGAAGGCTTCGGCAGCGCTGCCAATCGAAGCACCTGCCGCTTCATAGGCACTGTCCGTGACGCTGGCGGTAATGCCTGCGCCCGACTGAACGGTGACCTTATGACCCTGGCCAATGAGCTTCTTGATGGTTTCCGGAGTAGCAGCAACCCGAGTTTCACCGGACTGGGTTTCTAGAGGGACACCAATGTGCACGTCAAATCTCCTGCGTGATCTTTTTATCTTTTAAAAATAGGCCAGCGCACTGCGGATGGCGCGTCTGGGGCAGCGATCACCACGTCCCCGCCAGAAAAGACGGGGCGCGGCATTTTGCAGGCGGAAATCTGGGGGTTCAAGGAATTCTGTAACGCGACGTGTCTTTAACTACAAGTCACCCTGTGACCGTTTGACGCAACAAAGCGCTACAGGCCTTATATTTAAAGGTGTGCAGCGATATATGGAGTGTTTGAAGTTTTTTTTGTATCGATCACAAGAATGGTGCGCAATCAGGCTGTAAGCCCCGTCATATAAAGCTTTCAGCCTGTTTTGGATAAAGAACACAGGTGTTTCTTAAATGCGACATTGAGAGATATATGTAGTGCTTAAAATTACCTGACTACAAAGTCATGAATGTTGCGCTAATTGCCGAAAGTCAAGGCAGTGCATAGGTTTCAGCTTGTTCCACCAGCCAGTCTCGAAACGCTTTTAATGACGCAGATTCGACTTTTCGCTCTGGAATCATCAAGTAATAGGCTTTTACGCTCGAAAGTGCATAAGCGTTCGCCACTACCAAGCGTTGCTCAGCCAGCTCGCGCTGAATCAGAAAAGGTGGAATCAATGCCACGCCCATCTCATGCATCGCCGCCTGAGCGAGCATGGAGAATAGCTCGTAACGCGGGCCTGTCATGTCGCGGGCGATATTCATGTCCATCGAATTGAACCACTGGCGCCAGGCGTATGGGCGCGTGGTTTGTTGCAGCAACGGCATCTCGGACAATTCACGCGCAGAGAGTCTGGATTTGTTGCCCATTAATTGAGGACTACAAACCGGCATCGGGTTTTCGCTCATCAAGCGATGAGATTCCGTACCTGACCAGTCTGCGTCGCCGAAGTAGATGGCGGCGTCGAAGTCAGTGTCGGCGAATAGGAAAGGCCGCGTGCGGTTAGTCAGGTTGATCGTTACGTCAGGGTTCTGCTGCTGGAAGTCCTTGAGGCGAGGCAGCAGCCATTGGGTGCCAAAAGTCGGAACAACGGCGAGTTCGATCACGTTTGCACCCTGGTGTCCCATTACAGACAAGGTGTCGCGCTCTACCGCATCGAGTTGCATGGCGACACGCCGACTGTAGGAAAGCCCTGCTTCTGTGAGCTTCACCCCTCTACGCGAGCGTCGGAACAGCTCCACATTGAGGAACTCCTCAAGGCTACCAATCTGTCGGCAGATCGCACTTTGGGTGAGGGAAAGTTCTTCAGCGGCCTTCGTAAAGCTCTCATGACGGGCGGCAGCTTCAAAGCTGACCAAGGCGGCAGTGCTGGGAATTTTACGGCGCATGTACGCGAACCTCACTTATCCGAGCCGGATAGCGTTTTTTATTGGTTTTCGGAATGAGAAATTAGCACAGGTCTGTTCGGAATCCTCGTTTGCCCGCATGCCGATCCGCGCCTAGGATCAATCCACGACTTTTCCCGGCATCGACCGGGAACATCATTGAGCGAGGAGAAAGTCATGGGCGGTAAGGCAAGCTTCAACTGGATTGATCCACTGTTACTGGATCAGCAGCTCACTGAAGAGGAGCGCATGGTTCGTGACAGCGCCGAACAATTCGCCCAGGACAAACTTGCGCCCCGCGTGCTTGAAGCTTTCCGCCATGAGCAGACCGACCCTGCCATCTTTCGCGAAATGGGCGAAGTCGGCCTGCTCGGCGCGACCATCCCTGAGCAATATGGTGGCAGCGGCCTGAATTACGTCTGCTACGGCTTGATCGCCCGCGAGGTTGAGCGCGTTGATTCTGGCTACCGTTCGATGATGAGCGTGCAATCCTCACTGGTCATGGTGCCAATCAACGAATTTGGCACTGAGGCGCAGAAGCAGAAGTACCTGCCAAAGTTGGCGTCTGGCGAATGGATTGGCTGTTTTGGCCTGACCGAGCCTAACCATGGCTCCGACCCTGGCGCGATGATCACCCGCGCCAGAACGGTTGAAGGCGGTTATCGCCTGACCGGTAGCAAAATGTGGATTACCAACAGTCCAATCGCTGATGTCTTCGTCGTTTGGGCGAAAGACGATGCCGGGGATATCCGAGGCTTCGTCCTGGAAAAGGGCTGGCAGGGGCTGAGTGCTCCGGCGATACACGGCAAGGTCGGCCTGCGCGCGTCGATCACTGGCGAGATTGTCATGGACAATGTGTTTGTGCCCGAAGAGAACATCTTTCCGGATGTGCGCGGTCTGAAAGGGCCGTTTACCTGCCTTAACTCGGCGCGCTATGGCATCTCATGGGGGGCGTTGGGTGCGGCCGAGTTCTGTTGGCACACTGCTAGGCAGTACACCCTGGATCGTCAGCAGTTTGGGCGTCCATTGGCAGCCAATCAGTTGATCCAGAAAAAGCTGGCCGACATGCAGACCGAGATTACGCTGGCTCTTCAAGGCTGCCTGCGTCTGGGTCGTATGAAGGATGAGGGCACAGCGGCAGTAGAAATCACTTCGATCATGAAGCGCAATTCGTGTGGCAAGTCGCTGGATATCGCACGTATGGCTCGCGACATGCTCGGTGGTAACGGGATTTCCGACGAGTTCGGCATTGCTCGCCATCTGGTTAACCTGGAAGTCGTGAATACCTATGAAGGCACTCATGATGTGCATGCGCTGATTCTGGGGCGTGCGCAGACCGGCATTCAGGCGTTCTATTAAGGAGTCGGCCATGGGCGCGCTGTCACATTTGCGTGTGCTGGACCTGTCTAGGGTGCTGGCCGGACCTTGGGCGGGGCAAATCCTGGCTGACCTCGGCGCTGACGTGATCAAGATCGAGCGTCCCGGCAATGGCGATGATACGCGCGCCTGGGGGCCACCCTTCTTGAAGGATTCGCGAGGCGAGAACACTTCTGAAGCGGCGTACTACCTGTCGGCGAATCGGAACAAGCAGTCGGTCACCATCGATTTCACTCGGCCTGAGGGTCAGAAGCTCGTGCGTGAGCTGGCGGCGAAGTCCGACATCGTGATCGAGAACTTCAAGGTCGGCGGCCTCAAGGCCTATGGCCTTGACTACGAATCGCTACGAGCGGAAAACCCAGGGCTTATCTACTGCTCGATCACCGGCTTCGGGCAAACCGGGCCGTATGCGAAGCGCGCGGGTTATGACTTCATGATTCAGGGGCTCGGCGGACTGATGAGTCTGACCGGGCGTCCCGAGGGGGATGAAGGTGCTGGGCCTGTGAAAGTCGGCGTGGCACTGACCGACATTCTTACGGGGTTGTATTCGACGTCGGCGATTCTTGCGGCATTGGCGCACCGTGATCAGGGTGGGGTGGGGCAGCACATCGATATGGCATTGCTGGATGTGCAGGTGGCATGCCTGGCGAATCAGGCCATGAACTATCTGACCACCGGCGTGCCACCTCGGCGCCTTGGCAATGCGCATCCGAACATCGTGCCCTATCAGGATTTTCCGACGGCGGATGGCGATTTCATCCTTACCGTGGGCAACGACGGCCAGTTCCGTAAGTTTGCGGAAGTCGCGGGTCAGCCGCAGTGGGCTGATGATCCGCGCTTTGCGACCAACAAGCAGCGTGTGGCTCATCGAACTGAGCTGATTCCTCTGATTCGTCAGGCGACGGTATTCAAGACCACCGCTGAGTGGGTGGCTGCGCTTGAGCAGGCGGGGGTGCCCTGTGGGCCAATCAACGATGTTGCGCAGGTGTTCGCGGACCCTCAGGTACAGGCGCGGGGCCTTAGGGTTGAGTTGCCCCATGCTTTGGGCGGAACGGTGCCTCAAGTGGCGAGCCCTATTCGGTTATCTGGAACGCCTGTGGAATATCGGCGCGCGCCGCCGCTATTGGGCGAGCACACACTTGAAGTGCTGACGGGCGTTTTGGGGCTTTCAGATGAGGCTGTCATGACGTTGCGTGAAGCGGGTGTTCTGTAGCTCTTTTATTAGGGAGTTGGTGGGTGCCAATTTCCTATATAAACAGAAGGAAGTGATTGATTTGCTTCGGATTCTGTCTTTTTCACAAAAACGTTAAATTAAAGGTTGACGCCCCTTCAGATGTCTCTATAATTCGCCCCACTTCCGGCGCAGTCGGAACCGAAAACTCCTTGTAGATCAACGAGTTAACGGTTTCTAGATAGAGTTGGAAGTGCTTCGGTTTTCCGGCTTGTGGCTCGAATCGAAAGCGGTGAAAAAAGGGTGTTGACAGCAGCGAGTAACGCTGTAGAATTCGCCTCCCGCTAACGTGAGATACCAAATCGAACGAAGCGCAAGTGGTTGAAGTTGAAAAAGAAATTTTGAAAACTTCTGAAAATAACCGCTTGACAAGATGAGACGCTGCTGTAGAA